>JAAZLE010000008.1 GCA_012799455.1 Clostridiales bacterium | reverse complement strand
CCCCATTTAAGTTGATGACCTTTTTGTTATTGTTTTCATCATATGGAAAACCTGAAGCATATCTATCAATTGCATTAATGTTATAAATATGGGGTTGGCGCCAAAAATCTTTCATAGTTATCTCCTCACATCTAATCTCAATTAATTGTAATTATATCATAAAAAGCACATACGGTATAGTCAGCTTAAAGGTAAGACAGAATTTATTTACTAGTTATAACTATTCTTCATTATCTATGTTGTATAATAAAAAATGCGAAGATTATATCGCTTCGCATTTTCGTCAGTTAGCTAAAGTATTATAATTCTCTTAAAAATTCTTTAAATCTACGCATTGCTTCAACGGTATTTTCTCGGGTATTGAACGAAGTCAGACGGAAAAAGCCCTCTCCACACTTTCCAAACCCACTTCCGGGGGTACCTACAATTTGTGCCTTTTTAAGTAGTAGATCGAAAAACTCCCAACTGTCCATTCCGCATTTTAACCAAATATAAGGCGAGTTAATTCCTCCCGTGAACCAAACATTACTCTCTTCTAATGTTTTTGCAATTATTTTTGCATTGTTCATATAATATTTGATGTTTTCTTTACAAGCGGCAATCCCTTCTTTTGAAAAAACTGCTTCAGCACCCCTTTGCACTATATATGATGTCCCATTAAATTTAGTTGTCTGTCTTCTTAGCCACATTTTATTCAATGAATAATTATCGTCAATAATTATATCTTCTGGAACAATAGTATACCCACATCGTGTTCCTGTAAACCCAGCAGTTTTACTCAATGAACAAAACTCAACAGCACATTTATTTGCTCCTTCAATTTCATATATTGATCGTGGCAACCCTTTATCGGAAACAAAAGCTTCATATGCACTATCAAAAAATATAATCATATTATTATTTAGCGCAAATTCAACCCAAGTTTGAAGTTCTGCATAATTATAAACCGCTCCTGTTGGGTTATTAGGGGAGCACAGATAAACAATATCACCTTTGGTGTTTTTATCTGGTAAAGGTAAAAAACCATTTTCTTCATTTCCATTAATAAATAATATTTTTCTTCCAAACATTAAATTGCTATCTAAATAAACAGGGTATACTGGATCCGGAATAATAATGGTATTATCATTTGAAAACAACTCTGTAAAATTCGCAATATCGCTCTTTGCACCATCGCTAATAAAAATTTCATTGGTGCTTAGCCTAACTTTACAGTTTTCTTCGTAGTATTCTTTAATAACTTCTTGAAGGAACGCATAACCCTGCTCGTCTCCATACCCCCTAAAGGTTGCTTTATTGCCCATTTCGGTCGAAGCTTTTACCAAAGCATCTACCACTGGTTGAACTAACGGTAATGTTACATCCCCAATTCCCATCCTAATAATTTCTTTTTCGGGAAAAGCGAGCTTATATTCACTTATTTTTCTTGCAATATCTGAAAATAAATAGTTTGTTTTTAGTTTGTTATAGTTTGAATTAATCTTAGCCATATTTTTCCTCTCTCATATTTTATCGTACATATAATATTCTTTGACATTCAGGACAATTTATTGTTACATCTGGCCTTAGTTTTCGCCCTACTTCTGCTTCAACATCCTTATGGCATCCGCTACAATATCCTTCTACATACTCACAAATAAAGGGAGCGTTTTTAACATTTGTCTTGGTTTTCTTATAATTTTCAAGTTCTGCAGGAGACAGCTCCTTTTCAATTTCTGCCATTCTTTTTCTAATCGGGGCAATTCTTGAATCTCTCATAGTAGTTGCATACGCATCAAACTCATTCTTTTTTTGATTAAACATAACATAAGCTTGTTTCCATTTCGCTATAATAGCGTTGTGTTTCCTTGCTATATCTTCAAGCATTTCTATTTCTTTAATTTTATTTTCAAGTTTATAAGTGCTTTGATTAATTTCATTGATTTCTTTTTCGACTGGAGATAATTGATCTAGTGTTTCGCAACGACCAATTTCTTCTCGTAAAAAACTAATTTTTTCATTTAAATCCAATAACACATTTTTGAATGAATCATCTATCCCTTTTATTTCATTTAGTTTTTTTTCAGATTCTTTGCCTTTTTCATAGAGAAGATTAACCATTTCATATATTTTACGAACATCCTTCGACAGTTGGCTGAGTCTTATCTCTTCTTCTATAGACATTATTTTTTGATCCTCTGTTTGATACTCTAATAACTTTTCAATATTCATCCGTTTGTTTCTCCTTATGCTGGGCTATTACATTTAGTAGACATATAAACTGGACACTTGACATCCTTCTCAATTAATATTGTATATATTAGTTCTAAAAAATGTATTTCACTACTAAAATGACTAAGGGAAATTATAGCACATTTACTATCATTTGCCAATCTTAGTTGATGGTGTTTAAACTCGGAACTCACAAACACATCTATTCCAGCTTTAAATACTTTATCAACAATTATATCGCTGGCGCCTGCTCCATTGACACAAGCAATTTTATTAATAATTTTATTTGGATCTCCAACAAAAAAAACCGTACCATCGTTGAAGCGCACCGAAATTTGTTGAGCTAGCTCCTTTAACGTTTTAGCATTTTTTAAAGTGCCTATTCTAGGCGAAGATGGGTCTTTGCTATCCAGCTTAATAATATTCTCGCAACCTAGCAATTCTGCAAATTTATCATTTAATCCACCGTCTGTAAAGTCAACATTAGTATGCGCAGCATATATTGAAATACAATTTTTTACACATACATCCAAAACCTGACCCAGAGGAGTGCGGCTGTCGATATTTTTTATAGGATAAAAGATTGTTGGGTGATGCTCTATTATTAAATTACACTTCTTTTTAACAGCTTCTAATGCTATTTCTGGAGTTAAGTCCAGTGTTATGAGAATACCTGTGACTTCTTCTTCAGGAGAACCATAAATCAACCCTATGTTATCGTAGATTCCTTCTTTCAAAAGAGCCGGAGGTGCAAACTCTTCTACTAATTTTATAATATCTGCTATTCGCTCTTTACCATAATTCATATCACGACCTCTCTAAGAAATCCCTTAACTTCTTGGAACGCGTAGGGTTTTTTAATCGCCTGAGAGCTTTCGCTTCGATTTGCCTTATCCGTTCTCTAGTAACATTAAAAACCTTACCCACTTCTTCTAAGGTTCGCGGGTTTTTATCTCTTAATCCAAACCTAAGAATCAAAACCATCGCTTCTCTGGGGCTCAACGTTTCAAGTACTTTATTTAGCTCTTCTTTTAACATATTTATTTCAGCTACTTCAATAGGCGATACAGCACTTGTATCTTCAATAAACTCGCCTAGATGACTATCGTCTTCTTCTCCTATCGGTGTTTCGAGAGATACTGGTTCTTGAGCAACCTGTTGAATCTCTATTACTTTACTTTCTGGGATTTGCATTTCCTCAGCAATTTCCGCAATAGTTGGTTCCCTACCGAGCTCTTGAAGCAAATTTCTTTGAATCTTTGATAATTTATTTATAGTCTCCACCATATGAACAGGAATTCTTATTGTTCTTGCTTGATCCGCAATAGATCTGGTTATCGCCTGTCTAATCCACCAAGTAGCATATGTAGAAAACTTAAATCCTTTTTCATGGTCAAACTTTTCAACTGCTTTTAGTAACCCAAGATTGCCTTCCTGTATTAAATCTAAAAATGACATACCTCTCCCAGTGTATCGTTTAGCTATGCTTACTACTAATCGTAAATTTGCTGTAATTAGTGCATCTCTTGCTTCCTGATCTCCTTCGGCAACTTTTCTTGCAATTGTTCTCTCTTCTTCAGGCGTTAATAGCGGAACCCTGCCTATGTCTTTTAGGTACATTTTCACACTGTCTCTAGCATTAATTTCTTTAGAAATTTTATCATACATAGCAGCTCTTTCTTCTGGATCATCGTCTGCTTCTATAATCTTAATTCCTTCAACTTCAATGGCAGCATATAGCACTTCCATATCATCTGCTGTAAAAACCTCTTTGCCTATTAATTCTTCAATCTGAGCTACCTCGACAGCCCCTTTTGTTTTAAACTTTTTAACAATCTTGGTTTTTACATTTTCAATTATTTGTTCCATATTTTTTGACATTTTATAACCCCCTACTTGTCTTATATTCCAAAACTTTTGTTAATTTCTCCTTATATAGATTCCTTTCCTCGTCATTATCAGTCTCAATAATTTTTCTGACTAGTAAATCGCTGAGGTTTTGTAAATAATCTAACATTAAGCTACGTATTGCGTCTTTATAAGTATCGATACCATATGCATTTTGCCAATCATCCTTTTTATCATATATTTTATTCAATTCATTTCTAATTTCATCTGCCTCTATTTCATTTGGCCAAATTTCTTTGAATATAACCCTATTATTATTTCTATATTCTTCTAGAAATCTGCCAGCAATAATTTTTTGTTCCTCAATCTTAAACATATCTGCACTGATAAACTCATCTATGCTTAAATCAAACTGGGCAAATAACCATGCTGCTATCACCAACCTACCTCTATCCACATCAAAATCGCTAACACTTTTTTTTCTATTCGCTATAAAAATATCTTTATTAATTTTAACCAAGTTGTTATCTTTACTTTCAGAAATCGCATTAATTATTATGTCTTTCGATACGCCTGATAATTGTGAAACATAATCTATGTAAGTACTTTGAGTTATGCTATCAAGCTTAACTAATATTGGAATGGTTTCTTTGACAAATTTAGGTTTCCCTTCTATTGTAGAAAAATCTAAACTATCTTTTAACTTGCGAATTTTAAATTGTGTAACCGGCTCTGCTTTTATGAGAAGTTGCTCAAAAGAACTCGCTCCATAATTTTTAACATAATCATCGGGATCCATATCATCAGGGATGCTAATAACTCTCACATCAACATCTTCCGACGACAATAAATCTAATGAGCGTAGTGTAGCATCTTGACCCGCGACGTCACCATCAAAACATACATAAACTTGTTTAACCACCTTGCTAATGGCGACACATTGATTTTGAGTAAGAGACGTTCCCATGGATGCTATTACATTTTTTATACCTACCTCATAAAGCGCCATGACATCCATATAGCCTTCAACTAGAATTAAGTATTTAACATCTTCTTCTTTTCGTAGATGTCTAATTGTATTCATGTTATATAAAGTTTGATTCTTAATAAATGCTAAGGTTTCTCTTGAGTTTTTATATTTAGGCTTCATATCGCTAGTCAAAGAGCGCCCACTAAAGCCGATAACCTTATCTTTGGCATCAATTATTGGGATAACTAATCGCTTAGCCTGAAAGTCACCTTTTTTATTCTCGTTAACAAGTGCCGCCTTTAAAATTACTTCTTCTTTAATACCCTTACTAATTAAGTGATTATATAAACTTTCATAGTCTAAAGAACATCCCACACCAAACGCTGCAATAACTTCATCACTAAATCCTCTGTTATACATATATTCCAATGCTGTTTTTGCAGCAGGTTTTTGTAAATTATCACGATAAAACCTAGCTGCGATTAAATTTGCATCATAAATATTCTCTAAGTCGCGCTTTCTCGCCGTTATCTCAGCACTCTCTTGCTTTTCTGGCATTTTAATCTTAAACTTGTTGGCAATGAACTCGACAGCATCTAAAAATTCAAGCTTTTCCTTTTCTTTTACAAACTCTATTACATCTCCTGCCTTACCACATCCAAAGCATTTATAATATTGGTGTTCTTCGTCAACCGTAAAAGATGGTGTTTTTTCTGTGTGGAACGGACACAAAGCTGAATATCTATTTCCTTTTTTAGTTAACGGTAAATATTGTTCAATCACTTGAACAATGTTTACAGAGTTTTTTAGTTCATCTATCCAATTACTAGAATACGTAGCCATTAAGTCCTCCGAAGAAATTAATCAAATAAACATCCTATTATACTTATACGCAAAATAATTATTTTTTCCTAGGTTCGTTAACTTTCAAATAAATAACATACATACATCTATACCAAATACTGTTTTAATATAACATAATAAACTTAACACATTAATTATAAAAAACTTGACAATTATATGTTAGTTCAATATTATATAAAAGTTATGCACTATAAAAAGGGGGTGATTTTTATGACAACGGTTTATGTGAGAGATAACGAAACCCTAGACAACGCTATAAGGCGCTGGAAAAAGAAGTGTGCAAATGATGGTACAATAGGGTATTTGCGTCGTAAAGAAGCTTATGAAAAACCTAGCGTAAGACGCAAAAAGAAAGCTGAAGCTGCCAGAAAACGCATGTATAAGTAAATCCTTCTCAAACCCCCTACTTTTATAGGGGGTTTTTGTTATATAACGGCTACACCGCTTTTATTTTTAGAAACCATTTCGCTTGTTGCTATTAACGATTAGTTAAATTATCCCATCCTTTCCGATAAAAGCTCGCCACCCATTATATGAAAATGTAAATGCTCAACAGATTGACATCCATTTGTTCCTTTGTTTGATACAAGTCTAAACCCTTCTTTTAATCCCAGTGAGTTACTTATTTCCCCTATTGTCTTTAGGCATAGTCCTAATTCAACTGCTTGCGCTTCTGTCATCTCGACAATATTTGAATAGTGGGACTTGGGAATCATTAATAGATGAATCTTTGTTTGGGGGTTAATATCTTTTATAATAATCATTCTTTCATCCTCATAAACTTTGTCACTTGGTATTGCTTCACTTATAATTTTACAAAAAATACAATTCATATTTATCTCCTAATAATTAATATTACTTATCTAAAACACCTAATATTCCATCTCTGTATACCTGCAAAGGCTGAATCCTGCCCTGGAGAGCATTAGTGTTAGCATAAACTTTGATATAGTATTCTGAATACCCATAACTTATTCCATCATTAAGTGTCTGTTCAAAAATAACATTTTGTGGGTAGTTTAACATTTTGTACGAATACAAACATTTAAGCTGATTCTTTACTTGTGTAATTATTTGTTTGCGCTTTTCAATAATGCTTTGTGGAAGTTGTGGAAGACGACCAGCTTTTGTCAAAGGACGCGGAGAGAAAGGGAAAATATGGAGATCTGAAAACTCAATATTTTTTACTAAATCAATTGTTTGATTAAAATCTTCATCAGTTTCATCTGGATAACCAATAATTATATCCGTAGTTATTGATGCGAGAGGAAAATATTGACGAACTAATGCTACTTTTTCTATATAGTTATTTGCCGTATATCGTCTATTCATTAATTTTAGGATTCGATCACTGCCGCTTTGTAGAGACAAATGAAAATGTTCGCAAAAATTAGGCATCCCCTTTAAAACATCTAATAACTCATTATCTATTGCTTCAGCATAAAAAGATCCAATGCGAATTCTGCTGTTGACTTTTGAAAGTTCCTTAAACAAATCACTTAGGCGCATATTATTATCCTTTCCAAAACTCGATAAATTTATGCCAGTTATGACAATTTCTTTTGCTTCTTGCGCAATTTCAGACACTTCGGTCATAATGTTATTGATTGTTCTAGACCTAGACCCACCTCGTAAATATGGGATAATACAGTACGAACAAAAATTATCACACCCGTCTTGTATCTTAATATATGCCCTGCTTCGACTAGTCATAGGACTTATATTAAACTCATCATAAGACTTTTGTGGGGTTAAAAAACTTTCGTATACAGCAAACGTTTTAGCATCTTTTTTTAAACCTTTTCTTCCATGTTCGCATATAAACAATGTAGAATCATTTTTAATTAAATCTTCTAAAGTTGCCAATACTAAAGTTTTCCTTCTCGCACCCAAAACCGCATATACTTTTTGACGCGTATAAAATTCAACATTTAATTCCGAAGCACAACCCATAACTACTATCGGAGCATCGCTGTTAACGGCTCGAATCCTTGATATAATTTGCCTGGATTTTCTTTCAGCTTCGTTTGTAACAGCACAAGTATTAACAATGTATAAATCTGAATCTTCCACTAAATCATAACAGCACACAATACCTTGTTTAGTAAGATATGCATAAATATAGTCACACTCTACTTGATTTACCTTACAGCCTATGTTAAAAATGGATGCTTTCAAAATTATATTTGTCATATGACATCATAGATCCTCGTATTTACTTTGTATTAAAATTATTGCAACTATTGCAGCAGTTTCTGACCTTAACACTCTTTTTGAAAGAGATGTTATTTTTAGACCCGCTCTTTTTGCACTAGATATTTCATCATCAGCGAATCCACCTTCTGGGCCAATTATAACCATGACGTCCCTATCAATCCAACTAATTTGGTTATTTAAAGTTAAATCTTTACTTTTTTCATAGCAAAGCATTCTATTTTTAAAATTTGGATATAACTTTAGCACGTCATCAAATTTAATTGTATCGTGAATTTTGGGAATAATTGATCGTTCAGACTGCTTAACCGCATCTAAAATAATTTTTTCTGATCTCATTGTTTTATGCCCTTTAAATGTAGTACGTGCAGAAGTAAACGGAATAATTTCATTAACGCCTAACTCTACAGATTTTTGAATAATAAAATCAAATTCTTTGCATAAAGCTTGACATAAAATAATTCTATTTTTTCCTTCTCTAAAATTCTCTTCTTCTCTATAGATATCAGCTATTACAGAGTCGCCTGTTATGTCAGTTATAACTGCAAAATAATCCTTACCATCGCCTGTAAATGCACAAATGTGAAACCCTATTTTGTGTCTTAAAACCTTAGCACAATGGTGATATTCATCTCCCTCCAAAATTATATTATTATCTCTCTTTTTCCCATAAAACCTTCTAATATCCATTATAATCCTCTTATCTATATTTGAGTAACAATGCTATCCACGCATTATTTTTTTTCATCTCTAAAAGATTGAATCCCTTGTTTTCAAAAGCCATAATTACTTCCTCTTCCTTATTTTCTATTATCCCCGAACAAATTAATAAACTAGAGCTGGCGACATATTCCAATATTTGCTCCGATAAACTTACTAATAAATCTGCAGTCATATTAGCTAAAATGATATTATTATTCTTAGGAGCCTTTTCAAGCAAATTTGATTTATAAAAAAATGTATGGGCTGAATATTCACCTAAATCATCATTTAATACGAGATTATTTTTTGCAGATTTAATACATGCACTATCAATATCTAAAAAAACAACTTTTCTAGCTCCACTTTTTAATGCTGCTATACCTAGAATCCCGCTCCCTGTCCCAACGTCTATAACATTTGTGTCTTCTAGATTTATATTTGACATTAATTCTAAACACAATTTTGTCGTTTCGTGTTCTCCAGTACCAAAAGCGTTCCCAGGTTGGATATATATATTAATACCATCTTTTAAAACACTAGTACTCTCATTCTCTTTTTGCCATATAGGAATAACTTTATATCGTCCCACCTCTATGGGAACATAGTACTTTTTCCATTCAGATAGCCAATCTATATCTTCATAATCCTTAATTTCCCAATCGAAAACTATTCCTTTTATTTGCTTAAGATCTGTTAAAACTAAGTTTTTAATTTCATTAATGTCGTATTCGTTGATAAATGCTGAAATTTTTACTACATCTGAATTCATTCTAGCAACAACTGATTCATCAACATAATCCCATTTTTTAGACATATCATCAAAATCTAGAATTGCCTTGGGATCATCTATTTTTAGCGAATCTATTCCAAACGAAAAGAAGGAACTAATAACAAAATCTGCTCCTTCTATATTTGTAGTTATTATGAATTCTTTTAACATCTCTTCCTTATTTTAGGTTTGTAACTTGCTTATATCTCTCTACTCTATTATAAGAAGCTTTATCTAACTCTTCAAACATTTCTTTATACGCTTTCTTTTGCTTACTAGATAGGTTTGTTGGTAAATCAACAATAATTTTAATATACATGTCTCCATAGGTATCTCTTCTAAGATGCTTAATCCCTTTTTTCTTAATTCGTAATACAGTGCCATCACTTGTCCCTTCTGGTATAGTTACAAGTATTTTTCCACCACCAAGCACAGGGACTTCAACCTTATCCCCTAGTATTGCTTGAGAAACCTTAATCGGCATATCTAACTTCAAATCGTATCCTGAACGAACAAAAAACTTATGGCTTAAAACTTTAAAAACAAGAATTAAGTTGCCTGATGGCGCACCAAAATAACCTGCGTTACCTTCATTTGCTATTGTTAGCATTTGATTATTATCAACACCAGCAGGAATGTTAACATTTACCGTTTTTTGTTTCTCGACGCGTCCCGCGCCTGAACAAACATTACAATTTTCAGTAATTATTTTCCCTCTTCCTCGACAAACATTACAAACTTGTTGACTTCTCATAACGCCAAACATAGTTCTTTGGTCTACATTAACAACACCAGCTCCATTACAGTTAGTACACGTTTTATATGCCGTGCCATTTCTAGCACCAGTACCATTACAAGCCGAGCAATTTTCAACACACTTATATTTAATTTCTTTATTTACCCCAAAGCAAGCCTCTTCAAAGGTTAAAGTAATTTGTATTTCAATATCCTCTCCTGTTCTTGGTGCACTAGCACGGGATGTACGTCTGGGGTCGCCCCCTGAGAAAACACTGAACAAATCGCTGAAAATATCTTCAAACCCGCCCATCCCAGAATGGAAACCACCTGCTCCTCCAGGAGAAAATTGAGGTCCTTCTTCACTCCCATATTGATCAAAGGCTGCTTTTTTTTGCGGATCTGAAAGCACCTCATAGGCATGTTGGATTTCCGTGAACTTATCCTTTGCCTCGTTTCGTTTTGCCTCTGTATCCGTGGCATATACGTCTGGGTGCCATTTCTTTGCTAAACGACGATACGCGGACTTGATTTCGTCCGCGCTCGCATCTTTTTTTATGCCTAATACTTCATAATAATTCTTTGCCATTTTAACTAATATCTTCTGGGTCTACATTGATTGTAGGAGTGTCTCCATCATTATCTACCACAGATGATGCATCTCCTTCTTGTGATTGTTGGGTTGCTTGATACAATTTAGTAAATATAGGATTGGTAATTTTGGATAGATCTTCCGTTATGGTTTTAACCTTTTCAATTGTATCTGCGCCTTCCAATTCAGTCTTTGCATTTTGTGCAGCTGTCTTTAAAGTATTTTTATCTTCTTCCGATAGTTTATCTCCACTTTCTGATATTGTTTTTTCAACAGCAAAGATTAACTGTTCAGCTGTGTTCTTCATTTCTATAAGTTCTTTACGCTTTTTATCTTCTTCAGCATATTGTTCAGCTTCCTTAACAGCATTATCAATATCATCCTTTGACAGATTAGAAGAGGCAGTAATGGTTACATTCGCCGACTTATTTGTCCCCTTATCTAAAGCAGTAACAGAAACTATACCATTTTGATCTATTTCAAACGTAACTTCAATTTGTGGTATTCCTTTCATTGCTGGAGGAATTCCAGACAATTCAAAGCGTCCTATTGTTTTATTATCAGCAGCCATAGCTCTTTCGCCTTGTAGTACATGAACATCGACTGATGTTTGATTATCTGAAGCCGTCGAGAATATTTGTGACTTTTTCGTTGGTATTGTTGTGTTTCTTTCAATTAATTTCGTAAATACACCACCGAGAGTTTCTATTCCCAGTGATAAAGGAGTTACATCTAGTAACAATATATCTTTTACATCACCAGCCAAAACTCCTCCTTGTATAGCCGCGCCTAGAGCTACGCATTCATCTGGGTTTATCCCTTTATATGGCTCTTTACCCATAACATTTTTCACAGCATCTACGACAGCTGGGATACGAGTTGAACCACCTACTAATACAACTTTATCTATCTCTTTAACTGATAGTTTTGAATCTTTAATTGCTTGCAATAAAGGTGTTATCGTTGCTTTTACTAAATCTGCTGTTAAATCGTCAAACTTTGCGCGTGTTAAATCCATATCTATATGCTGAGGTCCGTTTTCATTACTGGTAATAAAAGGCAAGTTGATATTAACCTTATTAATTCCAGAAAGTTCAATTTTTGCTTTTTCAGCAGCGTCTTTTACTCTTTGTATTGCTATCTTGTCTTTGAGCAGATCTATACCGTGTGATTTTTTAAACTCTGTAGCTATCCAATTAACAATTCTGTTGTCGAAATCATCTCCCCCTAATTTAGTATTGCCGTTAGTAGCTAAAACCTCTACAACGCCATCTCCTATGTCAAGGATGGATACGTCAAAAGTTCCACCTCCTAAATCATATACTAATATTTTTTGGGATTGTTTTTCTAATCCGTACGCAAATGCAGCAGCAGTAGGTTCATTAATAATTCTTAAAACTTCTAAACCCGCTATTTGTCCCGCATCCTTTGTCGCTTGACGCTGGGCGTCTGAAAAATATGCCGGAACAGTAATGACTGCTTTAGTTATCTTCTGCCCTAAATACGCCTCTGCATCTGTTTTAAGTTTAGAGAGAATCATTGCTGATATCTCCGGCGCAGTATATTTCTTACCATCGATAGTTTTGCTGTAGTTTGTACCCATTTCTCTCTTAACTGAGCTAATTGTTCTATCCGGATTAACTATTGCTTGTCTTTTTGCAACTTGTCCTACGAGCCTTTCACCATCCTTTGAAAACCCTACAACTGATGGAGTTGTTCTGTTTCCTTCTGCATTTACAATTATGGTTGGTTCTCCTCCTTCCATCACTGCAACTGCCGAGTTTGTTGTACCAAGATCAATTCCTATTATTTTTGACATAATTATATTCTCCTTATTAATTTATTTTAGTCTTTATTTATTATATAGCGACTTTTACTATCGCATATCTTATTACTTTTTTATTCTTTAGATAGCCTTTTTTAAACACTTGTGTTACATAACCCGATTGATTTTCATTTTCTTCTTGCATTATTGCATCGTGCAACTCAGGGTTAAAAGGTTTATTAATTGGATTTATTTCCTCCACTTCATACTTGTCGAGAATTGTCGTGAACTGTTTTTTAATCAGTTCAACTCCTTTTTGTGATGTTTCATCTTTTATCATTGATAAAGCTGCGTCAATAGAATCGTTTATTTCAATAAAATCTAAAATAACTTTATCAATTGCATCTTCTTTCGTCTTTTCGATAATATTTTCATTTCTTTTTCTGTAGTTATCAAATTCAGCTTTAATCCTTTTAGCTACGCATATGTAATCTTCGATTTCATTTTGTAGCTTCTCTACAAGGTTTTTATTATCAGCATCGACTTTGCTATCATCTGTTTCTATGTTTGAGTTATCTAGTTTTGTTTCTTGATTAAGTAGTTCACTAGCCTCTGAAACGTCTTTATGTTTATTTGAATTTTTGATATTTTTTTTATCGTTTTTTTCCATTATCTCTCCTCTTCATCAGAAAACTCATTCTTAATAAAGGTACCTACTGCTTTACCGACATAAGATAAAACGCTCATAACTTTGCTATAGTCCATCCTTTCGGGACCAATAACTCCTGCAGTACCTACTTCTTTTCCATTTACTCTGTACCTAGCTGTCATTATCGCGCATTTTTCTAAACCACAAGTTTCATGCTTGCCAACACGTATTGAAAACTCTAAGTCGTCAGCTTGTCCTGAAAAAATATCAGCTAATAATTCCTTATTCTCTAAAACATTCAATGCTCTTTTCGCTTGTTCAAGTGTCGCATCAGGATAATCTAGCATCTTTTTTTGCCCCTCGATAAAAACACTATTTTCATTTCCAAAAGAATAAGACTTGATTATTTCAACTACATAGCCTAAAAGTTCTTTAAACTCATTTAACTCATTTTCAATAATGATTGTATTAATTGATAGATCACCAAGAATAGATCCAGCAAAAACTCTATTAAGTAAAATATTTGCATCAGATAAAAAATTAGGACTGATAATGTTATTTAATTGTATTACATGGTCTTTAATAATGCCACTGTCCGTGATTATAATAAGTAGTGCCGTGTGAGCCTCAAGTCCAACTAGTTTAATTTCCTTAATTAAAACATCATTAATATTATCAATGACAATGACTGATGTATAATTAGTAATGTCGCTTATAACCTTAACTGACGCTCTAACAATATCTTCAATATCTGTATATTTTTTTTGGAAAGATTCGTCAATAATCAACATTTCATTTTTGCGGAGTGATTTTTTACCAATAAAGTTCTTAACATAAAACCTATACGCCCTCGATGAAGGAATTCTACCTGCTGATGTGTGCGGTTGAATAAGATAACCCATGTCTTCCAATGTTGCCAACTCAACCCTGATAGTTGCAGAACTAATATCAGCAAAATATTTATTTTTAATTTCAGAAGAACTTACTGGAATTGGTGAGAGAATATATTCATCTACCACTGCTTTAAGTATCTTTCGTTTTCTGTCTGATAATTTTTGGGTCATTTTTTAGCAAACCTCTAATAAGATTGTTAGCAGTCATGCGATATGAGTGCTAGTTATATTATATGTTTAGAAAAAATTGCTGTCAAGAGAAATTTCATAAATCACAAGAATACAATAAATATTTTCACGACATAAAATCCAAAATTATGGAATTCATTATGAGAATATATTTATCTTTAATAAAAATTCTATCGTTGAAAATTGATAAAAACTCACTATTCTTAGTAATTGCCTTCTCATATGTTTTTCTAAAGTCAACATTAAATTTTTTATTGAAATCACCAATACTAAATCCTTCCGTTAATCGAAAACCAAGCATAATATGTTCGAACATATCATCAGCCTGTGTTAAAACAGACTCTACTTTATAAGAAGTTTCCGTAACATTGAAATATCCAGTTGGGCTAACCAAAAAACGGACACCATTAACGTAACTACTTGCACTTGGTCCTACACCAAAATAATCACGCTTATTCCAATAACCTAGATTATGTTTAGACTGACAACCCGCTTTAGCAAAATTAGACACTTCATATTTGTTAAATTCTAGGCTTTTTAATTTTGATGATATCGAGTAATACACATCAGAAATAAGATTATCTTCAAGCATAGTATATTTATTCAATAGAATATAGTCAAACATTTTTGTATCCTCGGCTACAGTTAAAATATAAATCGAAAAATGTTTTACATATCTAGCGAGCAAATCGATATGGTTTCCTAAAACAGTTATACTTGGATCAAAAGGAGTGCCTATAATTAAATCGCATGATATATTATCAAAATAATTCCCAGCCTCTTTAACGGCATTGAGTGCTACTTCGGAATTGTGCAGACGTCCGAGTTTTTTCAAAACGTTATCATCTAATGACTGTACACCAATACTAATCCTGTTAAAGCCCATTTGAGCATATTTTTCCCAATCGATTGATGTTGCTGGGTTTACCTCAATTGTTGTCTCCTCAGATGAAGTATGAAATTCAGCTTTTATTATATTTAGAATCTCACCAATATATTTAGAACTCAAAAGTGACGGAGTACCTCCGCCAAAGTATATGGTTTTAATTAGGGTATCTGGGTACTTTTTTGCAAATTGAATAATTTCTTTTTTGCACTTTTCTACATAATGTAATATAGTCGTGTCATCTAATGTAGTTATAGAAAAAAAATCACAATAGTGACATTTTTTTTTACAAAATGGAACATGTATATAAATGGACCTATCAATCATCATTAATTTTTAAAATAGACATGAACGCCTCAGATGGTATCGAAACGGAACCAAACTGTCGCATTCGTTTTTTTCCTGCTTTTTGCTTCTCTAGTAGTTTTTTCTTTCTACTTATATCTCCGCCATAACATTTCGCTAAAACATCTTTGCGCATGGCCCTAACAGTTTCGCGGGCAATTATTTTAGACCCTATTGCTGCTTGAACAGGAATTTCAAACATTTGTCGAGGGATTGCTTCCTTTAACTTTTCTGTAATTTTTCTAGCTCTTGTATAAGCTTTATCTCTATGGACTATCAAAGATAGCGCATCGCATACGTCACCATTTAATAGAAAATCTACTTTTACTAAATTATCTTCCTTATATTCAGAGAAGACATAATCTAAACTGGCATATCCTCTTGTTCTAGACTTAAGACTATCGAAAAAATCATAAATAATTTCAGATAATGGGATTTTATAATCAAGTTTAACGCGCGACATATCTAGATATGTCATATTTACAAAAGCACCTCTTTTGTCTTGGCATAATTCCATTACTGGCCCAACATATGTCGGAGGAGAATATATTGAAGCATCAACAATAGGTTCTAAAATCGAATCAATTTGAGATGGCTCGGGCAACTTGGTTGGACTGTCAACGATAAGTTCTGAACCGTCCGTTTTGATCACCTTGTATATAACACTAGGAGCGGTAGTAACAAGATCTAAATCAAACTCCCTTTCAAGCCTTTCTTCTATTATTTCCATATGTAACAAGCCTAAAAAACCCATCCTAAACCCAAATCCCAATGCACTTGAACTTTCAGGCTCATATGCTAATGCTGCATCATTTAATTTGAGCTTTTTTATTGCTTCTCTTAAGTCATCATATCTACTACCGTCCGCAGGATAAACACCAGCATAAACCATCGGAGTAATTTCCTTATAACCTTTAA
Source organism: Clostridiales bacterium (assembly GCA_012799455.1). GTDB lineage: Bacteria > Bacillota > Clostridia > Christensenellales > DTU072 > MWEH01. Next base: position 41,751 of record JAAZLE010000008.1, on the reverse strand, counting down.
GTGGCGATTCTGCAGGATTGCACACCGTTGTTATGGTATCTCCTACTGCAGTATCTTGCACATTTTTTATACTTGCAGCCAAATATCCTACATCGCCAGCTTCTAGCATTGAAACGGGTCTCATATTAGGATCAAATATACCAACTTCCGTACATTCAAAAGCCTTTCCATTTGACATCATTTTAATTTCCATTCCTGGCTTTATAAATCCATCAAAGACCCTAATATTACAAATAACTCCTTTAAAATTATCATAAATACTATCAAATATTAAAGCTTTTAACGGGGCTTTAGTATCTCCTTTCGGCTCTGGTAATCTTTCAATTATTGCTTCTAATAAAACATCAATATTAATACCTTCTTTGGCACTCACAAGTATAGCATCTGAAGCATCTAGGCCAATTATATCTTCTATCTCATTTTTTACTGCACTAATGTTAGCTGCACCCAAATCTATTTTGTTAATTACTGGTATTATTTCCAAATCATTATCTAAAGCTAAATAAACATTTGTAAGCGTTTGAGCTTCAACCCCTTGTGCGGCATCTACAACCAGCAATGCACCTTCACAGGCAGCTAATGACCTACTAACCTCATAAGTAAAATCAACGTGCCCTGGCGTATCAATAAGGTTTAAAATATACTCTTCACCGTTATGCTTATAGTGCAAACGTGCAGGTGTTAACTTAACTGTTATTCCTCGTTCTCTTTCAATGTCCATATTATCGAGCAACTGTTCTTTCATGTCTCTATTTTGAACAGTATTTGTGAACTCCAATAAACGATCTGCAAGAGTGCTTTTTCCATGATCTACATGGGCGATTATACAAAAATTTCTAATATTTTTTCGTCTGTCCATTACATTTATTTAATATGTTTTTCTTTATAATTTTTTATCGCTTCATGAATTGATTCCTCTGCCAATACAGAACAATGTATTTTTTGTGGGGGCAAGCCTCCAAGCGCATCTACCACATCAGAATTTTTGATCTGCATTGCTTCATTGATAGACTTGCCGATAATCATCTCTGTCGCCATCGAACTTGCGGCAATTGCTGCTACACAACCAAATGTTTTAAATTTTGCATCTTTTATTATGTCTTCTTCAATAATTAGGGACATTTGCATTATGTCTCCACACGTAACATTACCTACAGTTCCTATTGCGTTTGCTCCTTCAAGGTCACCCATATTTTTGGGATTCTTGAATACTTCTATAACCTTTTCATTATACATACTTCCCCTCTTTCTTTTTTGAATCATATAACGGTGACATTTCTCTTAATGTCTCTACATTTTTTATTAAAATTTTTAGCGCGCGATTCATTTGCTCTCGTGTTGTGTTATTACCTAAACTAAATCTAATTGTGCTATGTGCTAACTCATCACTTACTCCAATTGCTTTAATGACATGTGATGACTGCAAAGAGCCTGAAGCGCATGCGGAGCCACTACTTACAGCAACACCATCTAAATCTAATTTTAAAAGCAAGCTTTCTCCTTCGATAAATTCGAAACTAAAGTTTATATTATTCGGAAGTCTTTTGACTTTATCTCCATTCAAATGCACATAAGGAATATTATGTTGCACATCACTTATAAAAGAATCCCTCAACAGTATCATGTTTGCATTTTTAGATTCTCTATTGCTCAACGTTTCTTCAAGCGCACTGGCCATACCAATAATTAATGGTGTAGCCAAAGTCCCTGCTCTCTTACCTCTTTCCTGTTCTCCCCCGACAATAAACTTATCTATTTTTACTCCTGTTTTAATATATAAAACTCCTATACCTTTGGGTCCATTAAACTTGTGTGCTGACATTGAAAGTAAATCAATACACATTTTGTTAACATCAATATCTAAGGTTCCCATTGCTTGCACCGCATCCGTGTGAAAAAGAATGCCTTCTTCTCTGCAAAAACTCCCAATCTCAGCAATAGGTTGTATTGTACCTATTTCATTATTTGCAAACATTATTGATATTAGTATCGTATTGGAATTAACAGCACCTTTTATGTCTTCAACCGATATTAGTCCGTTTTTATCAGGATAAACATATGTCACTAAAACTCCTTCTTTTTCCAATTCTTTACAAGTGTTTAAAACTGCAGGATGTTCTATTGCACTAGTTATAATATGTTTAACATTGTTCTTCGATGCTTTTATAACTCCTCTAATAGCCCAATTATCACTTTCAGTACCACCCGATGTAAAATATATTTCATTACTTCTCGCGCGTATAGAATTTGCTATAATCTCTCTAGATGCTTCCACTGCCCGCTTGGCCATTCTTCCTTTTTCATGTAGCGACGATGCATTACCAAATTCACTAATGAAGTATGGTGTCATATCTGCTAGCGCTTTGGAACTCAATGGCGTTGTAGCAGCATTGTCTAAATATATTAATTCCATATATAAACCTCCATTTCTATCTCACATCGGATACTATACTTTATAATATAAAATCTGTTTGATATAGTGGGAATTTTTCTGCAAGTATTTTAACTTCATTCTTTATCAACGCCGCGTTATTCCCTTTATTTTTTATCGTATCGATGATGCAGTTAGCAATAATTTCCATTTCCGGCAATCCCATCCCCCTAGTTGTAACACTAGGAGTTCCTACTCTTAATCCATTGGGATTAAAGGCACTTGCAGTCTCATCATGTGGTATAGAATTTTTATTAGTAGTAATATTAACCGCGTCTAATAAAACTTCTAACTCATAACCTGTTAGACCCGTTTTCCTCAAATCTATTAATATTAAATGATTGTCAGTACCGCCAGAAAATAATTCTACACCTCCAGCGGTTAAACAATCAGCCAATTTTTTGGCATTGGCTATAACTTTTTTCTGATATTCAACGAACATCGGAGTCCCTGCTTCTTTTAGAGCAACCGCCTTAGCAGCAATAATATGTACTAACGGCCCTCCTTGTGTACCTGGGAAAACTGCTTTATCAATCAGTTTAGCAATCTTTTCATTATTTGTTAGAATCATCCCGCCTCTCGGTCCTCTTAAAGTTTTATGCGTTGTTGTAGTAACAACATCAGCATAGAGTACTGGACTTGGATGTAGTCCAGTGGCAACGAGCCCAGCAATATGAGCCATGTCAACCATTAAGTATGCGTTTACCTCATCTGCTATTTCTCTAAATTTTCTAAAATCGATCTCTCTAGGGTATGCACTTGCACCTGCTATAATCATCTTAGGTTTAATTTTTAAAGCGATCTCTCTTACCTCATCATAATCTATATATCCATTCTGATTTACTCCATAAGAAGAAATATCAAAATATTTCCCGCTAAAATTAACAGAACTGCCATGTGTGAGATGCCCACCATGGTTTAAATTCATTCCGAGCACTTTATCCCCGGGCTTTAGTAATGCAAAAAATGCTTGAAAATTGGCATTACTACCAGAGTGTGGCTGCACGTTTGCATAATTTGCTGAAAATAGTTTTTTAGCTCGTTCTATGGCTAACGACTCAATTTCATCAACAAACTCACATCCTCCATAATATCTTCTATCGGGATACCCTTCTGCATACTTGTTAGTTAAGTGAGATCCAGCAGCAGTCAAAACTGGGAGCGAAACAAAATTTTCACTCGCAATCAACTCAATATTTCCTTGTTGACGGGCTAATTCTTTGACCATTGATTCATATAGTTCTGGATCATTAACTTTTATTGGAATTAAATCTATCATTTTATTCTCCTTGCTTTGTTTATTAAATTTTAATTGAGAAGATTTTCGAGCTTATTAACGATAGCGGCTTTTGCTACCATGCCAAACCTCTCTTTTTGAATCCTGTCTTTATATATTATGCATGTTGGTAGTGTCATAATATTATTGTTTTTAATTATTTCCCTATTTCCTGGTGCATCCACATCCAAAGAAATAAAAACAACATTATCTCTAAACTGCTCTATTACCTGTCTAATAATTTCCTCCATCATTTTACATTGAGCGCACCAATCAGCAGTAAATTTTACAAACACAACTTTATCAGATGATATTGCTTCATCAAAACTTTCCTTTCCCACTATGCTTTTCATAAAACTCTCCTTTATTTTTTACCTTATTATAAGTTTTTACTAAAAATAAGCAACTTAACAACTTAAACGGAAACCATAATGCCACTTATAGATCTTCATCTATATGTTCGTCCCCACCCAGAGTATAAGTTCCTAAATCATCTTGTATTTTAACATTATCACCAGTTTTTAGCAGTCTTTTTAACTCCATAATTTCTCTTTTATCTACATTGTCAGGCAAATGCATTTTAGGAGCATATCCCTCCTTTTGTTGTATTATATATTTATCGACCAAAAATACAATAACATACGATATGGGTAAAGAACCTAAAGAAACCGTTAAACTAATCCAAAGTTCTAATTTGTTAGTTAACCACAAAATAATACCTACTAATAATAATGGGAAAAAATATACAATAAGCGATGCAAAAACTATTGCCTTTTCTTTCATTTCTACCGATACAATATCGCCTTCTTTTGCATTAATCGTATTTTTAATTTTAATTTTTACATACATTTCATCTTTAGGCATTAAACACATCCTGCAATTTTCACAAGCAGTCTTTCTTGCCAAACGTACTTGTGCAAACCCATCTTTGTATGTTTTATATATTATTCCGTTTTCTCTCATTTTGAGCTCATGTTTTGTATTATCTCTATTTGTTTTTATCGTATAATTCCTCTAACTGTTTCCGTTCTACTGTGCTTGGAGCGCCCGACATTAAACATTGTGCACTTTGATTCTTGGGAAAAGCTATTGTTTCCTTGATATTGTCCGTCCCCGACAGTAACATAATAAGCCGGTCTAATCCTAGTGCCAATCCACCATGCGGAGGAACACCATAACTGAATGCTTCAATGAAGAACCCAAATCTATCAACAATATCTTTCTCTGTTAAGCCGATTAAATCGAACATTTTTCTCTGTAACTCACGTGAATGAATTCGGATAGATCCACCGCCAGCTTCCTGTCCATTAATCACTAAGTCGTAAGCCTTAGCGCGAACTTCCAATGGGTTTGTATCTAAAAGCCCTATATCCTCATTCATTGGGCTAGTAAAGGGATGATGCATTGCTACTAGCCTCCCCTCATCTTCATCATATTCATAAAGAGGAAATTCCGTCACCCATAAAACATCAAATGTATTTTCATCAAACAATCCTAGCTTTTTCCCAACATATAATCGACATGCTCCAAGAGCATCAAATACTATTTTATCTTTGTCCGAAACAATGATTATCAAATCTCCTTCCTGAGCATTAGTAATCGTTGAAATTGACGAAATAATATTATCGTCCATATATTTTAGTAATGATGACGATACTTCGTTATTTTTATACGCAATGGAAAACACTCCTTTAGCACCATATTCCCTAGCAATATCAGAATATTTATCAATTTCCTTACGAGAAATATCAGCTTGACCTTTTACATTTATTGCTCTGATACTGTAACCGTTCTGTTGGGCTAACTTAAATGCACCAAAATCAACATTTTTAAGTAATGAAGTCAAGTCACAAAGTTCAATCCCAAACCTTGTGTCAGGTTTATCGCTGCCAAACCTATTCATGGCCTCTTTGTAACTCATTCTTCTAAACTTCGATGGAAATTCTATACCTATTGTTTCTTTAAATATTTCTTTTACAAGACCTTCTGTAATTTGAAGGATATCCTCGATGCTGTCTACGTAACTCATCTCCAAGTCAATTTGGGTAAACTCGGGCTGTCTATTAGCGCGCAAGTCTTCGTCTCTAAAACATTTTACTATTTGATAGTACCTGTCTAACCCAGAAATCATAAGTAGCTGTTTATATATTTGAGGAGATTGTGGCAACGCGTAATACAAGCCTTTATTCACCCTGCTTGGGACAAGATAGTCACGTGCTCCTTCTGGCGTGGATTTTCCTAAAAATGGCGTTTCGACATTTATAAAGCCCATTTTATCCATATATTTATGTGTGATTAATGTTACTTCGTGTCGTAAAAGAAGTTTATTTTGCAACGATTCTCTTCTCAAATCTAAATATCTATATTTTAGCCTCAAAGCTTCATTTGCGCTCACATCTCCTATACTAAACGGTGGAGTATCTGCTTCCGATAAAATTTTCAGCTCATTAACTACGACTTCAACTTCGCCAGTAGGCATATTCTTGTTAATATTTTTCTCCGTTCTATTAGTAATAACTCCTTTTACTAAAATTACAAACTCATTCCTAATCCGTAATGCTTTTTCAAAAGTTTCGATGTTAGAATCACTATAAAACGCCAGTTGTAAAACTCCCGTGCGATCTCTTAAATCAACAAATAATATTTTTCCAAGATTTCTATATTTGGCAACAAACCCCATAACAACAACTTCCATCCCGCTATCGTTTGAGGTAAATTCACCACACATTTTTGTTCTTTTTAAACCTGCAATACTCTCTTCCATTGCTGTTTCTCCATATAATCGTATTTTTAATAATGCATAAACAGCATTAATTCAATTTAATTGGTAATCAAATCCTTTGATTTTTAATAAAAATTGCTAAATCTTTCTTATCCAATAAAAACTCTTCTCCCGTTTCGAAATTTTTTAATGAAAATTTATTAGACGCTACTTCATTCTCGCCAACTACTAAAACAAATTTAAAACCTTTTTTATTTGCATATTTTAGCTGTGCTTTAAAACTTCTACCTACCACATCTATTTCGACAGCAACTCCTTCTTTCCGTAACAAAGTAACTAATTGTAATGCATATACATAGTAGCTCTGGTTATAGGTGGCAATATAAACTATAGGCTTTTTATCGTCAACAAATTTATAACCATTCGCTTCTAATAAGAGGATCAGTCTTTCAATTCCCATACCAAATCCAACAGCAGGAGTATTCACTCCGCCCACTTCTGTGATTAAATTGTTGTACCTCCCCCCACCGCAAACCGTACCCTGAGAACCTATTACGCTTGAAACAAACTCGAAGACCGTACCGGTGTAGTAATCCAAGCCACGTACTAAATACGGATCAATTACATATTCTACATTTGAAGCATCTAACAACTGGATTAAAAAATCATGATGTTTTAGGCAATCAGGACATAGGTGATCTATAATTTTCGGTGCGTCTGCCTTTACTATTTCACATGAATCTATTTTACAATCAAGTATTCTTAATGGGTTCTTATACAATCTGTCATTACAAGTTTGACACAACTTGTCAGTATTCTTTTTTAAGTATTCTGTTAAAATTTCATTATACTTTTTTCTACAACTAGGACATCCTATATTATTAATTTTAAGGAAAACCGAACTTATATCGAACCTTTTAAAAATTTCTCTTGCCAATAAAATAACCTCAAGATCTGCGTACGGAGATTCGCTTCCAAAAAGCTCAACACCAAACTGATGATGTTCTCTTAATCTGCCAGCCTGCGGGGCTTCATATCGGAATACTGGAGTTATATAATACATCTTCAAAGGCAGGGCCGACGAAGCTAACCCATTTTCGACAAAAGATCTTGCCACACCTGCGGTCCCTTCTGGTTTTAAAGTGATACTTCTATCACCCTTATCTAAAAAGGTGTACATCTCTTTACTTACAATATCTGTCGTTTCACCTACTCCACGTAAAAACAACTCAGTGCTTTCAAAAGTGGGGGTTCTTATTTCTTGGAACCCAAACAAATTGCTAACTTCTCTAAAAATTTTTTCAATTTGTTGCCATTTGTAAGATTCAGTAGGAAGCACATCTTTTGTTCCCCTTGGTATTCGTATCATTTCCAAACCTCTGCTTTATTTTTCTTCTGTCATTATGTGATATACAATGAATCACCATATCTATATGCTCAGTTTATAATATAAATCTTTTTAAATTCTTCATGCTGAAGGTTTTTGACATATGTTCATCTACATACTTTTTGTCAATTGTGATGGTTTGCAGTGGCGTTAACGACGAGGCATTGTAGCTTAAATCATCTAATAAATTCTCTAGCACTGTATGCAACCGCCTAGCACCAATATTTTCCGTATTCTCATTTTCTAAAAAGGCAGCCTTTGCTATCTGTTTAATTGCTTCATCCGTGAATTTTAAATCGACATTATCTACCCTAAGTAATGCTGCATATTGCATAATAACAGCATTATCTGGCTCTTTAAGAATTTTTACAAAGTCATCCTCCGTTAAACTTTGTAATTCTACCTGTACTGGAAATCTCCCCTGTAATTCGGGAATTAAATCATTTACTTTGGACATATGGAAAGCACCCGCTGCAATGAATAAAATAAAATCCGTCTTTATATTTCCATACTTTGTGTTTACGGTACAACCTTCGACAATAGGTAATATATCTCTCTGCACTCCTTCTCTTGATACATCTGGACCATGAGTAGCACCTCTAGAGGCGATTTTGTCTATTTCATCTATAAAGATGATGCCTTCTTGTTCGGCGCGTTCTAATCCTAAGCTATTAATTAAATCGTCATCTATTAATTTACTCGCCTCTTCATTTATAAAAAACTTATATGCATCCGCAACAGAAATCTTTTTACGTTTTGTTTTTTTAGGCATAAAACTATTCATAATATCTCCGATATTCCCCATATCACCGCCTATTGCGCCTAACTGCAGTTGTTTTGGAGCAACGGGCATTTCCATTTCGAGATTTATGCCATCTAGCTTTCCATCTCTTAAATCTTGAGCTAATTGTTCTCTAATTAACGGATCAGACATTAACTCATCGCCTTCTTGTAAACTATCTTTTAAAGTTTTTTTCCTAACAGGGAAAAGTGCATCCACTATCTTTTTTTCAGCAATCTCTTTAGCCATAGGTTCAACTTCTGCTATTTTTTCTTCTTTTACTAATCTAATTGATGCTTCAACTAAATCCCTAATCATAGATTCCACATCTCGACCAACATAACCAACTTCCGTAAATTTTGTAGCCTCTACTTTTACAAAAGGTGCTTTAACTAACCTTGCCAATCTTCTGGCGATTTCAGTTTTGCCCACTCCGGTTGGGCCCTTCATAATGATGTTTTTGGGTGTGATTTCATCTCTTACTTCTTCGGGAAGCTGTGAGCGCCTATATCTATTTCTCAATGCTACTGCAACAGACTTTTTAGCGGCATCTTGTCCTATTATGTATCTATCTAACTCTTTTACTATTTGTGGGGGTGTCAGTTTTTTCATTTTTCACTCCTTTAATTTATATGCTTCTAATCCACTAATTGACAGCATGTCATAGTTTAATACTAATTGAGATAATTCTATCTATACTAATTCGATTGTCAAATTATTATTCGTATAAACACATATATCACTTGCGATTTTCATTGCATTAATAACAATTTCTTCTGCAGACATTTCTGTGTGATCATATAAAGCCCTAGCTGCAGACAAGGCATAACTTCCTCCGCTACCAATCGCACAAACACCCGTTTCCGGCTCAATAACCTCCCCTGTTCCGCTTATAACCAAAAGATTATCTTTATCAGCAGCAATCAGCATAGCGTCAAGCCTGCGAGCGTTATCTTTTCGCCAAAGGTCTGCAAGTTCAACTGCTGCTCTTACGAGATTTCCACTGTATTTCTGTAGCATTTCTTCGAACTTTTCACTTAATGCAAAAGCGTCGCTAACCGTTCCAGCAAATCCAATTACAACCTTGTCAGAAAATATTCTTTGAACTTTTTTAGCATTACCTTTAAATACTACCCTTTCGCCCATAGTTACTTGCCCATCTCCTGCTATTGCAGTCAAACCATTTCTTTTCACAGCGCAAATCGTTGTTCCCTGAAAATCACTCATTTTTTTACCTCTCCGAACTTTTGTTAAGTATTATTAATAAAACTTTTATCCTTTTAACGCAACATAATATGTTCTATTAAACGCACGATACACATATTATACCACTGTTTAAGCTTAATGTTTAACATAATAGTGAACTTAAACATAATAAATTAATTATTACTTATAATTCTAATAAGCACGCACTTTCCATAATTTGTTAATTCAATTACTAGGATAAACATTGCGCTCTTTACCTAAATAATATTTATACTAGAGTTGATAAAATCTTTTTGATTTCATTCGTTGAATTTTTAAAAGCCTGTTCTTTTCGTATGTTTTTATTTATGCTTTCCAATCCTTCTAATAAACCTATGTTGGCATTCATTGGCCTGAATGTAGAAGGTTCATTTGCCACATAATTTGAAAGTGCACCAATCATGGTTTTCTTTGAGAAAACTAACGGATCCATATTATGTAATAATCTAGCCATGTTAATTCCTGCCAATAATCCCATAGCAGCACTCTCCATATAGCCTTCAACTCCTGTTATTTGGCCTGCAAAAAACACCGTATGATTCTTTTTCAGCCTTAGAGAAGCCTCTAAAACTCGTGGGCTTTCAATATATATATTTTTGTGCATTGAGCCTAATCGAACAAATTCTGCTTTTGAAAGCGCAGGTATAAGTCTAAAAATACGTTCTTGTTCTTTATATTTCATATTTGTTTGGAAACCAACCATATTATACATTTCCGAAAGCAAATCTTCCTTTCTTAATTGCACCACCGCATAGTATCTTTTCCCGTCTTCATCAACTAAACCCACTGGACGCAATGGCCCATACCTCATGGTATCCTCTCCTCGCCTTGCTAATTCTTCTATTGGAATGCAACCTTCAAAGACATCTTTAGACTCAAACTCTCTTAAAACAACTTTTTCTCCAGATAGTAATGCGTTTCGAAATTTAATATAGTCCTCTTTTGTCATTCCACAATTTAAGTAATCTGCATCCCCTTTGCCGTATCTCGAAGCAAAAAAAGCCATATTCATATCAACGGAATCTGCTTCAACTATCGGAGAAATCGCATCATAAAAATTTAAAAACTCTCTACCCGTGAGTCCTTTAATTGCATCACACATTGCAGAACTACTTAATGGCCCAGTCGCAACAATAGAATAATTATCAATTTCCGTTACTTCTTCTCTAATTAATTTAAAATTTGGGAATGATTTTAGGACCTTTTCCACTTCATGCGAAAAAGATTCTCTGTCTACGGATAATGCAGTGCCAGATGGAACTTTTGCAATAATTGCAGCCTTTAAAATTAATGAATCTAAACTTTTTAATTCGGATTTAAGTAGACCTTGGGGTGTTCCTGGGTCAATGCTTTTTAAACTGTTACTGCACACTAACTCAGCTAAACCTGATGTTTTATGTGCACCTGTAAAAACAGCTGGTCTCATTTCGTACAGGGTAACACTTATCCCTCTTTTTAATAATTGATAACTTGCCTCACAGCCTGCGAGTCCACCACCAATTACTTTAGCTTTCATCCGATTCAGAACCTTCTATTAGAGGTAAAACTATATTCCTGCATAACCTATCTGTACAAACATATTGCGTCTTTCCTCTTACCTTATTAATCTTCATAGGACTTGAGCATTTCGGGCAGAGAATTGGAGCAGGTAAATCCCAAGACATAAACTTACACTCTCTTTTAACGCAAGCATAAAACATCTTACCTTTTTTGGTGTGCCTTTTAACAACATCATTTCCACAAATAGGACATATAGACACCTTTTCATTAATGCTTTTCACATTCTTACAAGAAGGATAATTAGGACAGGCTAAAAACTTTCCATATCTTCCATCTTTGACAATCATATTTGCGCCGCATTTTTCACAAATTTCATCCGAAACCTCTTGTGGCAATTCAACTTTTTGAGAATACTTCTTTGCATGGTCTACATCCTTTGCGAATTTTGGATAAAACTTCGAAATTATATTTTTCCATTCTTTTCCATTTTCAATTGTATCTAACGCATCTTCCATATTTGCAGTAAATTTCAAGTCAACAATATCAGGAAAATAACTCTCCATATATTCGGTTACCTTCCTCCCTAATATTGATGGTACTAATACCTTTTTTTCTTTTTTTACATAATCTCTCTTCAATAGAACAGATATTACAGAAGCATATGTCGAAGGTCTTCCTATCCCATTTTCTTCCATGGATTTAATGAGGGAAGCTTCTGTATATCTTGAAAGAGGCTTCGTAAACTTCTGAACCCCTTTTACATCTTCTAGCAAGAATTTCTCATCTTTAGACAAATCTGGTAAGCTAACTGTAGGGCTACCATCATCTTCCTCTTCAACGGTTTGGCTGTCGTAAACAATGGTATAGCCTTTTTCAATTAATTTTTTTTCTTGAACTCCGAATGAATATATATTTTGTTTGTGTATCGCTTCTATTTCGATATTGGTAACTGCGTAGACCGCAGGAGTCATCTGACTAGCCAAATATCTTTCATAAATTAGTTTATACAACTTATAATGGCTAGACTTAATTAAACCCTTTAATGATTCTGGAGTGCGGTTTAAATCCACTGGCCTAATTGCTTCATGAGCATCTTGTGCGCTTTTTTTACTTGAGTAAACATTTGGTTTGGACGGAGTAAATTCTAGTCCGTAATTTGTTTTTATATAATCTAACGTTTTATCTTGCATCTCTTTAGACACTCTAACACTATCTGTTCTTATATACGTGACTAATGCAATATGACCCTCGCCTGCTACCTCTACACCCTCATACAGTTGTTGAGCGATCTGCATAACTATCGAAGATGAATAACCTAGCTTTATAGAGGCATCTTGCTGCAATGTGCTAGTTGTATATGGCGGAAAAGCCTTAACAACTTGCTTTGATTTTTTAATATTTGATACATTCCAGTCAGAAAGTAGTAACTCTTGTATGACAGTGTCTGACTCACTCTTATTTGCGACTGTAATTTTTTTTCCATTACATTCCGTTGCTGTAGCTTGGATTTTGATTCCTGATTTATTTTTTAATGTGGCGACTATATTCCAATACTCCCTGGGCGTAAATGACTCTATGTCTTTTTCTCTATCAATAATCATTTTCAAAGCCGCTGACTGCACCCTTCCTCCAGATAGCCCGGCTTTAATTTTACTTGATAAAATAGGACTGACCTTATAGCCCACAAGTCTATCAATAACCCTTCTAGCTTGTTGCGCGTCCACAAGATTTTGATTAATTTCTCTTGGATTATTGATTGCATTGTTTATGGCATTGTAAGTAATTTCATGAAATTCAATTCTATTTTTTTTATTTTCTATTTCCAAAGCTTTTGCTATATGCCAACTAATTGCTTCGCCTTCCCTGTCTGGGTCAGTTGCTAAATAAATCTTATCGCTTGATTTTACGGCGGTTTTTAAATCATTAATAATTTTTCGCTTCTTTGCATCTGTAATTACATACTGTGGCTCAAAATTATTATCTATATCTATACCTAACGATCTTTTAGGGAGATCATATATATGCCCCACAGTTGCCATTACTTTATAGTTATTTCCCAAATATTTTTGAATGGTTTTTGACTTTGACGGCGATTCTACTATTACTAAATTCATTATCTCTCCACTTGGTTATTATGAGTAGAGCCCATACACGCAGGGCTCTTCATCATATAATTATTCAATCTTTTCATCAACATCTTCCGAACTTTGTTCGCTTGTGACATCTACTGTTTCTTCTAAACTTTCTCGTGTTAATCTCCTCTTTTGAACTTTTATCTTTCTAATTTCTCTTCTTTCTTGCATATCTTCTTTTGCAGCACGTCCAAATTCTTTAACCCACGCACTAAATATTGTAAACCCATTCGAAACAGAAATTAGGACGTTTTTTGTAGTTCTTTTAACATAATCGACATAAACTTCGGTCATTGCTTTGTGTGGTACTGACTTTTTATTTACCAGTACATCATAACCAACAATTATAAGGTAAATGGCTAAGACTAATGATATTGCCCCAAATACATAAAGAATAGCATTATTATCATATGTAATAGCACTTACACCATCCTCTGTATAACCTACCATTAAGTATACGTAAGCATTATTGATATAGCTAAATGCTGAATATAAAACAAAGGCTATATACACTCTGATGTCTTTCAAACACACCGCAACGATGAAGAAAACTCCAAGAACCATATATAGTGCTTCAGGCTTCATTTTTACAGAAAATGTCCATATTAAAATTGCAGCACCTACACCAATGAAACTTAAAGCAAGTCTATTCCTAGATTTTAAATAAACAGCAGATAAAACTAACAGTATAAATACTATAAAAATAATGTCCACAACTTTTGATTGTAGTGTTATATCTACGAAATTATTCTTTAATAAAGCCTGAAAATTAAATGCATTTTGGGTGTATACATTTTTATCGGCGACTAATGAGACAAACCTATCAAATGCTATAAATGCCTTTCCATTTTGAATATCAATAAAGTTTAATGGTAGTGTGATTAAATAAAACAATACAAACGAGGATAACATCGTAATTGATATAATAGCAAGTTGTTTATATTTCTTCTCTTTAAAAGCATCTACTGTTAGGAACATGGTATACAACAACACTGCTGGAATAAACAGTAAGCTTAATGTAGATGTTATAGCTGCAAAGAAAAATGATACGCTCATTCCTATATATTTCTTATCTAATATGCAATAAAAAGTTGCAATAATAAGAAAACTTGCGATGCTTTCCACCGCCCCCCAAGCTGATGACATTGAAAAAATGATAGGCAGTAATGAATATGCACCTGCCATGATTGTTGCAGTTGCTTTTCCTTGATTTTTCTCAATTGCTTTAAATACTATTATAACAGCCCCTAGATCAGCAAAAATTGCAAATAGCTTATTAATTGATACCACAGCTAATGCAACTGTGTTCGCATCAACCCCTTTAATCCCATATAAACCTTGACCAATAAGACCAGCTAACGCCGACAAATATAAAGGAATCGGTAAAAATATAGACTTTTCATTGAACTGATAAAAGTACGGGGTGCCATGTTTAGCAAGCCACGTCCCTTGAGCCGATAAATTTTCTAAGTTATAGCCGAAGAAAACCTTGGAAATGTTTTCTCCGCCAGCGATAATGGTTTGCGTCAACATTACAGCCAACCTTACTACAGCACCTAGGAATAGAACAATTAATAGTCCTAAATACTTACTTTCCTTAATCTTATTGTAAAATCTATTATTTGTCTTCTCTACATCTATAAAAGCCATATTCCTTGATTGCATAATAAACGCAAAATATGCTAAAAGAATAGTAGCAACAGCTCCTAAAATTACATAAGGTAAATTCGAAGTTTTTGACATTCCAAATACAGTTGCTTTGAGTTGTAAAACATCTAAACCGATTTCTTTAGCTCCCTCAAAGGCTATGTCCTTAGTTACTCGCACTAAACTTATGCGAGAAACTTTTCCTTTTATTTTTGCAGGAGCTTGTTCATTACTAAAATTTATTGAAACATTATACTCACTGCTCCCAGACGTCTTAAAATAGAACACCCTAGTCTTATCACTAGATACATCCCTTTCTCTAGCTACTTTATCTCCAACAACATTAAAAGATGTATCCTCTTTGAATCCTACATATAATCCCTGATAAAAATCGCTTTCATCATTGAACAAACCTATTTCGTTAATATTAAAGTCATATTCAATTTTATAATACGAATAAGGTTTCAAGAAAACTTTTCTCGTCAATCTTGCAAAACCATTATCTGTTGTATCTATATTTAACCCACCAGTTGAAGACACACTAAAAGGCTGCGAAGTTGGGTACTCCATATCCCATGCTTTAGAAAAATCTTCTAATGAGTTATACTTGAAGTTTTCAACACTGTCCTCTACGCCAGTAAGTATTTCTTTATTAAATTTAGACTCAGCTTTAGCAGAACAGCCTACAAAAACTAAAGAAATAATGCAGGCCATTACTAGCAAAAATATTAATATTTTTTTGTTTTCCATTACTTTACCTATTTCCACATAAAAATTTATAGCCGATTTTCTAAATCTAGCGCGTTAGTTAGAAACGATCCTTTGCCTTAACCCTCGCTGCCTTACCTGTCCTGGAACGTAGATAATATAGTTTTGCTCTTCTAACTTTACCTTCTCTAGTTACAGTAATACTTTCTATTCTAGGGCTATGTAACGGAAATGTTCTTTCAACCCCAATGCCCTGAGAAATCCTACGAACTGTGAAAGTTTCTCTTATACTACCATTTTTCTTTGCAATAACGGTTCCCTCAAATGCTTGTAATCTTTCTCTTGTCCCTTCTTTAACTTTTACCATAACCTTTACGGTATCGCCAACTCCAAATTCGGGAATGTCTTTTCTGAGTCCTTCTTTTTCAATAATGTCTAAAATATTCATGTTTATTCTCCTTTTTATTAATGTACTTGCGAGCCTTGGTCTTTTCTCGTATAGGTCCATCAAAACTTAATATATAGTATCAAATTGGTTTTTTAATATCAAGCAAAATATACGTTTCTCTTAATATAATATATAAGAAAAAAACAAAGATAAAATCCTATTAATGAATGCTAGTTAAAATTTTAAGGAAAAGCAATATTTTTATATTAGTTCTCGTGACCTTGTTATCTATGCAAAAGACCTGTTATAAATGATTTTCTATGTATCTCACAGGGTCCATATTTTTTAATCATTTCAATATGATGTTTTGTGCCGTATCCTTTATGGCTATCAAACCCATATTCGGGATACAATTCTGCATACTTATACATGAGTTTATCACGTTCTACTTTTGCAATTATAGACGCGCATGCTATAGAATAAAAAGTCGCATCCCCTTTAATTACAGATTCAGAAGGAAGTGATAAATCTAACTGAACAGCATCTATTAGCACTCTATCCGGTATAGGAAATAAATGACTAACAGCCTCTTGCATCGCTCTTTTCGTAGCAAGTAGTATATTTGTAGAATCTATTTCAGCAGGACTAACAAAAATCGTCTTGTAACATACGACACCTTCAATCAGTTGATTGTAGAGAATTTCCCTTTTCTTCTCGGATATTTTTTTACTGTCATTTATTTCCTCAATGAGCAAGCCTCCTGGAATACAAGCGCACGCCGCAACAGGTCCTGCTAAAGGACCTCTTCCCGCCTCATCAACACCACAGACAAGCTTAATTCGGTTTTGTGAAATATATTTATTTTCGTTTTCTAATAAGATATTCATTTTAATAAGGACCTCAAAATAAGAAATTATAACTACAACGCGAACAATACTAAATTAGATTTTAAAAGTTATGATTCAAATTATTTTAAAAAACTATATTTATGCAATCACAACAGAGACACCTTCCCTAACGCTCCGCTCCTAAAATCATTAATAAAAGTTAGCGCAGCTCTTTCAATGTCAAGTTTTTGCTTGTCACTAAAATAACCTCTAGATTTGGCAATATGTTCCAAACCTAATATCGGAGATTCCTGATATTCAATCTTATAACGATCACAGATAACATCTGGTATTTTTTTGAGCAATATATCGTATAGCCATTTTGCTAACTCTATTGAATCAAACCTGGCATCTTTAACACTACCAATCGCTGCTAAATGATATGCTTTTTCTTGGTCTGCGAAGTCTGGGTATAGAACGCCTGGGGAATCTAAAAGATCAAAACCTAGACGGGGAATTCTTGTCCAATTGATATTTCTAGTAACTCCTGGGGTGTTTGCAACATCTGCTTTTTTTCGTCCGACTAGTGTGTTTATTAACGTAGACTTTCCGCAGTTAGGTACACCTAAAACCATAATCCTAGGAGCCCTTTTTATACCTTTGCTTCTGTACTTATTAATTACTCCGCTATTTAGAAATCTTAAGTTTTCAACTACAACATTAATACTTTTGCTATCTAAGCTATTTATGGCTATACAGCGCTTACCTAAATCGTGAAAAAACCGCTCCCAATACAAAACTTCTTTTTCTGGTATCAAATCAGACTTATTTATCACATATAAAACCGGCTTGTTTTCTATAAGTTTTTCAAACGACTCGTTGATACAAGCTAAAGGAGATCTTGCATCCAGCATATAAACAACACTATCTATCATTGATAAATTGTTTTCCAATTCTACCAACGCTTTTTTCATATGACCAGGAAACCAGTGTATAAACAATCAATCCTCCAACAAATCAGGTCGTCTCTTTTTTGTTATCTCTTGAGACATGTTCTTTCTCCACTTTGCAATTTCATAATGATTACCACTAAGCAAAATGGAGGGAACTTCTAATCCATTAAAATTTTGTGGTCTTGTATACTGAGGGTATTCTAATAAATTCGAACTGAAACTTTCTTCCTCAACTGATAGAGGAGATCCCAATACACCATCGACAAGTCTAGATATAGAATTAATTAACACAAGTGAAGCAAAGTCGCCAGATGTAATAATATAGTCACCTATCGACAATTCCATATCTATGTCAAGCTCAATTATTCTTTCGTCTACTCCTTCAAAAGCGCCATTTAGCAGCAAAAGTTTATTTTTCTTACTTAATTTTTTTACTAATTTTTGATCTAACTTTTGACCTTTTGGAGACAAGTAAATGCGAAAACTTTCATGATTTTCATCCACCGCCATAATTGCATCGTGAATAGGTTGCGGAGTCATAACCATTCCTGCCCCGCCACCAAAAGGTTCATCATCACATTTTTTGTGCTTATCTTTTGAAAAATCCCTAATATTATGCACTCTTACCGTGAAAAGCCCTTTGTCAAGGGCCTTTCCGACAATACTTTCGTTTAATGCATTATAAATATTAGGGAATAGAGTTAATACATCAATTTGCATAATCTTCTCCATCTACAATATTCATCACAAAAAGCATATTATAACTACTATTTTTCGTACACTATGACCTTTTCTAGTTCATTTTTATCAAGTAAGATGGTTTTGTTTTTCAGATTTATATCCAAAATTACTATTTTCAATGCTGGAAAACTAAAATTTTTATATTCGCCCTTTACAAAAAAAGTATCAACGCTTCGAAATGAATACACATCATCTAAAACTCCAAGATATTGTTCGTTTGTTCGAACAACATACCCCAATATATCACTAATGAAATATCTTCCTTCGGGGAGGAGAAGGTCTGACTTTTCAGCATATATGTCTCCACTAATAATCTCAGCTTGATTCCTACTATCCACTCCCGTGAGTTTGAGTATTATGAAATTATTTCCTGTGCGACTACTCTCAATTATGTATGCAGTTTCATTTATCAAACATTTTTTAAGATTAATAAAATCTTCCAATGAGTCCGTAAACGCAACTACTTTAATTTCACCTTTTATTCCATGTGCACGTACAACTTGGCCTACGTGTATATAGTTTTTCATCTTTCCGTTATTATAATATCGTAACTTTTATCCGAATCTTGAACTGCAGCTTTAACAATTGTTCTTATAGCCTTTGCGAGCCTTCCAGACTTGCCAATAATGCGCCCCATTTTGTCAGCATCAACCATAACTCTAATTTCAACCGTTGATCCATCTTCGGCCTCAATGATATCATAGGATTCTTTGATAATGATTTGACTAACTAAGTAATCTACCAGTTCTCTCATTTTTTACTCCTTTTCACTTTGAACTTCAACAGCTGCTTCAACAGCATCATCTTTTAGCTCGGCTTTCGATGAATCTTTAGCTTTATAGTTTTTCTCGGGACGCTTAATAATACCTTCTTTAACAAATAGCGAACGCACTGTTTCTGTAGGCTGCGCGCCAGTATTTAACCATTTTTGAGCCTTTTCTTTGTCAATTTTAACAATTGAAGGAGTCGCAACTGGATCATAAATTCCAATTTGTTCGATGTATTGTCCATCTCTCGATTTTGCTGAATCAATCGCTACAATACGATAGAAAGGCTTCTTCTTCGCCCCCATCCTTGTTAATCTTAATTTTACTGCCATTTTATACCTCCAAATTTTTTATTTTTATGACATATTTGATAAAATGTCATTTTGTATCTAACGAATATATACCGTCTAAAACGGTAACTTGAATCTTCCAGATTTCATTCTCTTCATCAATGTTTTCATCTGTTCAAATTGGTTCAATAGTTTATTTACATCCTGGACTGTCGTACCACTGCCTTTTGCAATTCTTTTTCTTCTTGAAGATTTGATAATATCAGGGTCTCGTCTTTCAGCTGGAGTCATAGACAGGATTATAGCCTTTGTTTTTTCCATAGCTTTTTCATCTAGATCTTCCTCTTTAATTTTTCCTGAAACTCCCGGAATCATATTTAACATACTTCTCATCCCGCCCATTTTTTTTATACTTTCAAGTTGATCTAAATAATCTTCTAAATCAAAAGATTGGGTCTTTAGTTTCTTTGCTAGTTTCCTTGCTTCTTCTTCAGATATTGCATCTTGCGCCTTTTCTATCAATGTTAAGACATCACCCATGCCTAATATTCTTGATGCCATTCGATCGGGATGAAACGGCTCAATGTCCTCCATCCTTTCACCAACTCCAATATATTTTATTGGCTTACCAGTTACTTCTTTAATAGACAGCGCTGCGCCGCCTCTAGTATCTCCATCCAATTTGGTTAAAATAATACCCGTTACATTTAAATCTTCGTTAAATTTTTGTGCGACATTAACGCTATCTTGACCTAGCATACTATCAACAACAAGTAATATCTCATCAGGGATGATATTTTTCTTTAATGCCTTTAGTTCTTCCATCAGCGTTTCATCTATGTGAAGCCTGCCTGCAGTGTCTACAATAACTATGTCAAAACTATTGTCTTTTGCATAATGAACAGCTTCTGAAGCAATCTTCACTGGATTGCTTTGCCCCATTTCAAATACTTCTACCTTAGCTTTTTCTCCAACAACCTGAAGTTGCTTGATTGCAGCTGGTCTGTATATATCGCACGCCACCAACAAAACTTTTTTATCCTTACTTAGAAGCTTAGCTAGTTTTCCACACATTGTGGTTTTACCAGAACCTTGTAATCCGCAAACCATGTATATAGTTGGAGGGCGATCTGCAATTGCTAATTTTGAAAGTTTACTGCCCATTAATTCAATTAATTCTTCATTAACTAGTTTAATTATCTGCTGAGAACTATCTAAACCCTTTAATATATCGGTACCTATCGCCTTATCAGTCACATTTTTTATAAAGTCTTTTGCAACAATATAATTGACATCAGCTTCTAATAAGGCTAATCTCACCTCTCTCATAGCTTCTTTTAATTCCAACTCCGTAAGCCCACTCTTATTACGTAGTTTACTAAATACATGATTAATTTTTTGTGAAAGATTTTCAAATAATGACATTATATTTTTTCAACCTCTTGTAAAAGCTTATCTAGTTTAGCTGCTGTTTCAGCATCGGCTTCCGAAATGTAATTTTGAATTTTATCTTTAATCTTGGTTACTCTAGCAACTAAACCTAATTTTTCCTCATAATCTTCTAGCTTTTTTTCTGCTCTTTGCAATACATCCTTTATTGCCTGTCTGCTGACATTGCAAATTTTTGAAATTTCAGCTAATGAAAGATCTTGATCATAATACATTTTTACTATATCTGACTGATATTTTGTCAGTAAGTTACCATAGTAGTCATTTAACAATGCGACTTTTAAGTTAAACTCCTTTGACATCTCGACACTACCTTATTTTTTTTCATAGTACTTTAATAAAACGTAGCCGTCAAGTAAAAATACTTAACAGTTTTCAGAAATTCAAAAAATTCAACTTGCGTATAATTGATAGCCGGAATATAACCTTTTATTTGTATTATATTATGGCATTTATAAACTCTTCTGCATTAAAGGGAAGTAAATCGTCTATCTGTTCTCCTATACCCACATAATAAACTGGCAACCCATAATCTGCAGAAATAGCCATAATAACGCCCCCTTTAGCCGTTCCGTCTAACTTTGTTAAAATAATACCATCAATATCAATGGCGTCATTAAAAACATCTACTTGCGTTACTGCATTTTGACCAGTTGTCGCGTCCAAAACAATTAAATTTCGCTTATCCGCATCGGGCATTTCCCTCTCAACAACTTTATTAATCTTTTTTAATTCCTGCATAAGGTTAACCTTATTGTGCAATCTGCCAGCAGTATCAATCAGCACTACATCTGTATTATGGGCTTTTGCAGACGCTAGCGTATCAAACACGACAGCTGCCGGATCACTCCCAGACATGCTTGATATTATCCTAACACCTGCTCTCTTAGCCCATATTTCTAACTGTTCGCTTGCCGCGGCACGAAATGTATCGGCAGCCGCTATCACTACACTTTTCCCTTGTGTCACAAACAGGTGCGCAAGTTTCCCAACTGCCGTTGTTTTCCCGACGCCATTAACACCCGATATCATTAGCACTAAAGGCATGGTATACTCTGGAATTATATAATCAATGCTTTCCAAGAGAATCCTTTTTAATTCTTCTTTAGCTTCAGCAGGCTTGGTTATTTTTTTCTTCGGTAATGTCGATTTCAACTCCTCTAAAACCTGCTCCGTTGCCGTAACTCCCATATCAGAGGAAATCATAGCCATCTCTAACTCATCGTAAAAATTCCCATCTAGCTCTTTAGCTTTGAATGCTTCAAAAAATTTCCTGCCCATATTTTCGCGTGTTTTTTTAAGCCCTTCTTTTAACTTATTAAAAAAACTCATTATGAATCCTCTCCAGATTTTTTTCTCTCTAGTTTTTCAGTCTCATCTATCTGTCTAGCAGCTTCTTCAAGCTTTACTTTTACCATTTTACTAACACCTTTTTCCTGCATAGTAAAGCCATATAACGTATCACATAGTGCCATAGTAGCTTTTCTATGCGTTACAACAATAAACTGTGATACATCAGAAAACTTGTTTAGATACTGTGCAAAAAGTCTAGCATTAGCTTCATCTAACGCAGAATCTATTTCATCTAAAAAGCTAAAAGGCATCGGACTTAATTTTGTTATTGCAAACAGTAGTGCAATCGCCGTTAGCGCCCTTTCTCCTCCCGATAATGGAGCCAAAGATAATAGTTTTTTACCTGGAGGCTGTGCTTGTATTTCTATACCTGCAGTTAAGGGACTAACTCCTTTTTCTAGACTTAAAACAGCTGTTCCCCCACCAAAAAACTCTGCAAATGTGGTTTTGAAATTTTCATTAATTTTCTTAAAGGTATCTAAAAACTTTATTTCCATTTCTTTCGTGAGGTCGGTAATTATGTTGATTAAATCCTTCTCGGCAGCACTTAGGTCATCAAATTGTTCAACCATTCTTTCATATCGTTCACTTTCTTGAGCAAACTTTTCCTCTGCCAGCTCATTGACTAAACCTAACCTCTCAATAGAGCGCCTTACCTTAGCTATCCTCTCAAGAGCTTTTTGTATATCATATTCCTTTTCTAGCGGGGGCTTTTCGGAAATAGACCAATAATTCTTTGCTGCATTTTGATCATACCCATATGTCTCCAAAATTTTAGTAGATGTGTTCTCCAATTCAAGCATAATTTTTTCCAAATTCGCTTCTTCTTTTGCCTTCTTTTCTGACAATGTTCGTTGCTTTGCATTCAGTTCGCTTTGCTCTAATATAATTTTCTGCATAATCGAACTGAGTTCGTTTTTGCGCGAATTTAACGCATCTTTTTCTGCCTTAAGCTTTTCAACCTGTTCAGTGTCTACATCAACTAAATCACGACTATCTATTTTGTTTTGTATTGCTTCAATTTCAGAATTTAACGTATTATACTCGCTCTTAAGTTCAGCTTGCTCTCTTTCAATATTGACATATCTATCGTTACTTGCTTTTATGCTTTGGTCGAAATTAGTTATTGATGTGTTCATAGATGCGTAAGATTCTTTTAATGTTGATAATGCGGATGCTAGCTGATTTTTCTTTTCCTTATCTTTGACCAACTTATCTCGCGATTCATTAATGTAGTCATCCGCCGTTATTTTTTCATTTTGAGCAAACATACTACTCTCTTTTGTAGACTTAAGCAGTGTTGATAATTCGTTAATTCTGTTATTTTTTTGAATAAGGTCATCACTTAATGTGCGAATTTTATTGTCAGTCTCTTTAATATTCACCTCTAAGTTATCCATACTGGACTTACTAGATATAAGGTCTTTTTCTAGTTGGAGATGCCTCGCTTCAACTACTTTTAAATGTTTTTGAATGTCTTCTGTTTCTTTATTAAAATCATCAATAACTAACTGTATTTCGTTATAATCTTTTTCTAATTTCTTAAGTTTCTTCTCTGCTTTTTCTAAGTCACTCTCTGCGGAAAGAAAACGAGTTGACCTCTTGTTAACAGAGCCGCCAGAAATGGCACCACTAGGCAAAAAGGCTTCACCATCCAAAGTAATTATCCTAAATCCGTAATTATATTTCCTAGCAATATCTATAGCAACAGCCTTGTTTTCGACAATTATAGTTCTGCCTAGAAAACTAGAAACGATAGCAGAAAATCTTGATTCATACTGAATTAATTCCGTTGCGCAGCCTAAAACACCATTTTCGGAAAAAACATCGTTATATTGTGCCTGAAGCGGATTTGCTTTTACCGTAGTTAGTGGCAAAAAAGTTGCTCTGCCGTAGGCATTCTTCTTTAAAACATCAATAAGATAAGAAGTTGCGAATTCATCTGTTGTTACAATATTTTGAAGTGCATTACCTAATGCAACCTCTATTGCTACAACATAAACTTCGGGCACACTTATAATTTCTGCAAAAGTACCTATTATTGATTTATTGACTCTTTCATCTGTTTGCTTTTTAGCCATTAGTTCCTGAATTGCATATTCATAATTATTGTACGATTCAAGCATTGATTTAATCGTTTCAATACTAAATTTTGTATTATCTATGTCTTTTGACAACCGATCCTTTTTGTCCTTAAACGCTAGCATGTCAGACTGATTTTCTGCAATTCTTATATTAATTTCCTCTATTTCTTTTGCTTTTGCCTGTCTATCTACAAGTAAAGAGTTATTTTCATCTTGTTTTTTAGCTAACTCTATAGAAAAATTGTTTTTGGAACTTTCAAGAGATGATAGAACCTTCCTAACATCTTTCACATCATCTTCTAATAGCTTTGCTTCTATTTGGTATTCTGCGACTAACGTGTTAATTTCCCCACGCTTATCCGCATTCGCCAACAACAAGTCTTGACTCAATGCTATTGCTTCTTCTTGTTGGGTGACTGACTTTTCTAGAACGGCGTATTCCTTTTCGACGTCTAATAGCTGCTCTTTAATTTCCAAGATAGTTTTTTCCATAGCAGCCTTCTCTTCTGCCACACTAATTGCATTTTTTGACAGATCTTTCATAATGATTAAATTAGCATCTGATTTAGTTCTGTTTTTCTCTAATGCATCAGTAGCATGTTTTAACTGCATCACTAAAATATCGTACTCGTTTTTTTCCTTTTCATTAGCAAGCATAAGATTGAGAATCTTTTGATGTAATTCTTCAATTTGTTTATCAATATTGTCTCTCTCAAACAATACTTTATCCTGTCTTTCTGTAAGCTTATCAAGTAGATTCTCCTGTAGAATTAGAGCTTCTTTCGCCTTTTTTAACTCAGATTCTGCTGCTGCTTTCGCCTCATCACTATTTTCGCACTGATAAAGATATAACGCAATTTCTTCATCTTTTAGATTCTCCTTCAATCCTTTCATCTTAATTGCTTGTTTCGCTTCTTCTTCAAGCGGGCCGAGGTTTGATTCAATTTCATGCATTATGTCATTTAATCGAGACATATTATCTCTCGTTCTTTCTAATTTACGCTCTGTTTTTTCCTTTTGATCTCTAATTTTCGTTATACCCGCGGCTTCTTCGAACACTAGGCGACGTTCTGTCGGCTTAGAATCCATTAACGCAGTAATTTTCCCTTGTCCAATTATGCTATAGCCTTCTTTCCCTGCACCAGTGTCTCTGAATAAATTAACAACATCTTTTAATTGTGCTTTTTGTCCATTAATAGAGAAAGTGCTTTCGCCACTACGGTCTAGTTTCCTAGTAACAATTAAATCATCATATTCGACTGGAAATATTTTTTTAGAATTGTCAAGAAATAATGAAACCTCACAATATGAATGAGATCCTCTAGAAGCAGTGCCATTAAAAATTAAATCAGTACTTTTGCTTATTCGAAGTTCCGTAGGTTTTTGTTCTCCAATAACCCATCTTACAGCATCAACTACGTTAGACTTCCCACAACCATTAGGACCAACAATTGCAGTGACTCCGGACTCAAACTTTATTTCTGTCCTATCAGCAAAAGATTTAAATCCCTGTATTTCAATTTTATATAAATTCAAATCTCACCTACCAAAACCTCAGAGTACATTAAACATATTTAATTATATAAAAGTAATAAGAAAATGGCAAATACAAAACAACATACGTAATATAATAATAAGCATTCAAAAAATTATACCGCATTAAAAATATATCTCAATTAAAATATTTGTAGCCTTAGCTACAAATTCTCTCATATCGTGTGATTATCTTATGTTCTAAAATTTCGTCAAAGCCTCTCTTGATGCTTTTTGTTCCGCCGCTTTTTTTGAACGACCTTCCCCCTCACCAAATGCTTTTCCGTCGATAATAATTTTTGATATAAAACCTACACTATTTTTGTTAGTAATAAATTTAATCTCCCAACCATTTTTTGCACAAACCTCAAAAATACGCGACTTGTAATCTGACAGATCTTCCGTGTTATACTCTCTATCTAAATATTCTTTCATCAATTTAAGCACGACATTTTTAGTGGTGTTATAACTCTTACAATCAATATAAACGGCCCCTATAATACCTTCAAACAAATCTCCTTTCAGCCTATCACTCACAGACCCACCCAAAGCTTCTCCTATTTGCAAATATTTCACCAAATCTAAATTGTTTATGATCTCAGCAAAAAGTTTTGCAGAAACTAAAAAAGCTTTAATTTTTGACAATTGTCCTTGATTAATTGTAGGATATTTTAAGTATAGATACTCAGACACAATAGCTCCGATAAAGCTATCTCCCACAAATTCCAGTCTTTCATAATCACTAAATTTGTTTTTACATTCGTTTGCATAGGAGCTATGCGTAAACGCTTCAATTAACAATTCTTTATTTGAAAAAATATAATTTAACTTTGACTCAATCGTTATAAAATCTATTTCCATACCATTCCATTTCTCCAAATGAGTTTTATATCCAATATATAACTACGCAAATATGCCGTTATTACATAAATACACATAGTGCATAAATACACATAGTAAAATTATAAGATAATATCGTCTCTTATAGTTTTATTCAGTTAAAATAGAACTTACTTGCGTAATCAATCCCTTCTCTGCAATGCTTGCAGCCTGTAAAATGGCTGCTTTGAACGATTTGGCCTTGCTGGAACCGTGGGTTTTTATCACTAACTTATCCAAGCCTAACAAAACAGCTCCCCCATTATCGTTATAGTCTAATGTTTTTTTAATTTCTTTAAAAACAGGTTTTAAAAATAGATATCCAATTTTTGCTCTTATTCCATTATTTAATATACTTTCTTTAATCAACTTTAACATCATCAGGGCAGTTCCTTCACTCGCCTTTAATGCTATATTTCCACTGAACCCATCAGCAACAACAACATCAACCTCACCTGATAATATATCTCTTGCCTCAATGTTGCCTATAAAGTTAATTCTATCATCTTGAGCTATTATGTCGTATGCATCCTTTATAAAACTCGTTCCTTTACCAACCTCACGACCATTACTTAGTAACCCGACTTTAATTTCTTGATTGTTGCTAATAGCCCTAGCATATGCGGTTCCAATTAAAGCAAACTGGGCAAGCATTTCTGGTTTGACTTCAACATTTGCGCCACAATCAATTAAAACAACTTGTTTATTCCCAGAAGCAGGCAGTACCGGAGCTAGTGCAGGCCTAATAACGCCAGGCGCTCTCTTTAATAAAAGAGTTGCAGCTGTCAAGACCGCACCTGTACTCCCTGCGGAAACAAAAACCTCGCAGCCAGGAATGTCATTTAGTAGCTTTAACCCCACTACGATTGAACTATTTTTCTTTTTTCTGACAGCCAAAACTGGTGAATCGTCATTTGAAATAATCTCTGGTGCATCTATTACTGTTATCCTATCTTTGTCATATTGGTATTTTCTCAACTCATTAAAAATTATTTCTTGTTGACCTACTAAAACAATACTAAAATTCCGTCTTGCCTCTAAGGCTAAGACCGCACCCTTTACAGCCTCTATTGGGCTATTATCGCCACCAAATGCATCAAATACTATCTTCATTAAACTAAAAAATAAGGAAGGTTTATCCTCCCTTTCATTTTTACTCAGTTTTCTCGGTTTTCACAACCACTGGCTTTCCTTTATAGTACCCGCAATGTGGGCACACTTTATGCCCTTCAATTAGCTCTTTACAATTTGAACATGGTGAAAGATTGGGGCTGCTTAATTTCCAATTCGCTGCTCTTTTATTTCTTCTTTGTTTTGAAACTTTACTTTTTGGGACGGCCATATTACACCTCCTTTAGTTAACTCAACTATTATACATAACTGTAAAAATCATGTCAAATCTTTATATACTACCTTTGATGCTGTTTTTTATGATTTAAAATAATAATTATTTCCAAATTACAATAGTAATTAAATAATTAAATTTCTTTCTTTTCTAAAGCGATCCTTTTTGCATCTCGGGCGATCACAAGCTCTTCATTTGTAGGTATAACCAATACTTTTACCTTACTTGATTCTGCTGTCAAATCGGAAAAACATCCACCTTTGACTTCTTCGTTTTTAGCATAATCAAAATGAATACCAAGGGTTTCTAAACCTTGCATAATGTCCTTCCTTGAAGATCTTGAGTTCTCACCTATACCACCTGTAAAAACGATGCAGTCCAACCCACCAAGAGCTACTGTATATGCACCGATGTATTTTTTTATCCGATATGCAAACATATCACATGCCAGCTGTGCGTGATAATCTCCATTTTTAGCCTTTTCTACAACATCTCTATTGTCACTATATCCGCAAATCCCCAAAAAACCACATTCTTTGTTCAAATACGTAACAACTTCCTCAGCTGTTTGTCCTTTCTTTTTTGCGAGATAGGCTATTGCGGCAGGATCTATATCTCCGCTGCGAGTCCCCATGACAAGCCCTTCTAGAGGAGTTAACCCCATTGTAGTATCTATACACTTACCATCGCGTATTGCAGCGATAGAACTGCCATTACCTAGGTGGCAGGTTATGATTTTTAAACCCTCTTTACTGCCCATGTATTTTATAGCCTCACTTGACACATACCTATGGCTTGTCCCATGAAACCCATATCTTCTTAATTGATACATCTCATAATCTTCATACTTTATCGCATACATATATGCGTGGGGAGGCATTGTTAGGTGAAAAGACGTATCAAACACCGCAACATTTGGGGTCTTAGGCATTAGCTTCATACAAACTTCCATACAACTAATATTAGCTGGCATATGCAATTCTCCTAGAGGCACATTTCTTTTACATATTTTCAACACATCTAGAGTTACCAACACGCTTTCGCTAAAATCTTCCGCACTGTGAAGGACTCTATGTCCAATCGCCATAATTTCGTCCATGGACTTAATAATGCCATTTTCTGCATCGAGTAGCGATTTAATCACCAACTCAAAAGCCGCAGTATGATCTTTTAAATCTCTCTTAATAACTAATTTCTTGCCATTTTGGCCTTCTTGCTTGATGGAAGATCCATCTAGGCCAATTCTCTCTACAAGACCTTTACCAATTGTCTTTTCTGTCTCAGCATCTATTATTTGATATTTAAGCGAAGAACTTCCCGCGTTTACAACCAATATTTTCATATTAACTCCTTATTGATAACTTTAATTTATATTCATGATAATCATAAGATAAACACTGTATTATAAGCCGTTATTTAATATGTTTACTAATCTGCAAGCTGTAGAACAGTAATTGCAACAGCTCCTATAATATCAGTAACATTACATCCCCTAGATAAATCATTTACTGGCTTGGCGAGTCCTTGGCATATTGGACCAATAGCTTTAGCCCCACCTAATCGTTGCGCCATTTTGTATCCAATATTTCCTGATTGCAAATCTGGGAATATTAAAACATTAGCATGCCCTGCAACCGTGCTACCTGGCGCTTTAAGTTTAGCGACTGAGGGCACTAATGCAGTATCAAGTTGAAATTCTCCATCAATATCAAAATCAAGATTCATAGACTGCAGTTTCTTCGTAGCACTAACGACCTTCTCAACCAACGGATGAGATGCGCTTCCTTTTGTAGAAAAAGATAACATTGCTACTTTAGGTTCATCAATAGAAGCAATTTTACGTGCACTTTCAGCTGCACTCATTGCGATGTCCACAAGCTGGTCTGACGTGGGGTCTGGTATAACTCCACAATCGGAAAAAACCATAACTCCATCTTTCCCAAACTGAGAGCCCGAAGGCATAGCAATGAGGAAAAAACTCGATACAGTCTTTATTCCAGTTTTCATCTTTATTATTTGCAAAGCAGGTCTTAGTACATCGCTAGTTGAATTTATGGCTCCCGCAACCATACCGTCTGCATCTCCACTTTTTATCATTAAGCAACCATAATATAAATTATTATTTAAAACTAAATCTTCAGCAGCACTCAACGACAACCCTTTTTCTTTCCTTAGTTCATACAACAAGTTAGTGTATCGTTCACTATTATTGGATGTCTTCGGATCAACAATCTCCACACCATTAAGCGAATTAGGTTCTGCAATTGATAATATCTTATCTCTATTCCCAAGCAATATGAGCTTTGACATTTTCATCTTATTAATCAGCTCTGCAGCACGAATAACTCTTTGCTCTTCTCCTTCCGCAAGGACTATATGACGATACATCGTAGTAGCTCTGGAAATAATTTGCTCCATAAGTTTTGACATAAAAAACCTCCTTTTAATGAATTTTAGTTAAAACATTCGATATATAAACAGCTTTCATTTCACTTGTGGCAACCTTAACAAACAACACAAACTATATTTATCGAAATCTATTAGTATCCTTATGATAATTATTAAAACACCAACACATGCTGGTTAATTTCCTAATGTATGTTATAATGAATACATAAAAAAAGCAAGTATTTAAGTTTACTTGCGATTGAATAAGTGATTAATGTTATGAAAACTACAGCCATTATTTGTGAATACAACCCCCTAACTAACGGTCACGTAATGCACCTCAAGTTAGCTAAAGAAGAAACGAAAGCAGACACAATTTTATGTGTCATGAGCGGCAGTTTTACACAGCGCGGAGACGCTGCCATTGCCGATAAATATCTTAGAGCAGAGCAAGCAATTCTGCACGGAGCTGATATCGTCCTAGAACTGCCTACCATATACGCCATATCACCTGCAGATAACTTTGCATACGGCGCAATTAAAACCATATCAACATTCCCCAATGTTAAATATGTTAGTTTCGGTAGCGAATGTGGGGATATCGAAAAACTGACTAAAATCGCAAATCTCCTATATTCAGAACCTAAAGAATTTAAAAGCGCTCTTCAAACGCTACTAAAAACAGGTCTCTCATTCCCCCAAGCTCGGTCTCTTGCTTTAAAACAATATTCTCAACTTAATGATGAGTATAAAGATTTGTGCAATATTTTAGATCAGCCTAACAATGTTTTGGGAATAGCATATATCATAGCAGCAAAAAAATTGAATTTTAAAATTAAATTTCACACAATACAGCGAATAGGTTCAGATTTCAATTCTGACGATTTATCGGGAGAAATGCCATCTTCCTCTGCTGTTAGACGAGCTGTAAAAGATGGAAATTTTAAAGAGTTGCAAAACAATGTTCCCGAAAGTACATATAATATGCTTAGACAACACTGGCCTCAAGATGATGAGCTAGGAAGTTTAGTTCTTTTTAAACTTAAATCAATGGAAGCAACTGAATTAGAACAACTTTATGATGTATCTGGCGGAATACATAATCGTCTATTAATTGCCGCCATGAAGTCTAGTACTTACGAAAACATGCTAGCTGCTGCAAAAACAAAGAATTTTACCATGGCAAGACTAAAACGCATATGTTTATATGCTTTATTTGATATCTATAAAGAAGATTACACACATGCCTTATCGACACCAGCGTTTGCTCAAATACTAGCAATTAATTCAACCCGCAAAACAGAAATCCTTTCTGAGTACTTTAAAAACTCTAAAAATATATTGACAAGATATAGTGATATAAGCAAAGTTGATAAAAGTTTAAGGCCACTGATTAAACTTGACTTCAAAGCCCAAGGCACTCTTTCTGTCATAAACAAAACCAATTATTTAAATAAGAAAATGCTTATAGTAGAACCATTACATACAATCAGTTAATACTTATTAATAACACATTTATGCATCTAATAACCGGTGTTGCTTTAATATTAGCAGCACCGGTTATATTTTGAGTTGTTTACATAAATTGGTAGACTTTTTTATTCTAATTCAAACTTATCGCTGTTTTGTTGTAATGCCGTTCTAACTATTTGTAGATTTTCCAATAATTTATCTTCTACTCCCGTGAGCATTATTTCTATATCTTTTGCAATATCTTTGATTATCCTGTTTTTGAACTCAAGCGCCTCGCTCTTTATTGCCTCGCTTTCTTTTTGCGCCATCTTTACTAGTTCATGTTCCGATAAAATAATATCTGCCTTGTTCTTTGCTTGTGATATAATTTGATGAGCCTTTTCTTCCTCCTCTTGCTGCCTACGAGAACTCGTTTTTACTATATATCGCGCTTCTCTTACAACATCTGGAAGAGAATTTCTTATTCTATCTACTAGCCCATAAATTGTTGCAGCATCTATTATTGTACCTGACCCAATTAATGTTTTTTTACCCTGACTTAATTCCTGTTCTATTTTTAACAATAAATCTTCTATGTCTTCCATTTAATCACCGACTAATAAACTTGATACATCTTCTCCAGCCTCAAGCCTTCTTCTCACTTCAGCTGAACTTATGGACTTATCTCTTGCTTCAATTAATATTGTCTCAATATTCCCGTATTTTAAATTCCAGTCTGCCATGTTTTTCTCGTAAATAAGATCTTCTTCGTTTCTAAAGCCTCTTATGATATATCTTATATCATTACTTTTGCAATAGTCAATAGCAAGGCCATCATACTCGTTAACTTTGATTCTACTTCCTAACCTATACCTACGTACGGCTTGTTCTATTCTTTTTTTTCTCATTTTCTTAGATTGACTTGGCACCTTATCTGGATTGTCCAACAAAACAATATGGACGCACTTAAACTGCTCCAGAGCCTTTTCAACCAAAAAATCATGCCCAATTGTATATGGATCAAAAGTCCCCGTAACGGCTACCGCATCACCTAATGCTAATATATCTAATGTTATATTTCCATAATCCCGCGAATCCAGTGTATATAAACCTTGTGGAAGTAAATAGTCCTTATCTCCCAGGGGTCTCTCTATTATTACAATACCTTCTTCATCAAGGATGTTAGCTTTTATTATTTCCTTAAGAATGTCTTCTATTGAGAACTTCCCATATGGCGGATCTAAAATAATCAATTTAAACTTAAGACCAGTTCTACTTGCTTGAGATATAGCTAGAGAGTAACTACCGTGAAATATATCATATTTAGCGTCAAGGTTCGCAAGGTTCTTTTTTAACACCTCTATAGCCTTTTCACTGTGGTCACAAAATAAACAATACGATGCGCCTCTGGACAAAGTTTCTACCCCTAAAGCTCCACTCCCGCAAAATAAATCTAACACATTCCCGTTTTGATATTTTGTGTGTTGGACAAGATTAAACATATTTTCTTTTACACGGTCTGTCGTGGGCCTAATGTCTTTATCTTTTTCTGTAAAGAGGTTTCTACCTTTATATTTTCCTGCAATGATTCTCATACATCATTCCTCATGTTGGATATAAGCAAACCAACTATTATCTCATTCATTTTTATAAATTGTTTTATCTGTTATTATTGTGTCCATTTTTATATCGTGGTCAAACGAAAGTATCGAGTCAAACACTCGCTCATCGTAACATATACCTAATTTGAATATATAATTTTCTGCTAACCACTTATCATAGTAGCCACCACCTTGACCGAGCCTATTAAGTTGTTTGTCTCCAGCAACCATGGGAATAATTGCAATATCTATTATTGGGCTTTGGGGTTCAAAACTATATGTTTGTGGCTCTCGTATCCCAAATACACCTAATATCATTTGCGTAGTTGGATAAATCTCAACAGCGCACATTTTATCACCTTTAACAACTGGGACAAATACACGCTTTCCTTCTGAAAAAGATTTTTCAATAATCGAATCTGTGGAAACCTCATCATCGAGAGACAAATATATAAACACCTTAGACGCCTCTCTATATTTTACAAAAGCAAAAACATTGTTTGCGATAACTTGATCTTTAAAACTTTTGTCAATTATAAACTTGGATTTTGCAATCAGTCTTAGTTGTGTTTTGTTTATCATATCCCTTCAACGTTATTTTTTGTGAGTAATTTTATAGCAGTCTCTGGGCAATCTACTTTTAATAATATACAAGCTTGTTTTGAACCTATCTCTGCATATGAGTATAAATATGATATATTTATATTTTCGTCCTCAAACATACGTAATACTTTGTACATTTCACCTGGCTTATCAGCAACTTTAAAACCAATCAAGTCAGAAGCAGCAGTATTAAAACCATTCTCCTTGAGTACTTGTATCGCTTTTTGGTTATCGCTAGTTATAGCTCTAAGAATTCCATACTCAGCAGTATCAGCAATATTCATTGTTTGAATATTTATGTTCGCATCCTTCAAAACTTTTGCAAACTCACAAATTCTACCACTTCTATTTTCCAAAAATACTGCAATCTGATTAACTAACATGTAACGCCTCCTTCTTTTCTTATTTATTATTTCTATTATCTAAAACTCTTTTAATTTTTTCTCCCTCTTTAGTTAAGAGTTTGCCGCTCGAAATCAATTTAATATTACATGTAACCCCTATCTCCGAAGCAACAGTACTCGCAACTTTGGCGGTTAGTTTTTCTATTTCTCTAACTTCGTCAAACGCAACACCTGTAGCTAGTTCAATCTCTATGTCCATTATATCAAGATTGTTAACCCTATCCAATACTACCCTAAAATTAGAAGTTACTCTTTCATCACAATTTAATAGTGCTGTTTCTATTTGAGATGGGAATACATTGACACCTTTGACTATTATCATATCATCATAGCGTCCAGTAATTTTTCTTAGCCTTACGGAAGTACGCCCGCACTTACATATTTCATCAGTAATAGAACCTACATCTCTGGTTCTGTACCGAATGAGTGGCATTCCTTCCTTTAACAAGGTTGTAAAAACCAACTCTCCCTCTTCTCCATAACTTAATTGGAGCCCAGATTCAGGATTAATAATTTCGGGATAAAACATGTCATCTTGCACATGCGAACCACATTGATAAAAACATTCAGTAGCAACACCTGGCCCGGTTATTTCAGACAGACCATATATATCATAAGCCTTTATCAAGTAAGCTTTTTCTATTTTATTTCGCATTTCTTCAGTCCAAGGCTCCGCTCCGAAAAATCCATATTTTAAAGCGAACTGCCTAGGGTCCTTGCCAATCTTTTTTGCTTCCTCTGATAAAAAAATAGCATATGACGGAGTGCAGCAAATAGTATCAGCCTTAAAATCTTCAAGCAACATTATTTGTCTAGGAGTATTTCCTGAAGATACAGGAACAACCATAGCTCCTAGATATTCTCCACCATAATGTATTCCTAATCCCCCCGTAAACAACCCATAACCATATGCTATGTGGATTATTGATTCCTCATCCACTCCAACCCCGTACAAACCCCTAGCGCAGCATTCCGCCCAGTTTGCAAGATCGTGTTTTGTATAACCTACGACAGTAAGTTTCCCTGATGTACCAGACGAAGCATGTACTCGCACTATGTTTTTATTCGGCAATGCAAAACTCCCAAACGGGTAATTTTCTCTTAAATCTTTTTTTTCTGTAAACGGAAGCTTTACTATGTCATTTATATCTTTAATATCGTCTGGTTTAATACCAACATCTTCCATTTTTCTACGGTACCACGGAACATTACAATAAACTCGTTGAACAACATCTCTTAGTCTTTCTGATTGTAAATCAAACTTATCGCGTTTGTTCATGCATTCGTATTTTTCATTAAATATTCTATTCATATATCATCTTCACCACTAATATTACTTTAGCAAACTACTTAATTATGTTTTATCTATTTACGGTAATAAACTAAATCAGCATAATCGCATATTCTAGTATTTTATTTTGATTTACATGCGCTCTCATACCCTAACATTAGCGCTTTTTTATTCATAGCTATAAACTTTTCTTTTACACTCTGACATAATGCCTCTTCCGCAACAACAAATGGAATATTATTTAACGCACAAAACACGCCAATTAGTACTACGTTTACCGTTTTACTCCCACCCGCCTTGTGCGCAAGTTGTAGTCCGTCAACTTCACATATATTAATATTGTTTGCCTTCAAATCATTAAGTATATCCTCAGGATACTTTTCTTTTCCCATAATTACTGGCATAGGTAATATTTTTTGTTTATTAACAATCATTATGCCATCTTTTTTTAGGTAATATGACCATCTATATGCTTCTAACATCTCAAATGCTATGATGTAATCTGCCTCGCCAGGTGTAATAATTGGAGAAACTACTTCACCATCAATTCTTACATGAGTTACTACGCTCCCGCCTCTTTGACTCATTCCGTGCACTTCACTTAACTTACAATCATACCCTATTATTTTAGCGATAGATCCTAATATTTTGCTTGCGAGCAAGGATCCTTGACCGCCAACCCCAACAATCAAAATGTTTGTTTTATAACTATTATTACTCATTTGCATCTCCTTGTACGATTGCTCCAAAATTACACATTTGATTACACACCTTACACCCCACGCACAATTCCCTATTGATAGCCACGCCACTATTCCTTTTTTCTAGAGCTGGACATCCAATTGTAAGACACATGCCGCAATTTCTACATTTTTCCTCTAATATTTTTTGAGGAGGTGAATGCTTCTTCAACAACAATGCGCAAGGCCTTTTGGCTATTATAACCGAAACAGAGGGTCTTTCTAACTCTTCCTTTACCACCTTTTTGACTTCTTCAATATTATATGCGTCAACAATCCTAACGCTTGATGCTCCGCAAGCTTCACAGAGTGTCTTAAGATCAAGCTGGTGCGTTTCTTCTCCTAAAATGGTTTTACCAGTAGTAGGGTTGTCTTGATGCCCAGTCATTCCTGTTATTGAATTATCTAATATCATTATTGTTGAACAGCCTTTATTATAAACCGCATTAATTAACCCAGTTATTCCACTATGTACAAAAGTGCTATCACCAATAACAGAAATCGTCTTTTTTGAATTTTCGGGGTTGGCCTTATCAAACCCATGAGACATTCCTATACTAGCCCCCATACAAACACATGCATCAACTGCAGAAATAGGCTCGGACGCCCCTAGTGTATAACAACCTATATCTCCATTGACTGTTAATTTTAATCTTTTTAATGCATATAATACACTCCTGTGCGGGCAACCTGGACACATAACAGGAGGTCTAACTGGAATTGACCTTTCAGGCTTCGGCGATTTTTCACCGTAGAGTTTTTCACGAATATACGCTACGGAAAACTCTCCTTGGATGCCAAAAACATCTTTTCCACGACATTTAACGCCATGTGCTTTGAGTTTATTTTCGATGAATGGCTCGAGTTCTTCAATTACCAATAGCTCTTCCACTTCTTGGGAAAATCTTTTTATTGCATCTACATCTATTGGGTAAACCATTCCTAATTTAAACAACGAAGCGTTTGTGGCCTCCTTACAATACTGGTATACATTTCCTGCACACACAATGCCTACCTTCTTGTCTCTCATAATGATTTTATTTAAATTGTAATTTGAAATATCTGCTTGAAGTTTATTTTCTCTTTCTTCAACCTTTATATGACGACCTCTAGCCATCGCAGGCATCATAACATATTTTGAAACATCTTTTTTAAATATCTTGGTTTCTAACTCAATCCTATCTTCTAGCTCAACATAACTTCTACTATGAGCAATTCTCGTTGTGAGACGAACTATTACTGGCGTATCATAGTTTTCACTAATTACATAAGCTTTTCTTATATAATCTTTTGCTTCCTGACTATCTGATGGTTCAAGCATAGGTACATGTGCACTCAGCGCATAGTACCTACTATCTTGTTCGTTTTGTGAACTATGCATACCTGGATCATCAGCCACAACAATAACAAGTCCCGCATTCACCCCAGAATATGCTACAGTAAATAACGGATCGGCAGCTACGTTTAATCCAACATGCTTCATACAACTCATTGCTCTAACACCTGCGAAAGATGCTCCAATTGCGGTTTCTAAGGCTACTTTTTCATTTGGCGCCCATTCCACATACATATCTGAATATTTTGCAGCGCTCTCTGTAATTTCGGTAGATGGAGTTCCTGGATACGATGATATAACCTTAACTCCAGCCTCATAAGCACCCCTTGCAACAGCTTCATTTGCCAATAATAAATTTTGCATTTTTCCCCTCGTAAAATACTTCTATTTCAGATTTCTTAAATCTGTGACTCGTTTAGACTTTCCTTCAAAGCGCTTCAGAGTCAACGGTTCAACCAACTTAATATCCGCATCAATCTGTAGCACCACCTTGATTCTCTGTTTAACTTTATCTCTAAGTTTAAGCAAGTTTGCATAATCCGTTAATAAATTTCCATCTAAGACCTCAACTCTTATCTCAAGTTTATCTAAGTAATTTTCTCTAGTAACAATCATTTCATATTGTCCGCCTATTTCGGGCATCGCCAAGAGCACCGACTCTACCTGAGATGGAAATACATTTACTCCCCTAATTATTAACATATCATCAGTCCGTCCTGTTACTCTTTGCATTCTTACAGTAGTTCTACCACAACTGCACGGCGAGTAATCCAAAGACGTTATATCTTTCGTCATGTATCTAATCATTGGCATGCCATCTTTTGTTAATGTTGTTAAAACAAGTTCTCCTGGAGTTGATTCTTCAACTGGTTCAAATGTCACAGAATCTAAAACCTCGGGATAAAAATGGTCTTCGTTAATATGCATACCAACATGCATCAAACATTCACCCGATACTCCCGGTCCTATTATTTCGCTAAGCCCATAGTTATCGGTAGTTTCTATGTTTAATCTTTTTCTCAGTTCATTATGCATTTCTTGAGTAGAAGCCTCGCTCCCAAACAATCCCCACTTTAAGTTGAAATCTTTAATATCATAACCTAACTTTTCTAGCATTTCGGCAATATACAAGGCATATGATGGAGTCGCAACTAAGCCTGTTGCTGCCAAATCTTTAAGCAAAATAACCTGTCTTTCCGTATTGCCTGAACTTGCTGGTATTACTGCCGCACCAACCCTCTCAAGCCCTTGATGCATCCCTAAAGCACCTGTAAAAAGCCCGTAGCCAAAAGAGATTTGGACGGTATCCTTCGCTGTGATTCCAGCTGCTGCACATATTCGCGCACAACATTCTGTCCATACTTCCATATCGTTTTTGGTATAACAAACTACTGTTGGTTTGCCGCTTGTGCCACTTGATGCATGTATTCTAAGCAAACTTTCTTTAGGTACTGCAAGCAAGCCATAAGGATAATTATCTCTCAAATCTTTTTTTGTTACAAAAGGTATTCTCCGTATGTCATCTAAAGTATTTAAGTCTTCTGGCTTAAAACCAGCTGCGTCGTACTTGTTTTTATAGAAAGCAATATTATTATAAGCGTAGTTTACTATTTTTTGAAAACGCGCAAGTTGCAATTTTTGCATATCTGCACGACTCATTGTTTCATATTTAACATCATAAATCATTTTCCTCTCCTCATAAATAAAGTGTTTTTAGTGTTTACTCAATTAAAATCTTCGCAATACTCTCTTTGTTATACATTCCTTGTCATAATGTTAATCAAGTATGAACTTAGTGCTTTTTTAGATTGTCTCTTTGGAAGTTCATTAAACATCCTGCCTTTAATATGTTTTTTTCATCTTCTGTTAGGTTACCAAGCTTAAATTCAATCGGTTCTAATAAGTTATCACGAATTAGCCACCCACTGGCTTTTTCGGTATCTATAGCAGTATTTGTGTCCGTTAATACAATTATATCTCCCACATTAAAATAACCGATGGGTTTGTCCGACAATAACGGCAGCATACCCCAGTTGATTAAATTTGACCTATATCTTTTAGTTGCATATTCTCTCGCTATATTCGCAGATCCGCCCAACACCCTTTGACTAGACGCTGCTTGCTCTCTCGCACTTCCATCTCCAGGTTTGAATGCGTATATAGCACTTCCTACCAGTATTTCAGTGTCGTTGATACCTAACTTCTTGATTACTTTTTCTTTAATGCTTTTTGATTTCTCTATTGTTTCTTTTGCTCTCTCTACGTATTTAGGGTCTTTCCGGGATAGCGCAAACTGTGCTAAACGAGTAGGATTGCTCCTATATGAAGAAGTTTCACCAGATGGAATTAGCTCATCCGTTGTTGTCACGCTATCTTCAATAACGGAATCTAATCTCATTGCCAAAACCTTAGAAAGCTTCGGGATCTGAGGCCAATCCTTTATGTTTGGTCCATACTGAAGCTCTATATCTTGGTCTTGCTTTCCATATCCATCATAAACTCTTAATTCATATATTGATTTGTCATAATTAAACTCAGGAATATCAGTTGAGTAGTCATACATTAATGCAGAAGTTAATACCCCCTTATTTGCTGCGGTAGCTGCAATACTCCTAGTATCCATTAACGCCACTGAAGCCGACTGCCCCTCATCTGGCTTAGAGCCCTCTCTATTTTCGAAATTCCGCGTAGTATGTCTTATCGAAAAACCATTATTACTCGGAACATCTCCCGCTCCAAAACATGGCCCACAAAAAGATGTTTTTATTATAGCCCCTGCGTTTATTAACTTAGATAAAGCACCCTTTTTCATAAGGTCCGCATAAATCGGTTGTGAACCACAGTAAATACTCATTGATAGATCTGTGCCTATGGTTTTGTTTTTTAAAATATTTGCTGCTTCAAATATATTATCATATGTTCCACCTGCACATCCTGCAATAATGGCCTGATCTACAACTATCTGACCTTTTTCATTAATTATATGGGTTAATGTAAAATTAGGATTTTTTAATAATTTCCTTCCTTCGTCTTCACACTTCTTTAATATCTCATATGGAGAATTAATTAATTCAGATAACTTATAAACATTACTCGGATGAAATGGCAAAGCAATCATTGGTTCTATTTTTGATAAATCTATCTCTATTAAGGCATCATAATATGCACCTTCTTGAGCTCTGATTGCCACATACTCTTCGCCTCTATCTCTCTCAAATAAATATTTTTCTACTTGGTTATCTGTCTCCCAAATAGATGAAAGGCAAGATGTTTCTGTCGTCATGACATCTATACCAATTCTATATTCTATTGGTAGGTTTTTAATGCCGTCGCCCACAAATTCTAAAACCTTGTTTTTAACAAACCCATCTTTAAACACTTTTCCAATCAAAGCTAACGCCACGTCGTGAGGACCAACACCTTTCCTTAACTTACCTTTGAGATTAATTGCCACAACAGACGGATACTTTATATCATATGTATTACCTATTAGTTGTT
>JAAZLE010000090.1 GCA_012799455.1 Clostridiales bacterium | reverse complement strand
TCTTTTCAATGAGTTGCTTGCGCTTTTCTTTTAAAAACTCTTTTTTAATATCTAGCCTTCCTTTATGGCTTCTTTCTTTTTTGTCGGCCTCTATGCGATTATTTGATGAAATTTTTACTTCTACACCCTCTTTGGCTAAACGGGTAAAAAATTCTCTTTCAAATTCTGTACTTGCAATTCTACTTGTAAAACTTATGCAAGCAACTCCATTATGCGTCATAACACCCACATTAATTGGTGTTTTACTACTCACATTTACGTTAAATGCAACGCTTTTTATATGCATTCCTACATCATCAGAGACTTTAAATATCCCTAGATTGGATAAAATTAGAGACTGTCTTGGCCTGACGATTGGAGTCTTCGGAACTTTGATAAATATCATCTTAAATAAGCTAGGCATAAGCCTAAGATAGATCTTTTTAGCCATCAAAGCCGCAATTGAGAGCTTTTTATTTAATAATTCATGGTCTTCTACACCTTTTCGCAAATCTTCTTTTATTACATCTACATACGCTTGCATATCAGGCTCAACTTTATGCTGGTCAAGTTCGCATCTAACTAGTGTTGTAAAGTTATGTAGTGTCTTAGATGGGAAAATATTTCGCAAGTTTACAGGAATCATTATGGCTAAGTTTTTCTTATCTCCATCTTTTACAAATGTTGAATTAATGGACATAAGAGCAAGGGCAGCAAAATATTCAGTTATACTGCAATCATATTTTTTTGCTAAACCTTTTATCTTAGATGCGTCTACATACCCTCTAATTACGCCAAAACCAGGACGCACAAGAGGCTTATCTTTTAAATATATAGAGTTTTTACCTGTCATCGATCCAACAGCCTTATCATTTAAAGGAAAGTCTTTAAAGTATTTAGCGGTAGCATCTTCCATCTCTTCTTCGGAATCAAAATCCGTTTCAGGGACTTTTATATTAGTTGTATTTAATATCTTTTCTCCCGATAGCTTTAAATATGAATAGAGCAGAGTTTTTAAAAACTCAACAGCTCCCGTTCCATCGGTTAGCCCATGAAAATAATCAACTACTATATCGTTTTCATAATATGATACTCTGATTACAAATCTTTTGTTTTTTCTAAAGTCCATATTTTCCATAAAAATGCCCGAACATGGAAAAACTACTGGCTTATTGTTATTTTCTTCGAAATAGAATCTAAAAAGCCCTTTTCTCAAATGCACTTTAAATGAGGGATATCTGGTATATGTTAACTCTAATGCCTGCTGCAAAATGATGGGGTCTACTTTTTTTTGCATTTCTACAGTAGCTCTAAAGTTACTTTGCGTAACTCTAGATAGACTCATGGTATATAGATCGGCAGATGAATCTAATCTATACCATTTTTCTTTTTTATCTTTAAATACACTACGTTTTTTTGCCATTGTTTTAATACTCAGCCGAACCATTTTCCCTCAAGAACATAGCAGCGTTACATTTCTTACGTTTTCTACAAGAATATGCTTATAGCAGCGATTTTTCCCTTTGTGGTTTCTATTACCGTGTCCCTTTCTAAAATATAATTACAGTAGCGCCTCTTTTTTTTTCTTTGCGGTTTCTCTTACCGATTCTGTTGCTGAAATATAACTGTAGCAGCGCCTCTTTATTGCCTTTGCTGCTTCTCTTACCGCGTCCACTACAAAATACAATTATAGCAGAGACTCTTTTATTGCCTTTGCTGCTTTTCTTCCTGCGCTCATTGCTAAAATTACGGTTGCAGCACCTGTTGCAGCATCGCCACCTGCATATACATTAGGAATGGATGTTAATCCATTTTCATCAGTTACTATTATTCCTCTTTTTGTAATTTCAAGATCTGGCGTTGCTTGTGGAAGTAATGGATTTGGGCTTGTCCCAATTGCCATAATTAGCTGGTCACATTCTATATCAAATTCGCTACCTGGAATCTCTATTGGTCTTGCCCTTCCTCTATCATCAGGCTCGCCTAGTTCCATCTTAATACAGCGTATTCCCTCTACCTTTTTTTCGCCTAAGACTTGAACGGGATTTGTTAAGAGTAACATCTTGATTCCTTCCTCTTCAGCATGGTGGATTTCTTCTAGTCTTGCTGGCATTTCTTTTCTTGATCTTCTATACACAATAGACACTTCGTCAGCACCCATTCTCATAGCGGTTCTGGCACTATCCATAGCCACGTTTCCAGCACCTACAACTACAACTTTTTTGCCTCTGTATACTGGAGTTGCACTACCTTCTTTTCTAGCTTCCATAAGGTTTACCCTGGTCAGATATTCATTTGCACTATACACTCCAGGAAGGTTCTCTCCAGGGATTCCTTGGAAGGATGGAAGCCCTGCGCCCGTACCAATAAAGACTGCATTATATTCTTCTAAAAGCTCATCAAGCAGTATAGTTTTACCAACCACAACATTGCATTTAATAACTACGCCTAGTTCTTTAAGCATCTTTATCTCATTCTGAACTACGCGC
Source organism: Clostridiales bacterium (assembly GCA_012799455.1). Lineage (GTDB taxonomy): Bacteria > Bacillota > Clostridia > Christensenellales > DTU072 > MWEH01. The sequence continues at coordinate 4,668 of JAAZLE010000090.1, read as the reverse complement.
TTTGGAAGCCTAAACTCAGGTATTCCATAAGTTAATACTCCGCCAGGTCTTTGAAACGCTTCAAAGATCGTAACCTCAAAACCCTCTCTTGCTAAATCAGCAGCACACGTTAATCCAGCTGGTCCGCTACCTACAACAGCCACTCTCCTTCCTATCTTTTTTATGGGCTCTACTTTAGTTCCTCTTGCTAGTTTATAATCTCCAATGAACTTTTCAAGTGCTCCTATTGCAATTGGTTCTCCCATTTTATTTAGTACGCAAAGCGCTTCGCACTGTGTCTCCTGAGGGCACACTCTTCCACATATAGAAGGCAGTAAATTTGCCTCGCTAATAACATCTGCCGCACCATCAAAATCACTTTGTTTTATCTTGGCTATGAAGCCAGGAATGTCAATGCCTACAGGACATCCTTTAACGCAAGGTTTTGCCTTGCATTGCAAACATCTATCTGCTTCATTTACAGCCATCTCCGCAGTGAATACTCTGGTCACTTCTTCGAAGTTTTTGTTCCTTACATTTGGATTTAATTCTGATGGTTTATTTCTCTTTTTAATTGCCATTTTAATCCTCTTTATTTTCGCCCTAATGCAAACCTATACGATCTCAATAATCGTATGGAAATGCACTATGATTTCACTATTTTTTTCTTGGTCCTCTAATCTTACAATCTTCCTCAGTTTCAAATTCTTTATAAAAACTAGCTCTTGTTCTTGCTTCTGCAAAATCAATAAGTTTTCCATCAAACTCTGGACCATCTACACATGCATACTTAGTTTCGCCCCCTACAGTGACCCTACAGCACCCACACATGCCAGTACCATCTACCATAACGCTATTCATACTAACTATTACCTTTACGGGATTATCTCTTGCAACGTTTGTAACTGCTTCCATCATGGGCATCGGACCGACTGCAAGGATTACATCAAAATCTTCGGTGTCTAAAAGTTTTTTTACTTTATTTGTTACAAAGCCCTTATCCCCGTATGAACCATCATCTGTCATAGGATAAAACCTAGAACTATATGTTCTCATCTCGTTTTCATAGATTAGTAAATCTTTATTTCTTGCTCCCATTACAGTAACTGGAGCAATACCCGCTTTATGTAAAAGTTTTGCCTGAGGGTAAATAACTGCACCACCAATACCACCACCAACTAACATAACCTTTTTATACCCTGATAAGTCAGTCGGATTTCCAAGCGGACCCACAAACGACGCTATAGTATCTCCAGCATTTAGTTTTGCAAGCTTTGCAGTCGTAGCACCGACAGTTTGCACTAAAATAGTAACTGTACCTAAAACCTTATTCATATCACAAATGGTAAAAGGTACTCTTTCTCCACCTTCTTCAACAATTAGTATTATAAACTGCCCAGGCTTTGCGTTTTTTGCAACTAGTGGCGCATCTATTACATACTCATTAATATCTTTTGCTAGTTCTCTTTTTGCTAATATAGTAAACAAAGCATTCCTCCAAACTCTTAATAAAACCTTACAACAATTATACACACGCGCGTAAATCACCGCAACGCTCGAGTGAGCATATCACATAATTATTTATAACATGCTAAACATTAATATTGAACTACATTTTTTTAGTTTTATTGCCTGTTTAATTAAAATCTACTTTTAACCGTAACGTAACTTCTACATAAAGAAAAGATTTGCTACCGTTAACTACAGCCTTGCACAAAATAGAAGGTTTAGAGAAGCCAGTGTTGAATCATTTATAAATCAATTTCAGTTTATGGTTTTAAACATCCAAGCGGTATTACATAAACACCATCAGGCCTTTGATACGCCATTTTTGTATTAGAGAAGCCAGTGTTGAATCATTTATAAATTAATTTCAGTTTATGGTTTTAAACATCCAAGCGGTATTACATAAACACCATCAGGTCTTTGATACGCCATTTTTGTATTTGTTAATATCATAAGAAAAGCGGGTTTCACGGTAGAGATATTTGCTAATTTCTTTAAATTTTCACTTGCCTTATCAACCTCATTTTCTCCTAACTTAACCTCGATGCCACCCCAGCTTCCATCTTTTAACTCAACAATTAAGTCAATCTCTAGACCTGTTGTGTCGTTATAATAATAGACAGAGCCACCAATTTCTTCAGCGTAAACTCTTATATCTCTTGTTGCAATGGATTCAAATAAAAAACCAAATGTTTCAAAATCTTTTTTCAGCCTATCTGGCGACAGACCTAAAGCTGCAACTGCAATACTAGGATCTACAAATTGTCGTTTAGTTCCTTTTCTAAGCCTTACAGAACTTCTGATATTTTGTGACCAAGGCAAAACATCTTCCACAATGTATAGCCTTTCTAACGCACTCATATAAGTATCGAAAGTTTTAGGATTTACAATGTCTTTATAAATCGTTGAATTTGCTGCTAATGTAGAAATATTTCTTGCGTAACTTTTTATTATCTTCCTTAATTTTTCCTTATCTTTGGTTACTCCATCTACTTCATCTACATCTTTTTTAATAATACTTTCAAGTAAATCTTTTGGAACTTCTAACTGCAGCTCATCACTTAAATCTAAACTTCCAGGCCAGCCACCTCTACAAATGTAATGCGCTATATTATCAATTGAAACATCAGACATAACTGGGGTTAATTGTGGATGTGAAAATAAGTTTTTTAAAGAGATTAGACCGTTAGATTCACCACTTTCATATAAACTCATTGGTCGCATATAAACCGAGTTAATCCTTCCAGTTCCGGTGTGTGAAGTTTTTACACCTTGTTTTTTCGTTGACCCTGTTAAAAGATAGGCTCCTTTATGATTATTATCGTCAATATCTAATCGTATAAAGTCCCAAATTTCAGGAACTTCCTGCCATTCATCAAATAATATCGGCTTTTCACCTTTTAGCACATCATCTTTTGATATGGTTGCTAGAATCTGATATTGTTTTTTAATTAACGGATCTTGTAATTTAATAACTGTATTAGAAAAAATACTGGCGGTAGTGGACTTACCCACCCACTTAGCCCCCTCTATAACAAGCCCGCCACTATAAGACATCTTTTTTGCAATTTGAGACTCGATTAATCTTTTTCTATAATTTATTACTTTCATTACAACACCTCAGTAACAGTATTATAATATGCTATTACCAAAAAATCAAGATGTTCATTACCAAAAAATCATGGCATTTATTACCAAAAAATCATGGCATTTACTACCGAAAAACCATGAGCTTTATTACCAAAAAATCATAAATCTAATAGAAGTATTTAATCGTGTAGCACAAACTTCTTGCCTTTCCCTCTACCAACAATATCTATTAGATTCATGTCTATCATTTGCTTACTGATTATATATGCACGAGTTCTTTTTACATCTAATAAATCCATAAAATCATCTTCTGTTAAATACTCCTTTTCTGCCAGATTATCAAGTATCACTTGCATTTGAGTAGTTAGTTTTACGGGCTTATTCTCACCACTCTTTCTCCGATAAGACTCTCTTCCTTTGAAGTTCATATTAGGTAATTCAATTTTAAACGAATTTTCAGTCACCGTAATTATAGGCAAAACATCACAACTTTTGTATGCCTCGTAAATGCGACGAATTCCTGTTCCGTATGCTTCAATATGCTTCAATCTAGAAAACACCTGACAAAGACTAGGGTTTCGCGATAACGAAACGCCTGCCATTATATCTCCTGGCGTTAGTCCTGCGACTAGTCCACCTAGAGAAATAAACTCCATCCTTTCTTTGTTTATGTTAATAATGATACTACCGCTAAAACTATAACTTCTGTGGATAAGCGCATTAATTAAGGCTTCTCTTATCGTTTCTGGAGGATAATCCATACTATCAATACGGTCTAATCCTTTGATGGTTGATATCGTTCTGTTATTAAGTTTTAAGTAGTTAAATGTGTCATTTAATTGTTTAAACACCGAACCTTTAAATTCTTGCCTATCTAAAAAAATTGTATTTGCAGCATCTTCAAAAACAGCAACCTTAACCGAATGCGTACATTGGTCTGAGATTAACCATGCTAAATTTGTGAATAAGTTTTTTTCAGCGTCCTTTATACCAAGCGTCACATATTTACTTTCAGCAAACTCAACTCCCCGATTTTTAAACTCTTGAACAGCCTCATTAAAAGTTAAGTTTTGCTCCATACTTCTAGCTAATTCAAAAGAATCGCCATCTGAATATTTTATAAACTGCCGAATTTGCTCCCAAGTAGCACCGACCGAAGATGGACCTTGTCTAACATAAACACCTGACGGTTTTATGCCATTTTTCTTGAGATAATATGGTTTTGAAGAACCTTCGGATACTGTCACTTTTATTATTTTTTCTTTTATTAGTTCACATCTTGTAAACAAGGTTACATCAGGCAATATTCCGTCTCTTATAAGGTTTGTTAAGCGCGTATATGTTTTGTCAACATCTTGAACACCTAGCTCGTTGCCATCATTATCTATTCCAACATATATCGTGCCACCAGAAGTGTTTGCAAATGCGACAACTTCTTTAAGAATGTCTTCCTTTAATATCTCTTTTAACTCTACACTCTCACTTTCAATGAACATCTAGTACTGCCTCCAAACCTCTTTTCAATATAATCATATCATAAACATTCACCAAAACAAAGTGAATATTCACTATTTTCACTATTTAGGGGTGAAT
>JAAZLE010000089.1 GCA_012799455.1 Clostridiales bacterium | reverse complement strand
GATGCTAAATTATCCGCCTCTCCATACACCTTGGAAATCTGAGCAATCTGCGAAGCTTGTAGCGTTAGATTTCTAGCTACAACCTTGTAGTTTTTAGAGGTAAAATTTAAGTTATATACACCGTTTGGATCGGTGATTGTTCCTATGGTAATGGGATAATCGCCTACTGGCGTTGCATTATTAAGTGTAGTATCACATCCTAAACTACCAGTTAAATTATATCCTGTTACTAAGCCCGAATAGGTAGGAGTCATGCTTACAGCATTATCACCATAGGTATGCTGAAGCCCGCTTGGAGCAAGCACATCTACATTTTTCTTAGCTACTGTAAATGTAATTGTTGGAAGGGGATTAACATCTTCGGAAACGGCAATGAACGGATTCCCTGTATATGTTGCATTCGTTGCATACGAGTTTTTAAGTGCCATTACTACAAATCCACACATATTCTGCTGCGTGCTTGAAGGTCTTAGTATTGCCGTATACGTACCTGGTTTTATCATTCCTCCATTTGAATATGTCCCACTAGAACTCTCATAGACAATTTGATTTGATAAGTTTTTGATTTGCACAGAAGCACCAAACCCTTTTGCAGTAGAGTCATCAGGATTTCTGCCCTGCCAGCCACCAACACCATGATTATTTACATTCAAATCTGCGCTCTCCATACTATTGTTTACACTGTCCTGAATTTGTAAATAATTTGTGAAGTAATTTACAACATCTGAGCCTTTTTGATTGCCATCAAAAGTAAAGGTCTTATTTGCTACAGAGCCAGTATCTCCAACTTTGCCTAGCTTACCCTGTCTATATACAACATTCATTTTGCCGGTGCTAGTAAAAGTGCTCTTTGTGACATCTGTATAGTGCCACTTGTTTGTAGCATTTCTCATAAAGCATAACCCATCTAATACACCAGGCTTATTGGGATCAAATATCCTTCCAGTATCACCAGAAGTGTTTTCATTATTTCCAATCTGCCCTACAACTGTTTCGATATTTCCGTTAAAATTAGCGCTATAGTGAGTGACAACATACACATTGTTTATGTTGGATTTGTTGAAATATATGCTATCAATCCTAGCATTATTCACATCAGTTGTGACTCCATTATAGTTGTTATAGAAAGCTTCTCTCCTTACTTGCACTGGTGTAGTAGATACGTAAGTACCATCATTATTTGTCCACTGCGTAATTCCATCAGCTGTTCCATAATCATTCCTATAAAACACATTACTAACATAAGCATTTCTCGCAATCCTGTGACCATTGGGTGTCCAATACCATTCACCACCACCAGTTCCTTCCATCGATTCTAAGCGACCAGTAAAATCATAGTAAAACCCATTAACTTTAGTAGCAGCTCCTCCTTCAACAACTCCTATTGCGCCACCTACAAAAACATCTGCGGACCCATTATTTACATTACCTTTAATTGTTCCCGAACCGCTTAAATAACAGTTTTCCACAACAGTTCTTGCACTACTATCTCTAACCTCACCTATAATTCCGCCTATCGAAGAATCATAACTTGTCCCAGTTGACTCTGAGGAATTGTTGTTAAGCTCAAACTTTGCGCCTGATTCGACTATAAACTTACTATTTTTAACCTGCGAGTTACCTTCGGCAATTCCAAGGAACCCACCCATACTTGATGCACGATTCCTTGTGCAATGGAAGCGTAAATACATCCCTGATGCAATCGTTACAGTACAATTATCGACAAGACCAGAGTCCATGGCCTTTGATGCAATTACCCCAAAACCCGTTCCATCTCCTGATGCATAATCGCTAAAACAAGCGGTTGTACCTTCAATCCTTACATTTAAGTTTTTAATTGTTCCTCTTAAAATCCCTACAATTAACCCGGCAGCAAACCAGCTATCATCTTTTGTAGTTCTTCCCCAAGCATCATAGGTATCATATTGAAAAGTAACTGTATAACCACAGCCATCCAAAACGCCATCAAAGAACCTATTCCCCCAGTAGTCTTTTCCGTCGTATCCATTCCAGGAGTTATTGTTGCTATTTTGTATCCATAGTGGAGCAAAATTTCTGCCCATTGTTATGTTTTGGGTAAGGTGAAAGTTCCCTGTTCTCGCTTCATTATTCCCGACATCACGTAAATAATGCATACCATCCGCATTGCTTATCGCAGTTGATCCCGCAACTGGCTGGTATCCTGAGATAACTTGTCCTGGCATAAAGGATTGAGCGGTTCCATCAAATGTTGTGGCAGCTTCAGCAACATTTTTATTATTATTTTGTTCTAATTCGGTGGTAGATGGAGATTTAAACATTAAAGTTAGCATCATCGCTAAAATAGCAATGAATGCCACCAGTATCAGTGAAATGTTAATTCTTCTCTTTGTTTTATTCATAATCTTAAACCACCTTTTATAATCTACCGCACCAACCGCCAGAACTAAATTTATGTCACGCACGTCAAATAACACGCGTGCACGCGTGTAGTTGTAATCATACTAGCACACGCACATGCACAAAATCAATATTAGTGAAAGAAAATTAGTTTTTTAGAAGAACATTAATTATCATTGCTAAAGGGCCTATCCGCACACTATTCAACTTAAATGCAAAATACGACCGATTTTGCAATTAACATGAGAATTAACACCTTAATGTAAATTTGTGTCTTATGTCACTTTACTGGTGCAACTGTTTTTGTTGCATGTTATAATATGTGCATACTGTTTGGTATATTAAATCAATGAAATGCTATAGATGAAATGTATACCCGAACAAAAAGCACAGGTTTTCATTATGATAGCATAAGCTAACAAGGTACTGTGGGTTGGTTGCAGTTTGGTTAAAATCTATAAATAAAATCTGTTAGGTTTTATAGATTTGAAAAACGGAGAATATATGTCTAAACGCAAAGTGTTCGTTTTAATTACAGTTATGTTGCTTGTGGTCTTACTAACCACAACCATACTTGCTTGTAAGAAAAAAACAGATGGAGATAAGCTCCCACCTAACTTTGTTATTCTCGACCCACCAGAAGACACATCAGAAAAGGAGCCTCCGCTTCCCGAGTATGATGAATCGGATCCAAGACAAAACATGCTAGACTATTACGGACTATCTGAGACGGTTTCACTAACCGAGTCTTATGAGAGTTTATCTGAACAAGCAATAAGACTTTCCATAATAAATAATTTTTTTGATACCCTAAAAACCAGTGAAATTCCTGTAGAAAAACTAAGAGCATTTTCTAAGTCAAACTTATCTGAAATTGACCTTTTTATATTTGATACAACTCCTACCATAAACATTGACCCTTCCATTAATATTGACCTAAATTTAACCTTAGAGGAGTTTATTGAAATCTCTACTGCGTATTTCAACTCAGTTAGAAAAACAATAAATGATACCGAGCTATTTAATGACGCGATTTCGAAAGGCAATGAGTATATAAACAGCATTAATCCAGACAATAAATACTTGTATGAAAATTATGCAAAGATGGTACAGTTATATGACTTAATTACCGAACTAAAATATCCTTCCCCCGTGAGCGAATTAAGATATAATCAAGGCATTCAGGCTCTAATTGATGCAGGTTTGGTGCCCGGAACGGCGGAGTCTCCCGATGGAAGTTACAATACTGCATATCTGATAAATGTCGTAGCTGTCGCGGATGCTGCACTTAGTGATGCGAGAGCCAATTTAGACAATTTACTTCAAGAAGATGAAGCAGTTATAAGTGCAAAATCCATACTAGAAACGTCGTCTGTTCTAGACAAAAATAAAGGTATAAATGAGCCTACACTTTCTAGATGGCGTAATCTATTCTTAGATGAAACTGCATCCGTTAATAACCACACCTTAGACTGGTTAAGGACTTATGCTTATGCCCTAAAAGATACTTACCCCAAAACCAAAATTACCATTCCAAAAACTACAGACGACATCACTAGTTATTGGGTAGATTATTTGTATAAAGAGCAACTTCGTGGAATCAAATACTATGAATCCATCGCTTACCCATACCTTAAATATGCAGAAGCAGTTTCGCTAAATAATAAACCTGAAATATCTCCTGTGAAGTTTATATTCGCTACCGGAGCTGTAGGTGTTGCTATAGAAAGTATGCTCCCCGATTATTTAACTGTGATGTATCACAAAATGCAAAGAGAGGCACTAACTCAAGAACTTAAAGCTTTATCAAATGTAGAAAGGCTAACCGAGCAAGATATTGCTACATATATCGCTTTACAGACAAACTACTTAAATGCAAAAGTCGAATTAGTAAACAACCATCTCCCTGCCTTACAATCGCTAATTAATGGATTGAGAGAACTAATTCCAAATCCTAAGTTTTACGATATGAAAGACTATCTGCTTACATGGCTTGCAGAGACCGAAAAAGCGCTACAGATAAAACCTGTAGCTGAACTAACTAAAACCATTTTTGCTTCTATAGACACAGATTTAATAGCTAATCTTGTAACATCTCTTGCAGAATCAGATACCGTTAATAGGCGTAACTTTGGGATATTCATGGCAAAGACCCTAACTTCAATTAAAACCTCTTTGCCAACAGTTAGTGAACTAACCACATCTTTGCTTAACTACCAAAACAACTTAACGGGATATGCTAAAGCAAAAATGGCAGAAAAAATATATGAGGTTTTCAGTAGTGATAGCCCTGAGTTAGAAGGAGCAAAAGCCTCTTTCGACACATATCAGTGGACGCTTAATATATTAGAACAATTTGTACTATCCGACGATCTATCATACATTGAGTTTGCGTATAATTCCATAAATAATAAAATTGGTGACCAAAATAATAAAATTGGTGACCATATAATTTCTACTATTACAAACTTTGAAAACCGGGGTCAGATTAACGCCTTTTATAATAAGGTTCTAGACTATTTAGGCACACTGGTAGATGAAGATGCTGACGAAATAAATGCATATCTTAAAAACGCTATACCTGAAATAACTGGCATAATAGATGGTTTCATATTCGCCGATAATCTAATGACAGCGCTTGCCTCATACGAGCCATATAGCAACAATGAAGAAACTATAAATAATGTAAAAACCACCTTAGAACAACTGTTAAATCATTATATTGAAGTTGGGTTTTTAGATTCGGTTAATAAAACTTCCCCATTAGAAGATAAAGAGAAAGCAGCTCTGACATTTTTAAATTCTTTTATATTCCCAGGGGCAAAATATATAACTAATTTTAATAATTTCAAAACCATACATAAATCTGCAAGCTATGCATTTTTGCCTGACTCCACTGAGCAAACCCTTGTTCTTATACCCGATTC
>JAAZLE010000088.1 GCA_012799455.1 Clostridiales bacterium | reverse complement strand
CTTGTCTTTCGAGAGTCCCATTTAGGACTTCCGCCCCAACCATATTAACTGCAGTAAACTCTATTATAGGGTCATTATCACCATACACCTTAGTTTGTCCTGCATTCGGCGTAACCGTTACTGACCGTCGGTTTATGGTATATGTACCAGTCACAAAAGTAACATTGTAGTTATTTGTACTTACAACGGACCCCTGACGTATTGTATAGCTACCTACATTGCTCCCAGTATCCCGTTCTGGTGTGCCTCCAAGTGCAGCACCTAACGGTCCTCTGTCCGAAGTCTGAAATGTTAAAGGCACATCTGCATCGCCATATATAGAACTCTTGTTGTCGGCTGTGGCTGTTATGTTTCTTTTATTTATTGTTAGCGTACTATTTGTGAAATTTATTGTACTTCCACCCGGATCAGATAAGCTTCCTTTACTGATTGTATATGACCCAACATTTTCGCCAGAACTTCTGGTAAGTTCCCCACTAGCAGAGCCTAAAAAATTGCCTTTTGTTATCGTATATGTTAACGCAGGATCATGGTCTCCATATGTTTTTGACAGTGCATTCGCTGAAACATTTAAGTAGTTAGACACTGTAATTCGCATGTTTTTGCAAAAAAAGTCCAGCTCTCTATAGTTAGGGAAATTAGTTTTTGACTTTCTGTTTGATAAACTAATCCTGACTGCATTAACACCAGAAACCGCCCCATCGATTGTTACAGTAGTCGACTGCCAAGAATCAAACTGACCATCTCTTCTCGATCCAACGCCTTTTTTGGAAGTAAAAGAGTTGTCTAATGGATCATTCGTACCCGAATTCATATATCCCCAATCAATTGAAACTGAAGATTGCCTAGTCCCACCAGTCGTACCATGCTTCCATTCCGCGTAAAAGCTCATACTGACTGTCCCTGCAGCAATAGCGTTTGACATAGCTGTAGAAATTGGAATCGTTACCCAATTTATAACATATCTTAAATCCAATGTCGCACCCTGGTCGCAACGAATTTCTGTTTCAGTATTCTTGTAATCTCCACTACTACCACTACTCATATTCATAGACCAATATGAGTTAACGCTAGAGTTGTAATAGTGAGTTCCTGTGGTAGATAAAGTATTGGGCCAGCGATCTTTATCAATCGTATCACCTCCAGTAAAATTTCTTCCATCAGGGGAGTCGGGTGGAGTATATGCTAAAGCTTCTTCCGTGGATATTTGTTCAAGTTTAGCCATCTTTGGCTGGGCTATAGCAAACACTCCAAGTAGCACTACAAAAAATATTGCTAGAAATGATATTAAAAGTGAATTGAAAATTTTACGATTTTTCATAATATTCATAAATTTATAAAACCTTTCGCATTATGCGTTTATAATTATTATTCTTGCGTATACGCACGCGAGTGCTCACGCACACATTTATACTTGTAACAATTATAGCATGTGCGGGTGCACGCACACAACGACAATTTTTGATGGTTTTATGACTTCACAAAACATTCAGATTCGACCCTGCGGTTTAGTTCAGTAAAATGTCAATAGCATGCACTTAAAATGCAAAAATACCTAATGATTATTAGTTTTGTAAGAGTGTTATTTACTTTTTTTTAACCTTGAAATTCACATTAAAAATGTTCGATTAAAACTAGGCAAAAGCCTTGCGGGTTTTCTTAGTATAGCTAAATTAAGTAGGCAAAGTCTACTTTCCAAAAACCTCTTTCGCTACCGTTTTTGCTATCTCTTCAAGCCCTGTAGCATTGGGATGAATTCCGTCCGGAAACCATTCAGGGTGATTGCTTGTTAGGGTGTAAATATCTATACATCCCAGTCCAAGTTCACCTGCAATTTCTATTACGATATCACGCATTTCAGTGACGTATTTCCCCTGAATACTTGCTGTGGTTGGACCTTCAGTTTTACCGTATAAATAGTATGTGTTTGCAGGGGTCATAAGCCAAATTACTGTCCCTTCCTTTTGGTAACTTTTTACAAGTTCTATGTACTCTTTTTTGAAAGCTTCTTTTCCCATCCAGACCTTAGAATCGTTGCTCCCATGTTTAATAATTACGATGTCGGCGTCATATTCAATACTTTTTTTATATGTTTTAGTTCCGCTATATGGAAGAGCTCCACTTTTCATTGCCATAGCACCAGAGTAACCATAGTTATGAACCCTATATTCTTTCCCAAGTATTTTTTGAAGTTGCGCTGGATAATTCTTGGCAAACCAGTTAGTAGCCCCGTATCCAAAAGTGATACTATCACCTACACATGCAACTTTTATCTGCCCCTCTTTTGCTTTTGCATTGCATGGTTTATATACTCCGATCCCAAAAAATGCTGCTAGAAAAATCATGTATAGTAGGAATAATATAATCCCTACCGTAAATCCAATAATTAGTTTTTTCTTTGTTTTATCCATCGTTCCTCCAAAAAAAATATTCATGTTATCTCGACAATGTTTACTTGAATAATTATACCACACTTTTAAGCATTCGTTTGATGTTAGTGATACCTGTTTGAATAAAAACTACTTTAAGACATTTCTCGCTCATAAATCACAGTTCGCATCCCAGATTAATCTCTGTTGCAAAAAAAGAGGCGAACTGCAGTTCTTATTAACTATACCTTTTTGCGTTTATTTGCTGTATAATTTCAATATCAAATTAATTTATGATTGCCACCTTTAAAACTTAGATAAGCTGAATGCTGGCAATTTAGGAGATATATTATGACGAAATTAATGTTAAAACTAGATAAGGCGTATCTCACATACGTCACAAATAAAGGACAAAAAGGATTACCTTTCCCAACAGGAGTCAAAGAATATAACGACATATCATACATTGATGATGGTAGTATTTACCACCTTCTAGATGTCTATGTACCTGAAGGAACCACCGGAAAACTTCCAGTAATTTTTAATGTGCATGGCGGGTCATGGTGTTTTGGAACAAAAGAAGACTACAAAAGATACTGCATGGACCTATCGAAAAGAGGCTTTGCAGTAGTTAGTTTTTCATATACTTTGGCTCCAGATGCAACATACTACGAACAAGTTCAAGAAGCTTACCAAGTTATGCATTGGATGGTAGAAAATGTAGATAAATACCACTTGGATTTAAATAATGTTTTCGCAATAGGAGATTCTGCAGGAGCTAATTTATGTGGTGTGATTGTAAATATTACATACGATGACGAACTGCGTAAACTATTTAAAGTCGAAGTGCCTTTCCCATTTAGAGCAATGTGCTTAAATTGCCCAGCATCAGAATTAAAAGATATGGCTAATGTGCTAGGGAAACTAGTATTTAAACATATAATCGGCCCTGGATTTAGAAAATCACCATACTATTCTGTTGCTAACTACCTAGATACTGTCTCGGTTAATTCTTGCCCAGTATTTGTCATAACTAGCTATAAAGACTTCATGAAAAAAATGTCACTAAGGGTGTATAACACACTTAAGGAAAAAGGAGTAAAAGACGTAAGGCTATCATACATAAAAGATAAGTCCGAACATAGTAAAAACATGAAGCCCGTTCACGTATATAGCGTCAATCCATTCTGGGAAGAGTCAATCAAAGTAAATAATGAGATGTGCGACTTCTTCAAAGAATACGTAGTAAAATAACATAATTGGCTAAATTTTGTAGCCATAGATACAATTATTACACATAATCACAGAAATTATATTTAAAAGGAGAATCAGTTTTGAAAAAACTACTAACAAAATATGCCGAACTGATAATAAAGATCGGCGTAAATTTACAACAAGACGAGGAGCTAGTAATTAACGCTCCTATTACTAACGCTGAATTTGTAAGAATAATTGCAGAGGAAGCATATAAAGCAGGATCTAAAAAAGTAACCGTGCTTTGGAATGATGAAAAGTTATCCAAAATTAAGTATATTTATGAGGACATCAGTACTTTAACCGACATACCCAAATGGGTGATTGAGTCTAGAGAATATGTTGTTGATAAAAAAGCTGCGTACATTGCAATAATATCTAGTGACCCAGAAATATTTGCAGATATTGACCCAGACAAACTAAGTGCTGCTTCCAAAGCAAGTAGACAAGCACTACGCAGATTTATGAATGCTTCTATGACAAACGAGATTAAGTGGAACTTAGTGGCAACCCCAAACCCTGCATGGGCAAAAATGATACGACCTGATTTATCTGAAAAAGAAGCTATTAAGCATTTATGGACGCTAATAACGAAGGCTATGCGTCTAGATAAGGAAGACAGTGTCTCTGCTTGGAAAAAGCACCAAGAGCGCTTAAAAGCCGTTTCCAAGACCTTAAATGACTTAAAAATCAAAACACTTAAGTATAAGAACTCAATTGGAACTGATTTTAGTATAGATCTTCCTAAAGGCTACTTCTTTACCGCTGCTAGCGAAATAAGTAAAGATGGAGTAGAATTTACTGCAAACATGCCTACCGAAGAAGTGTTCACTGCACCTCACAGGCTATCGGCAAATGGGAAGGTTGTGGCTAGCATGCCTTTATTTTACAACGGAAACCGTGTAGAAGATTTTTGGTTTATATTTAAAGACGGTAAGGTTGTAGATTATGACGCAAAGGTTGGAAAAGACATCTTAACAAAACTTTTAAACACTGATGATGGTGCAAGGCACCTTGGTGAAGTAGCACTTGTTGAATATGATTCCCCCATACAAAATCTAAACACTCTGTTTTATAACACTCTATTTGATGAAAATGCAAGTTGTCATCTAGCATTAGGAAGAGCATACCCATGTATTGAGGGCGCTGAAAAGCTAAACGAAGAAGAACAACTAACGGCTGGTCTAAACTCAAGTCTCGAGCATGTGGATTTTATGATAGGAACTAAAAATTTAGATATCATCGCCATAGACTACAACGGCAAACAAACACAAATATTCAAAAACGGAAACTTTGTCATTTAACAATAAAAAGCGTTAACTATACACACTTAAAAAGGCTGCAATACATAACTGCAGCCTTTCTTTGAATTATCACTATGTGTTTAGAGTTGATTATATTACACCTGTTGCTTTTAAAACTATTAACGTTACCGCTACTGCACCTAGTACTGCCCAAAGGACTATCTTTATCTTTTTTAGTGTTTTTGGATTTATCTCTCTATATGTCCCCTTGATTTCCCCTTCACAAAACGGGCATTTATCCATATGGTCAAGAATCTCCTTACCACAATGAGGACAATTAACTAAATGTTTTTTATAACTTGGTTCTTTATCTTTCATAATTAAAATATACCTTTGCCTTTATGTATGATTGAGCGCACATCTATTTTGCCCAATAACAGCTTAATTAACCCAAGGTCTTCCTACAAATACTATTAAGAGTGCAACAGCAACTATAAACACAAGTGCAATCGGAAGAATCAGTGCATATAATTTAAACACTAGCCTCATAGAGTCTTTCCTACTGAACTCAAGTTTTGTTTCAGGTGCTTTAGTGTCGCTTTTTATTCTATTATCTGGAACATACCAAGGCATCCCATCTACATTCATAGGAGCTATTACGCGACCATCATCGTCATCATATTGTTTTTTCTTCCGTCTTTTCATTGCTATGTTAATCTAATAAGTACATTTTACTACTGTAATTATATTTATACCATATGACAAACTGGTGCCGCAAGCACCAGTCTAATAAACTCTTGAGTAGGATAATAATATAATTTCTATTTGATTATATCGACTCTGATTCCTTTTTCGCCTGTCTTTTAGCCTCTTCTAAAAGCATACCCTCTGTATCATATAAGTGGCACCTAACAAAATGTTCGGGTTCAACCTCAATATTCCTAGGAGCAACAGACTTACAAATCTCCATACACTCACTACACCTTGTGTGGAATTTACATCCCTTAGGAGGATTTGCTGGAGAGGGAATGTTCCCTTCTAGAATTATCCTGTTCATCTTAGCCTTTGGATCTGGTACAGGTATTGCTGAAAACAGTGCTTTCGTATATGGGTGTAGCGGATTTTTAAACACTTTCTCAGTTTCAGCATATTCAACTAAGTCACCTAAATACATAACACCAACGGTATCTGAAATATGTTCTACGACCGATAAATCGTGCGAGATAAATAGATAAGTTAGTCCATATCTTTCTTGCAAATCTTCTAGTAAGTTAATAATTTGTGCTTGAATCGATACATCTAGCGCAGAAACAGGTTCATCACAAACTATAAATTTTGGATCTAACGCAAGTGCTCTTGCAATACAAATTCTTTGTCTTTGACCACCTGAGAATTCGTGCGGATATCTATCCTTATGATACTCACTAAGACCACAATCTTTCATTATCTTATTTAGATATTCTTCATACTCGCTATCTGGAACTATTTTATGCTCCCTTACAGCTTCTCCAATAATCGTTCCTACTGGCAATCTTGGCGATAAACTTGAATATGGGTCTTGGAATATAATCTGTATTTCAGGTCTTTTTTTCCTAAGAGCCTTCCTATCTAATTTAAATATATCATTGCCATTAAATAAAACCTCGCCACCAGACTTTTCATATAAGCGCAAAATAGTTCTACCAACTGTAGTTTTACCACAACCAGACTCACCAACCAGCCCCATAGTGGTACCTTTTTTTATGCTAAACGATATATTATCAACAGCCTTAACATGACCTACCGTGCGTTTGAAAAAACCTGCTTTTATTGGGAAATATTTTTTAAGCATATTTACTTCTAGAAGATTTTCTTCATTATGAACGAGCGGAGTATATTCGTCTGGTATATTGGTAATTTTTTCCCTATTATATCTTTGAATTTCCTTTTTGGGGTTTTTGAAAAATCTTACAGTTGACTGAGCAAACTGCACAACTCCTTTGGATATTATCCTCCATGATCCATCTATAGCTTTTCTTAAACTTTCAAATACTTCTCTATTATTTAACTTCATTGTTTTCCTCGCCTAGTTTTTCAGCAGCTCTATAACATCCCACAAAATGCGTATCTGACAACTGTTCCATAGATGGATATTCTCCTGCACATTGCTCGGTAGCAAACTCACACCTATCTCTAAAATAACAGTAATTTGGCATGTTTATTGGGTTAGGCACGTTCCCTGGTATATTGTATAATTTATCCACTTTCTTGCCCACAACTGGCTTTGACTTCATAAGCCCTATGGTATATGGATGAGATGGGTGGTAAAAAATTTCTTCTGCAGTTCCTTTTTCAATAATTCTACCTGCATACATTACAACAACATAATCTGCCATTTCCGCAATAACACCTAAATCGTGCGTTATAAGCATTATGCTACTACTAATTTTATCTTTAATTTCACTAAGGAGTGCCAATATTTGCGCCTGAATCGTTACATCCAATGCAGTTGTCGGCTCATCTGCAATAATAACACTAGG
>JAAZLE010000087.1 GCA_012799455.1 Clostridiales bacterium | reverse complement strand
TACACTTATTACTTATTATGATAAACTGATTTTGCTCGAAAACCGATCTACCACTACACTTATTACTTATTATGATAAACTGATTTTGCTCGAAAACCTATCTACCACTACACTTATTACTTATTATGATAAACTGATTTTGCTCGAAAACCGATCTACCACTACAATTACTATGACAACACCGCTTGAAAATCTATGTACCGCTACATTTACGCTGCAAACTGAAACACTTGCCTTACTCTATTAAGCCAAAGCTTTTATATAGTTTCATTCCAATTAAACATGCAAGCAACTAAATTATAAACATGTTAGCTGATATGACAAAGCCAAGCAAAACGCTTGGCTTATATCATTCTCTTTAGGGATAAGTCTAAAGGGAGGGAGGTTAGTTAGGAAATCATTATGATATTATTGTTCTTCTACCTATGATTAATCGATATCAATCTTTGTAGACTCTATGACTTTTTGCTTTTCTTTTGGAACGGTTACACTCAGTACGCCATTTTCATACTTAGCTTTAACAGATTCTTTATCAACATCTCCTACATAATAGGTTCTGCTGCAAGAGTATGAACGCTCACGTCTTAAATACCTACCTTCTTCCTTTTTGTCTTTTTCGTCTGATGCGGACTTTTCGGCTTTTACAGTTAGATAACCATTTTCTAAATCAAGCTTTAAATCTTCCTTTTCATATCCAGGAACATCAATTGCAAGTTCATACCTGTCATCTAAATCTTTGATATCGGTCTTCATTCCAGTTGCAACGAATCTATCATATGCAACAGGCTTAAAGAAACTATCAAATACATCGTCAAATAAATTATCAAATCCTCTTGTTATTAAATTCTTCATATCTTTACTCTCCTTTTACATATTATTTCTTATTTTTGTCTTGGCAATATGTGTTTGTTTTGCTAGCACTCTACTACCTTGACTGCTAATATTATAACACATCTACAGTATTTGTCAACAATAAATCTAATTTTTTTAACATTTCATAAAATTTCGTCAAAAACATACAAATTCTCTATTCTATCCGCATAAAATATCTAATCATGCATTGATTTCATAAATTATTACACAGATTTTACCTATAGATTAATGTAATATTGTTACAAAACAGTAGTATGATTTACTCTTTAATGTCTAAGCCAAAATATACCCACATAAGTTTTTATATTTAAATTGCATCATTTAGTCCATTCTTACTATGATCATATACAACCGAGTTTACTATAGCTACAAAGTGCTCGATTAATTTTCGTTGTACTAAGTTTAATTATTATGTTATACTCATTTAGCGAAAAACTTTCGGTAGTAATAGACTATATTACTTAAATTGGAGAGATGTCCGAGCTGGCCGAAGGAGCACGACTGGAAATCGTGTGCACCCCAAAAGGGTGCCGTGGGTTCAAATCCCACTCTCTCCGCCAAATAAAAAGCCGCGTTCAGAAAACGCGACTTTTTTATATAGAACTGAGTTCATCGGTAAGTAAACAATCTGTTTTTTCCATTAAATCTTCTATTGTACTGCCTAAAGTCTTGGCAAGTTTGTATAATGTAGCTGCTTGTGCTTTATTTAT
The DNA here is from genome assembly GCA_012799455.1 of Clostridiales bacterium. GTDB lineage: Bacteria > Bacillota > Clostridia > Christensenellales > DTU072 > MWEH01. The sequence continues at coordinate 3,429 of JAAZLE010000087.1, read as the reverse complement.
ATCATTTCTTCTTTGTTCATACATTTGTATAGAGCGAAGGTCTACTTGAGACTGTTTCGACAGTTCTTGTTGAGTCATGCCAGTTGCTCTTCTTATAATCTTCAAGTTTGTATCTTTCTTTTCTGCTTGAACTCGTTGTGATGCAATTTCTATAAACTTTCTAATATCTGCTTCGTGCAGTGGTTGATACAGTTCAACCATAACTTCAAGCGGTAAATATTTATTAATGTCATAAAATGACATCCCACTTTCATATTGAAAAGTAGCAAGCGCACTCCCTACCCAATAATACATATTGCTCTCTATGTCATAATATCCTGTCCAAAGTCTATTTGATAACTTTTTTCTGCGTATAGGAGATTCATCGAGCATGATATCTAAGTACTCCCTGCCCGAATAACCTGATAAATATTTGGGATTACCACGCTCTATTTCAGTTGCTACCTTCGAGGATACAAACATTTCCCAAACTAGCGTCGGGCTGTATCCAAAACCGATGGCGTATTCAAGCATACTCCCTAAATTATCACTCACATCTTCTAGATACGTAATGTCGTAAGCTTTAAATTCCATTTGTTTTACCTCTCATAATGTCGCTTAGAAAAACCTCATTTTCATCTTCTATTGTTAACTTGAAATAATCCTCTCTTGCAAGCTTGTCTCTTGCCACTCGCTTTGTATAATAAATGTTATCTACAACCTCATAATCAATAAATTTAATTATTTCAAAAGCCTTTAAACTCTTAAGAACCACTTGCTTACCAAGGTCGCCAAGTTGCATGGCTTTAGATAGTTTTTGTATAGAAATAGCGTTATTTAAAAAATCTTTAGCAAATCTAAAATACGCATCGTCCGCTCTATATCCGACAATCAAATCATAGTCATTCACATCAATATAGTAGTTATTGTGCAAAAACTCCCTAGCTCTTTTAGAAACTGATGAGTTTGTATGAAAATTTCTATGATTAACTAAAATCGCAATCCAGTTAAGAACTGAATAATCCTCATTAGTTAAATCCAATACGTTCAGGTTTTTTAAGTCTAATGCATACTTGTTTACATAACCACCTGCATGACTATAAGCGCAAGCCCATTCTCTAGCTATTTCCAGGTTTTTAGTACAATAAAACCCTAAACCATAGTCATTATATGTCTTCCCTTTCCCCCAAATAGGTTGTCCAACTATATTAACCGAGCCGTGGTATAAAATTGTTTTATTCATTTTTCTCCATTTTATTATTATGTTGTATTATTCAATAATATTATATCATTAGAATAGTATTTTATCAATATTATTATAAATAATATCATTATAATAGTAGTTATAATACAGATAGCTTTATCTTTGCGGTTCCATTAATCGATTACATTTTTCACATAATAAGTTAATTTTCAGCTCTAAAAGAAAATGAGACACAAGAATATAAACAAGTGAATCGTAACACGTGGTCTTTTATGTGGGTTGTTTAAATGATATAATAACTCTATATTATCGTTAGTAGGGGTATTTATATGGGAAAATCAAAAGCTAATTCTTTAGGTGCAAAGACATGGTCTAGTATTGTTATATTTGGGCTTGTAGGTCAGATAGCATGGGTACTTGAAAACATGTACTTTAATATCTTTATGGACCGAACCGTTACAAGAGATCCTGTTGCAATTTGGGTTATGGTAGCGGCGTCTGCGGTTGTAGCTACACTATTTACTCTTTTAGCTGGGATATTTAGTGATAAACGAGGGAGAAGGAAAAAACTAATTAGTATTGGCTACATTATATGGGGTGTTACCGTTATGATATTTGCTGCCATCTCTGTCGAAAACACTATGAAACTATTTAAAATGGAGCAGTCTAAAGCGATAGGCTTTACTGTAGCAATAATTGTTATTATGGACTGCATAATGAGCGCATTAGGCTCTACTGCAAACGATGCTGCATTTAACGCATGGATTACCGATATTACCGATGAGACAAACAGAGGGTCAACAGATGCTGTTTTAGCCATTATGCCCCTACTTGCTACTGGTGTCATTTTTGGCGCATTTGACTGGATGACACAAGACACGTGGAGATATCTAGATGGCACGGAAGGCACTGCTTGGAAAGAAGGTGCAACGCTAGTTGCTAACGGTAATTGGGTGATGTTTTTCTTAATAATCGGTGGGCTTGTTTCACTTGCTGGGGTAATAGGACTGTTTTTAGTTAAAGACAGTAAAGACTTAAAACCTAACAAGGAGATTAGTTATAAAGATATAATATATGGCTTTAAACCTTCGGTTATGAAGGATAATAAAAATCTATATTTTGCATATCTTGCTGCTGCAATTTCGGGAATTGCTAACAATACTTTTATGCCATATATCATTATCTATATTGAAAGAACACTCGGTATTGCAAACTATATTTTAGCTATAGCTATAGTTGGTGGACTTGCGGCTGTAGGCAGTGTTGTTCTAGGTGTTTTATATGATAAATATGGCAGACGTAAGTTTATCATTCCAATGTTTATTACATATATAGCAGGTGCTGTGCTTACTGTATTTGCTAGCCCTATCTCATTTAAAAACGTATCTACACCACTATGGTCTTTTGCAATAACTGGATTTTTACTGATGTTTGCAACTTTAGGACTTTCATCTATCATAGCCGCATCTATTAGAGACTGGACACCAGTTGATAAAGTAGGACTGTTCCAAGGAGTAAGACTATCATTTATGGTTTTAATTCCAATGGTTATAGGGCCAATCTTTACAGTTATAATCACAAGACTTGGGACGCCTGCTGGTGTTGATCAATTTGGTGAACCTCTCTACAACTATCCTCCACAGATGTTTGCCCTTGCTGCAGCAGTTCAACTTGTTAACTTGCCAATAATTTTAAAACTACGAAAAGCCCTCAAGGAAAACTTGATGTAATAACTACATGAGTAAATTTTATAACTAAATAAGAAGAGTCGTGGCAATACACGACTCTTCTTTTGTCATAATAACCAAATCTATAAAGGTTTAATTTTTTACGATTAACATGAAAGTTGACAAATAATCAAATCTTTTTAGTCTACAATTGCGGATAGTTTATTTACTATATCAGGGAGTTTTTTCTCTAAGTTAGGACCATCGCCATTCTCATCTACCTCACCAAACGAACCCATTTCTGCTATTACTTCATCTAGAACTTCTATTTTTGCCCTAAACCTATATATTTCTTTATCTTTAACTAGTCCAGAATAATAGTATGTAGCGGACTTTATCAAGTTTTTGGCAGTTAAAATATTAAAGCCTGTATTAAAGCCTGTACGAACCTTCCCTTTTACTGCACGTTTTAAATATCTTATTGCTTTTTTGACTAGCTTATTGGCTTCTTTTTCAGGTTTAACTCTTTTTAGAAGAGCTAGTAACACTCCGCATATGACTATAACTGACACTAAAGCT
>JAAZLE010000086.1 GCA_012799455.1 Clostridiales bacterium | reverse complement strand
TTGTTTAGGAATGGGGTAACAATAAAAAGCTGTTGATTTTACATCGTTTTCAAATCAAGCGTTTAAATAATTCTACAGTGAAAGCCCACTCGCTTTATGGTATACTTTAAGACAGGATGGTTGTAGGAGGTTTACATTGGCGAAAGTGGATGATTTAAATAAGTTGCTAAATGAATTAATGGTGGTTTACAAGAAGTATGAAATGCTAAAAGAAATGACCACTGATTTTAATATTTTCAAGTCAATTGGTAGTACATCCGATGAAGTTAATATACATTCAAAGTTTATTTGTGCTCTTCTAAACGAAAGGATTTATGGCAAAAAGTTTTTATTTGAGTTTTTAAAGTGTGTTGAAATTGAATTGTCTTCACATGAAATTATAGAAAAAGTTTTTATAGACAATGAACATCCTATTGCCAAAGGAAGATTAGATTTAATAATTGAGTTTGAGACGACAGACAAAGAAAAAACGATTATTGTGATAGAAAATAAGATATATGCAGTGGATAACGAGGGGCAAATAGAGAAGTATCGTAAAGAACTTAAAAAACGGAAAAAACAAGATGCTAAATTAATTACAAAACTGGTGTATTTAACTTTAGATGGTAGCAAGCCTACCAAAAGCACTACGGAAGATATCACATGCATATCTTATGAAAACGATATAATTCAGTGGTTAAATGAGTGCATAAAAATAGTTGCTTTAGAGCCTAAAATACGAGAGGTCTTAGTTCAGTATAGGGCAATATTATTTGAGTTAATAGGAAAAGAGGAGGATGTTTTGATGGAGTTTAAAGAGATTATATCTGGTTCAGTTGATAATTTTATTATTGCGAACAGTATTGAAGAACCTTTGAAAGAAGTAAAGGCAGAATTGCAATTACGATTTTGGCAAGAACTGGAGAAACAATTAGAAGAAAGTTTAAAAGAGAAGGGTATCAAAAATATCGAAAACACTCAAAAAGATGGGAAGTTAGGAGATAGTAATCCTTGGTATTGCTCTAAAGACAACAATATACAGAACATACGGAATTTTTATGACAAAACAACAAATTGGTATGGTTTGTTGTATGATTTAGGAGAGGTGTCAGATGTAGGGAAACTGTTCTTAAAGGTTCAGATGGGATATAAAGAAATATATTTTGGTTTTAGAAAAAAGGTTGAAAAAATAGATGAAACAAGCGGTAATTATAGGAAATTAATTGACAAGTTATATGAAAAAAACTATAAGAGCCCAGAAAGAAATGCTTGGTGGATAGGTTGGAAATGGCTCTATGCCGATGTTGTGAAAAAAGAAAGAATAAACATGAAAATAATTAACAAAAATTTAGCAAGTAAGTTAATGGACAATCAAGAAGAGTTTAATGATTTTATTAAAAACTGTGTTGATCAAATTTGTGAGCTAGTAGAAATAGTTAAAAGTGTAGACAAATCCAGAAACTGATGTTTGTTGTTTTAATGTAAGAGGAACGTTATTTATGGCAAGAAGAAGCAAATACGCATTATTTACGGAATTTTTGAAAAACAGTAACAATGAAGAAGTAAGAATGACATTTGATGAGATAAACCAAATGGTAGGCATGCCAACAGTTGCTTGGAGTGATAGGAGTGCCTGGGCTAATTGTACTACTATTCATGCGACTCCATTTCAGCGTAGTTGGCAAAATGCAGGTTATTATGTTGCGGAAATAGATATGCAATCTGGTTCTGTGCTTTTTGCACAAATGGGTTTTTCAGTTAAGCAGAACCTGCAGACAGTTTTACAGGAGACAGCTACGCCGCCTCAAAAACCACAATCATTCCAAGAATTATTAATGTTGACAAGACCAGATAATCTTAAAGAGCTTGAGAATGACGAATATTTGATGGTAGCACTTTCGCAAAATAATTCTAAATTAGTTGAAGACTGCATACAGCATGATCCAGCATATCAATCCAAAGGAAAGGGAATAATGGAAGCAAGGTTTAAGGACGGTGATTATTCAAAGGAAGCATACTACTCAATAATCAAAAGGATTGCAACTGAGAACTCAACTAGAACTGGCGATGATGACGTATTGCTTTTTGCGAAGTATTGTGCAGATTTAGACAATAAGTTTTTAGAGCGTTTAAAAGATGGAGATATTAAGTTAGTAGACGACATTTGTAAACATGTGGAAGAAAAAGGTGGTAAGAAAATAAAGAGTTTAGCAAGTAAGGTGTGTAAATATTTGAATGAGTGGAAATTCAATGGTTATGCATATACGATTAATGATTCAGTTGTAAGAGCAATACTGCCATATTATTTTGCGTACTACAATATAGATGGCTCGCTTTGGAAAAATAAGGATTTTGATAAACTCAGTTATGAAGAGTTTTATGGAGTTTTCAGTGAGTTGCGTAACAAAACCAAGTTAAACAATAATGAACTTGACCACTTGATTTGGTACGCATACAAAAACGATAGCATACGCACCGAGATTGCTAAGGCACTTTCAAAAGTTTTATAAGGCTATTTAAGACGAACTACATAGACTTGGCAATGAATTATACTTTTTAAGCAGTTCGTATTTTTCATTTTTATCCATTTTATGCAAAGTTTGACCATTTTATACAAAAATAAGCGGTTAGAATAGGGGTGCAGTCATTATTTCAAGGGGTGCAGTTTTTTAGGCGTAGGGGTGCAGCGTTTTTAGGTGTAGGGGTGCAGTGATAAAACTAGGGGGGTGCAGTGATTTTTAACAGGGGTGCAGTTTCGTATCGATGTGATGGTGGTAGGACAGTGCCGCAGTGTGGATTTTAACTTAGTAAAACTATGTAGTTATTACGAAAAAGGTGGCAGCGCTCTAAAATTCGCAATAGAGTAGATTGTTATAAATGTAAAATCAATTAAGGTTATGTGTGGCTATAGCCCCAAATCAAGATTTGCGGGAATAGAGTATAGTGTAGTTTTAGTCTGTTATTTAACAGTTTACAACAGTTATAAGGCAGGATTATGTTTTTTTACATTTAATTATCACCTGCTTTATGATAGAGTTATAGTAGAAACAAGGGGTTATAAAACGAATAATACAATTGATATTATTAATTTAAACAAACACAAACCAATGATTACGGTATGTTTTGACAGAATTGAAATATTATCGAGAGGAGCGCTTGCGCCTTTTCAAACTTTGAGTGGTTTTTTACGAAGGTTATTCTGTACCTGTAAATGATAAATTATCAGAGTTGTTTTTGCAATTACACATAAGTGAAAAACTGGTCGAGGTGTTCCTACCATCATAGACAAGTATTCTAAAAAAGCTATATCCATTAAGGAAAACACTATTTGTGTTACAATCCCATTTACAAGGATAAATGAGGTGGGTGATAAACTTTTAAATAAATCTCAAATAAAAATATTAGCGGAAATACGGAATAACCCTAATATAACAAAACCTCGATTAGAAGCTGCGTGTGATTTAGGACTAACAACAGTGGATAGGAATATATCAAAATTAAAAGAGTTGGTGCTAATAAAAATGGCTATTGGAAGGTGCTTAAATAAAGAACATAAAGTTGTATTTACACATTGCAAAAAGTTCTAAATAGGACTTTGTAGTTTATAAGAGCATAATAATATGTTAAAAAGAATGGTTGAATAAGGAGACAAGTATATGGAAGATGCAATTAGCAAGTTACAACAGATGATTAATGAATCGCATAACATTGTCTTTTTTGGTGGTGCGGGAGTATCTACCGAAAGTGGCATTCCTGACTTTAGAAGTAAAGATGGTTTATACAGCCAAAGGTTTAAATATCCTCCAGAATATATGTTAAGCCATACTTGTTTTAAAAGAGATCCAAAAGCATTTTTTGACTTCTATAGAGAAAAGATTCTGATTACAGGAATCTCCCCAAACAAAGCACATTTAAAGCTTGCTGAAATGGAGGAGAAAGGGAAGTTAAGAGCTATTGTAACTCAAAACATTGATGGGCTTCATCAACTAGCAGGGTCAAAAACTGTCTATGAACTACATGGATCTGTTGCAAGAAACTATTGTGTAGATTGTTCAGCTTTCTATGATATGGGTTACATAAAAGAATCTAATGGTATCCCATATTGCAATCGTTGTGGTGGGATTGTGAAGCCAGATGTTGTGCTTTATGAAGAGGGGTTAGATTCTACAACAATTGATAATGCAGTTAATGCGATAGTAAAATCAGATATGATAATTATAGCTGGAACTTCATTAACTGTGTATCCAGCGGCGGGGCTTATAAATTATTTTAAAGGGAAATATTTGGTTTTAATCAATCGTGATCCTACTCCTAAGGACACTGCTGCAGATCTTGTTATACGAGAAAAAGTAGGTGAGGTTTTAGATCAAATTAAAGCATAAATATAAATTATTGCAAAAAGAAAATGCCTGCTGAATAATTCGGCAGGCATTTATTTTATTGAACAAGTTAGGTTATTTTAGTTCATTTAAAAACTCTTCGATTTTATCCATGGCAAGCTTTAGTTTTTCGAGTGAGTACGCATAACTGATACGCACAAAGTCTTCTCCAGAACTTCCAAAGGCTCTTCCTGGAACTACAGCTACGCTCTTCTTTCTAAGTAGCGTTTCTGCAAACTCTTGACCGTTCATGCCAGTTTTTTCTTTTACACATGGGAAGACATAGAATGCACCTTTTGGCTCAAAGCAGTTTAATCCCATTTTATTTAGTCTGTTGACTAGGAAAACTCTTCTTTCGTTATATTTTTCACGCATCTCTTTAACTTCAGCAAAGCCATTTTTAAAACTGGTTTCTAAGGCAGATAGTGCTGCATATTGGCTAGCAGTAGGTGCACACATAATAGCATACTGGTGAATTTTTCTTATATTGAGAGCAAGTTCTTTTGGCGCGGCAAGATAACCAATTCTCCATCCAGTCATAGCGAAAGCCTTTGAAAACCCATTCATAAGTATAGTTCTTTCAAACATGCCAGGGACGGAAGTGATTGAGTAGTGCTCTCCATCGTAAGTAAGTTCGCTGTATATTTCATCTGATAAAACAATTAAATCATGTTTAATGATAACTGGTGCTATTGCTTCTAAATATTTCTTTTCCATAATGGCACCTGTTGGATTGTTTGGATATGGAAGTATTATGGCCTTTGTTTTAGGGGTTACAACAGCTTCTATTTCTTCGGGGAGAAGTTTAAAGTTGTTTTCAACTTTACAGTCTATTGGTACTGGTACTCCGTGGCAAAGTGATACGCATGGCGCGTATGAAACATAAGATGGGCTAGGGATAATAACCTCATCGCCAGGATTTAATAACACTCTTAGTCCCAGATCAATAGCTTCGCTTGCGCCGACTGTAACTAAAATTTCGTTAACTGGGTCATATGTATTTCCTGTAGTATCTTTTAGATATTTTGCAATTGCACGTCTTAGTTCAAGCAAACCATTATTTGAAGTGTATTGGGTTTTTCCAGCTAAAATACTATCGATACCGGCTTGGCTAAACTTTTTAGGGGTTATAAAATCAGGCTCTCCAACTCCTAAAGAAATGCAATCCTTCATTTCTGCTGCGATGTCAAAAAACTTTCTGATGCCAGATGGTGGAATCGCCTTGGCTTTTTCGCTCATGTATTTATCATAATTCATAAAAACCTCTTATAGTAATGTTGTTTAAATTTAACCAGCACTAAGGGTTAGCAACATTAGTTATATGTTTGTTTAAATGTTCTACACGTCTATTGAAACACGCTTTCTTTATTATATTATTAAAGAAGTCTTTTGTTCAAGGCAAAAACTTAGAAATCTCATTTATTAAAACTCACTGTCAATCATCATGCTAATACAGGCTTGTTAATGGTAGTTATTATGCAAGAAGGAAGTTTAAGACAAAGTGTACTTGTATGTTATAATCATTGTGGATTGTGATTTGCTTAAGGAATTATTTTTGCGTGAGTAGTATGAAAGGTGAAGTTAAAAATAGAAAACAAAAGATACTGTTGTGTATAGTGCCATTAATTATTCACCTGAGTCTGGTGCTCATAGCTTTTATTTTATCGAAAGATATATATAACAGACTTCCACCGCGTTCAGATTCTTCAGTTATATATTGGCAAAAACTCACAGCTTATCGTACTTTTAATTGGCTTTGGATAATTTTGGCTTATAGTACAATTGGACTTACACCAACAATTTATATGGCGATATCTTATGTGATTTCTAAGGATGAAAAGCGTCTTATACGGCATAAAGGTGCCATTGTAATATGTATGGTTTTTAATGCGATATATGCAGTTCCATATTTTTTAGTTATGCTTTTTTTACTTGTAATGGGCTTTGGAGGTGCTGGTTATTCTCCGCATCAAATAATATATATCTTTGGGATTATACCTGCTAGTATCTACATGGGAATGAGCATAAATTATGTGGACGATATTTTTGCTGCCGTACGATACAAGCGTATAGTCAAAAAGGAGAGAATTACGTAAGAGCTATAATAAACGACATTGCAGTATTGAATACAAATTAAGTGTTTAGAGAGTGCTTCTAAATAATGTGATATGGTTACAAAGGTTAGTAAGTAATACAATTGCTTAAAAACGTGCGATATGTTAAAATAAATGTATAACCGAAAGTGGTTAAAAATATAGGAGGATATAATTATGGCAAAGACAAAGTTTTATGAATGCGATATATGTGGTAATTTTGTAGGAATGTTACATTCAAGTGGTGTGCCTATGATTTGTTGTGGAAAACCAATGGGGCAAGTTGTGGCAAAAGATCAGGATTCAGGATATGAAAAACATATTCCAGAAGTAACACAAGATGGCGATGTAATGAAAGTCCAAGTAGGATCGGTTCTTCATCCAATGGAAGAAAAGCATCACATTGCATGGATTTATGTAGAAACCCAAAACGGTGGACAAAGAAAGGCATGTGTTGGCACTCCAACAGCTGAATTTACTTTTGTAAATGATGAGCCAGTAGCAGTGTACGAGTATTGTAACCTACATGGTCTATGGGTCAAAAAGCTTAACTAAGATAGCTGTTAAGTAGGTAGGAGCTTTAAGCGTTAAAGCTTAATAGTTTTAGTAAAACAAAATACGCGGTACTAGTTTACCGCGTATTTCGTATAACGATATAATAAGTTGATGAAATAATCATAAAAAGGGGAGAAAAATGACAAGCATTAGAAAAATTAGCGAAAATATTTATTATTTAGGAGTTAGTGATTATAAATATACAAAATTTGAAAACCATATCCCAATTCCGACAGGGATGGCATATAACACATACTTAATTGCTGATGAAAAGACAGCGTTAATAGATACGGTTGAAGCATCTTTATGCGGTCAGTTCTTAGATAATCTATCTGAAGTTTTGAAAGAGAGTGGAAAATCTTTAGATTATGTTGTTGTTACACATATGGAACCCGACCATAGCGCATCGCTATTTCGAGTTTTAGAGCTTTATCCAAATGCAACTATAGTGTTTTCTAAAAAAGCACAAGCTATGTTTTATCAATTCTTTGGGGATGTAAAAGTCAACGAATTAATAATAGATGAGGGATCGGTTTTAGAACTTGGCAAGCATTCACTAGAGTTTTTCAGTGCTCCGATGGTTCATTGGCCAGAAGTAATGATGTGCTATGAAAAATACACAAAAACACTATTTTCAGCAGATGCGTTTGGCGCGTTTGGTGGCCTTCATGGTAATTTATTTGATAGTGAAGTTGAATTTACAGATTCAATAATTGAAGATTATAGAAGATACTATACAAACATCGTTGGGAAGTATGGCATGCAAACAAATAGAGCTATAGATAAAGCTCTTAAATATGACATAAAAACAATTTGCCCCTTACACGGATATATTCTACAAAAAGAGATTGGGAGATTTATAGAACTATATAGGAAGTGGGCAAACTATGAACCTGAAGTTAATGGTGTTTTAGTTATTTATGCCTCTATGTATGATAATACTAAAAATGCAGCAATGGAACTTGCTAAGATGCTAAAAGACAGAGGTGTTAAAAAAGTAGAAGTAAAAGATGTTTCTGCTCAGGATGCCACTTATCTAGTATCAGATACTTTTAAGTACAGCGATATAGTTTTAGCCTCAGTAACACATAACAATAACATTTACATCTTAATGGAAAGTTATATCTCAGCAGTAGTAGCTTTAGCTATACAAAATAAAAGGTTTTATTTCATTGAAAATGGAACCTGGGCTCCAGCAAGTGCAAAACTTATGAGAGAAAAGCTAGCTGCTCTTAAAAAGTGCGAATTATCAGAAACAGTTGTATCTATTAAGTCTGCATTAAATAATGAAAGTAGAGAAAAGTTAGTAGAACTTGCTGATGAAATTGCTAATAATATAAACAAATAACAATCAAGTTTTTGCAAAAGTATGTATTAAGGTTTGGTATATCATAATGTTTTTCAATGTGGTATAATCAGTCATGTTGGAAGATGGAGAATTAAAATGCCAAGGATTAAAGAGTCTGGTGAAAATTATTTAGAAACTATTCTTCTCCTTAAGAAGAAAAGCCTAGGTGGTATGGTGAGGTCAATAGACATAGTAGAAGAACTTGGCTATTCTAAGTCTAGTGTGTCTAGGGCAGTTAATCTTTTAAAAAGCAATGGATATGTTGATATAGCAAAAACAGGTGCAATTACCTTTACTGAAAAAGGTCGTGAACATGCCCTTCATTTATATGAAAGACATCAAGTTCTTACTAATTTCTTCATTGGTTTGGGTGTAGATTCAGAAACTGCAGAAGATGATGCTTGTAAAATAGAACATATAATAAGCGAAGAATCTTTTAATGCAATAAAAGAAATAATAAGCAAAAAATAGTTAATTTCTGTGAGGTGTGTAGATGTGAAGAAGAGTCCGACCACAAAAGGTCGGCTTTTTGCTTTTCTATACTGCAAGATTGACGGTAAGTGTTAGTTGTCATAGTAAGTGCAACAGTAAATAGGCCCTCGAGCATTACAGGGCAAGTGTAACTTTTGATAGTACTTGTAAAAAATGAAGGTTTTTATTTGACCAAAAAGGGAAAGATTGACGGTAGGTGAAAAAGTAAAAAATTAACTTGACATAGCCATGAAACATAGTATATATTATGTCCATAAGCCACAAGGCTTTTATTTTAACACCGCAAGTTCGCATATGCGAACTAAAGACAAATGAAAGAGTTGAAATCTTTGTAATTAAGTGTTAAATAAGCCGAATGGTTATATATATTATCGTCAAGTTCGCATCTGCGAACAGGTAGGAGAGATTATGGAAAAGTCACTAAAGTATTTTACTCCAGGAGAAAGAGGAATTGTAAAGCATGTAGTTGGGAAAGGGCCTGTTCGGAGAAGGCTGTTTGACATGGGCGTAATGCCTGGAGTTGAGATTCGTATGAAAAAGGAAGCTCCACTGGGAGACCCTATAGAGATTACACTTAGAGGGTACGAATTGTCTTTAAGGAAGAGCGAGGCTGAGCATATCATAATGGAAGTAGGGGAAGATATAGAGGTATTGAAAGAGAGATTCAAAGAAAGACAAAAGATGAGAGGATGTGGTTATGGTTGCGGGTTTGGAGCTGGTGCGACTTGTAATCGAGACGATCAAACATGTATATGTCTTGAAAATGAGGCTACACAAAGTATGGAAGCATCCGAAACTAACTCGAAAGAATTAGACATTTTAGATGATACCGTTATGCATACTGACTTGCAATGCGCAAGCCCTCTTTTGAAGAAAAGAAGGGGGCATGGTAGACATCATAGGCATCATAAAGATAAATAATACTTGTCAGTTGAAAACGACTAGAAAAATATATACATAAAGGAAGAGAGGCATGAAAAAAATCAGGTTTAGGAAAAAGGAAGAAAATGTAGATTTGTTACAGTTTGCAATTGCTGGAAATCCCAATTGTGGAAAAACCACACTGTTTAATTCCTTAACGGGTAGTAACGCTCATGTTGGTAACTGGCCGGGTGTTACGGTAGATAAAAAAGTTGGGATATATAAAAAACTGGAGGAAAATATTGAGTTATTAGATCTTCCAGGCATATATTCTTTATCTCCATATACACCAGAAGAAGTTATAGCAAGAAATGTGGTGCTTGGAGATGACATTGATTGTATCATAAACATCGTGGATGCAACGTGTCTAGAAAGAAATTTATACTTAACTACACAAATATTGGAGTTAGATAAGCCAGTTGTAGTTGCTCTCAATATGATGGATATAATGGAGAGGTCGGGGTATAAGATTGATATTGAAGCTTTAGAAAAAAGCCTTGGTGTACCAGTAGTTCCAATAAGTGCTCTTAGAAAAAAGGGAATGAAGGAATTGATGGCGATGGCATATGCTACATCTAAAGTGCGTAGACGTGGAGTGTCAGCGCTAGAGCAGAGTGCACTTAGGGAAATATTCCATAAAACAGTGGATTTATACAGAGCCGATAACCAAACAAACGTATTGTTTAGAGCAGCTAAAATGATAGATGAGGATGAGTTAGAAATAGCAGAAAATCCAGAAATTGCTAAAAAGGTAGAGAAACTAAAGAAAAATATCGATCTTGAACAGTACGATCAAGACTTTTCAGCAGCAATTGCTGATATTAGATACGATTACATAGTTAATTATTTTTCAGCACACATAATAAAAGTGGAATCTAGGACAGCTAGAAGCGAAAAAATAGATAAGGTTTTAACCCATAAGATTTGGGGGATACCTATCTTTTTAGCAATTATGTTTTTAGTTTTCCATATTACATTTAGTGAAAACTTCTTGTTTTTAGGAGCAGTTATTCCGGAAGGATCTTTTGACATTCCAATTATAGGAGAGGACAGTATCGCAAGTCCTGGGGCGATGCTACTTGGAAGTGTAGAATATTTAACAGAGCTAATAAGTGATGCTGTAAGCGGAGCTATGCCAGAAGGTGTTTGGTATACGGGGCTAGTGGTAGATGGCTTGTTTGCAGGTGTGTTTGCAGTGCTTTCATTTGTGCCTCAGATTTTAATGCTATTCTTTTTCTTGTCATTACTAGAAGATACAGGCTACATGGCAAGGGTTGCTTTTATAACAGATAGAGCATTTAAAAGATTTGGTCTTTCAGGGAAAGCGTTGATGCCACTTTTAATGTGTTTTGGATGCGCAGTTCCTGGAATATTGGGAACCAGAACGTTAGGAACGGATGCCGAAAGGCGTAGAACTATATACTTAACTCCGTTTTTTAGTTGCGGGGCAAAGCTTCCAATATGGGCAGCGTTTGCAGGTGCGTTTGCAGCAAAATACGCAAGTTTACCAGCTGATGTAACGGTCTTCACTATTTACTTAATAGGTATTGTTGTGGCAATTGTGGCTGCGATATTCTTAAAAAAATCAGTCATTAAAGGTGAGGCACAAACATTCATAATGGAATTACCTAATTATAATCGCCCACAAATGAAGAGTGTATTTATTCACCTTTGGGAGAAATTAAAGCACTATGTATATAGGGCAGCGACAATAATAGCAGGTGCGGTAATTGTGCTTTGGTTTTTGACATCTTTTAGTTTTAAGATGGAATATCTGCCAGGAGATGATGCTAGTATTTTGGGCATAATATCTAAATGGTTATCTGTGCTCTTTGTGCCACTCGGCTGGGGCATGGGCGCAAATGGATGGAAGTTTTTAGTTGCCTCTTTGACAGGCACAATAGCTAAAGAAATGGTTGTTGCTTCACTTGGGACACTAGCAGGGGGAGGAACTCAAGAAGCCTTAGATGCATTGCTTGTGTCGATAGGTGGGAACCTAGGTTCATTAAATGTTGCAATACCCGCTATGTTTTCTTACCTTGCATTTAACTTGTTAACAATACCGTGTGCAGCAGCCATAGCCGTAGCTAGAACAGAACTTATGGTTGCGGAAAATAAAAAGAAAGGTCGTCTATATTTTTGGGGTGCTATATTATTCTGGATATTAACCGCGTATGTAGTGTCGCTTATAATCTTTTGGTTTGGAGTACTTGCTGTATACAAGGCATGGCTTGCGGCTATAGTAGGCATAATAATTGGCTTGGCTATTGTGATATATGCTATGTATAAAGGAGGCGTCATTGACCAAATACGTCAAAAATTAGCAGCAAAAAAAGAAATAAAGTAGTAAGGATATTTGAAGAATTATAAAATTGCGTAAATAAGGACTAAAGTAATGGAAACGTTAGAAATTGTGATATTAGTGGTGGCAATACTCATAGTAGGACTTACTATAGCAGGTGTTTTTTATCGAAAATACAAAGAAAAAAAAGAAAAGAAAAATAATCCTAGTAAAATAACGTGTTCAGGTAGTTGTACGGGCTGTATGCATTCTGCAAGTTGCAGCGCATTGAGAGAAAATATCAAAAACAGTCTTGACGAAGACAAATAAATTAAGTTAATTTAATCTCCACCTTATCATAAAAAGGAACTCCTTTTGCCAGGGAGTTCTTTTTTTATTGTGACTTTATCACTCATGCTTTAATATTTAAATAGTATTATATAAAGTAGACAATTTAATTTTTACATGTAGGGGTACATAAATGAGAGTAGTTATAGTTGGTGGAGTGGCTGGCGGAGCTTCAGCTGCGTCTAGATTAAGAAGATTGGATGAGCATGCAGAAATAATTATACTTGAAAGAGATGAGTATGTTTCTTATGCAAACTGTGGTCTTCCATATTACATTGGAGAGGTGATTAAGTCAAAAGGAGCACTACTTGTTCAAACCGTAGAAGGTCTTAAAAGCAGATTCAATATAGACGCAAGAGTTAAAAATGAAGTAATTGCTGTAGACAAAGTTAAAAAAGTAGTAACTGTTGTTGATCATAATAAAAATGAAGAATATGAACTACCTTATGATAAGTTGATTTTATCTACAGGCGCAAAGCCAATAAAGCCAAACATAAAGGGAATAAAGGATGCAACCAATGTTTTTACGCTCAGAAATGTAGGTGATACTTATAGGATAAAAGATTTTGTAGATGAGAAAGGTATCAACAATGCCGTTGTAGTTGGCGGAGGCTTTATAGGTGTAGAAATTGCAGAAAACTTAGCACACATCGGAAAGAGTGTAACAATTGTAGAAAAACTCAACCAAGTTATATCTCCATTAGATTTTGAAATGGCACAAATATTACATGCTGAGTTAAACAGAAATGGCGTAGATCTTGTGTTAGAAGACGGCGTTAGCGAAATTAAAGATGGTGGAAAGAAAGTCGTTCTTGAAAGCGGGAAAGAATTAGATGCAGACATCATAGTTTTAGCAATAGGCGTAACTCCAGAAAACACACTTGCTAAGTCTGCTGATTTAAGATTAGGACCAAGAGGCCATGTAATAACCAAAGAAAACTTTAAGGCAATAGGAGCAGATGGTAGTGTTGAAAAGGACATTTATGCAGTTGGCGATATGATAGAAGTAATTAACCCACTAGATGATTCAAACTATGCTGTACCTCTTGCTTGGGGGGCAAATAGGCAAGGAAAACTTGTAGCTGATGACATCTGTGGGATTAAATTTAAACCCGTGAAAATACAGGGATCAAGCGTATTAAAGGTATTTGATTTAATAGCTGCGTCAACAGGTGCAAATGAAAAGGTGTTAAAGCAGAAAAATATAAATTATCAAGAGATATATTCATATCGCTCTAATCATGCTGGGTATTATCCAGGATCTAGTGTCATATCTATGAAATTATTATATGAAAAAGGTACTGGAAGAATATTAGGAGCCCAGGCTATTGGTAAAGAAGGGACGGAAAAGCGTATAGATGTAATTAGTACAGCTATGAGGCTTGGCGGAACTGTATTTGATTTAAGTGATTTAGAACTTTGTTACGCACCTCCTGTGTCTTCAGCAAAAGATCCGGTAAATATTATGGGGTACATTGCAGAAAATATTGAAAATGGCTTAATTAAACCTGCTAGTGTGTATGATATTGACAAAATAATTGCAGATGGCGGATATGTTTTAGATGTTAGAACAAAAGCAGAAAATGATGCAAGAAAGATAGAAGGAAGCATAAATATTGAAGTAGATAAATTAAGAGAGAATTTAGACAAATTGCCATCTGATAAAAACACACCAATATATGTGCTTTGTGCGGTGGGACTAAGAGCATATGTAGCCAATAGAATATTAGAGGCAAATGGATATAAAAATACATATAATGTCCTTGGAGGATATACAACGTATGCAAATTTAAAATATAAGGTTGGGTCAGGCACATTAAAGCCACCAGCTGTTTGTAAATCAGGAGGAGACATGCAATCATCAGCAGATATAAAAAATACAGTGGTAGTTAATAAAGATATACAAGAACTAGACTGTTCAGGTCTTCAGTGTCCAGGCCCAATCATGGCAACATTTAAGAAAATGGAGAGCATGAAACCAGGTGAGGTAGTAAGGGTAACTGCAACTGAAGGTGGTTTTTTAATGGACATAGAAAATTGGACAAAAACAAACGGACATACTTTAAAAGGCTTGGTTTCAGAAGGTGGTAAGTATATAGCTACCATAGAAAAAGGTGGTGGAACGGGGTTGAATTTAAGTGGAGTATCGCTACAGGAAAACGCAACATTAGTTTTATTTAGTGGTAATTTAGACAAGGCTTTAGCTGCTATGATTATAGCGCAGGGGGCAGCTGCACAAGGCAAAAAGGTAACCATATTCTTTACTTTCTGGGGCCTAAATGCATTAAGAAAGGAAAATAAAGTAAAGGTTAAAAAAGGTTTTATTGGGCAAATGTTTGGAAAGATGATGCCACGTGGAGCTAGTAAACTTCCTTTGTCAAATATGAACATGGCAGGCATGGGAAGAGCGATGATAAAGAGTATTATGAAGAAAAATAATGTTGATGATATAGCCACCATGATTGAGGCTACAAAGGCTGCAGGTGTTAAAATGATAGCGTGTATGATGAGTATGGACTTAATGGGTATTAAGAAAGAAGAACTAATAGATGGTGTCGAATATGCTGGCGTCGCAACATATATAAGCGCAAATGAAAATGTAGGAACGACACTATTCATTTAATAGTTATCATCATTAAATTGTGTCAAAAGAAAAAAATAAGGGCAGGTGTTTAGCGTGACTCCATAAAGTTGGACTTAATACCAGTAATGACTATGTGTTGTTGCTGGTATTTTTGTTGATATTTTGAAGTGTTAGTTGAAGGTGAAAAATTAGGGAAAAGTAAACGAAATAAGATTAATATATGTTTCTTTTTATTAATATGGTGATATAATGAATTTGATTAGTAGTGATCTAGAATTATGACTAATGGAGGTTATGACATGGCTACTCAAAAAAAGGATTTATCTGATGGCAAAAAGCTTGCACGTGTACTACTGATTATATTACTTGTTGCAGTTTTTATAGTTATAACATTTTTCCTATTCAGGCAATTTTTACCTATGAAAGAAGTCACTTACACTGGTGATGGTTATCAAGCAATACAGTTTTCTACAAAACAAGAAGTCAATTCATTTTTTTCCTCGTTGCGTGCCTTAGATTCCGCTAGGTCATCTTCTTTAGTGGACTGGATGCCAATGTTAGGAGCGCAAAAAAGTGCACCTCAGATGGAAATGGATAGTGCTAATGATGCGGGATCTAGACCTAGTCATTCTACGACTAATGTCCAGGTAGAAGGCATTGATGAGTCTGACATAGTTAAAACAAATGGTCGGTATATATATAAACTTGGCTACGGCGGTTTAGTAATACTCGAGGTGCAAGACAATGATTTGGTGGTTAAAAAGGAAGTTAAGCTTTTAAACAATAGATATAGTGTAGGAGAAATGATACTTTATGGAAATAAACTCATAATATCTTGTGATAGTTATATGTATTTTGGCGAAGATGGTAAACCTACCGATGCGCCAAGTTATGATGAAACTTACTATGGTTCCTACTACATTAATTCAAATTATAAAAGTATCGTTGATACAAGAATATACAATATAGCAGATCCTGGAAATCCTATTTTAGAAAAGCAAATAATATATACAGGAAGTAGAGTGGATATGCGCTTGAAAGGGAGCGATTTGTACTTTATCTTCAATTACTACAACTACCGTTACTATTATGCAGATGATGCCAAAGATGCCTCTCTTCCTGAGATGTATATTGGAAATGGAGAGAACGTAAAGCTTGAAGAAATGCCACTTGATAAAATATATTATTTTGATGGCATACCATACTACACATATTCAATTGTAGGAAAGATTGATCTAGAGACTAATGAAGTATCATCCGTATCATATTTTGGGTCGGGCGAAAATGTATACATGTCTCATAATTATCTATATTTAGCTTCAACTGATAGTGGCAAATCTGTTTTTTATAACGGACTAAGAAGAGAAGTTACCTATAGTAAAAACTACTCTAGAATACTAAGGATAGAGCTAGAAAATCTAAAACTAGCAGGTATTGGCAAAGTTGAAGGTTATATATTAAATAAATACTCAATGGATGAGTATAATAGTTATTTAAGACTTGCAACAACAACATCTGAATATAGCGAGTCTGGGTTTAACCAGTACAATAACATTTTTGTACTAAATGCGGATTTAGAAACAGTTGGTAAGATAACAAATATTGCACCTGGCGAAAGAATATATTCTGCAAGATTTGATAAAGAAGAAGGTGCGATAGTAACGTTTAGACAAGTTGATCCGCTATACAAAGTAAATCTATCTGATCCAACAAATCCCACAATTTCTGATGGACTTAAAAAAGATGGAGTTGCGTATTATTTACATAAAATAAACGACAAATATACTGTAGGCGTGGGAATGAATACAGATTCAACGGGCAGATCAAATGGAATAGAAGTGGTTTTATATAATATGGAAGGAGCTGAAGCAGTAATTTCTCATAAGTTAGTAATAGGTGAAGGCTGGGCAAGTGCTGAAGCTTTATATAACCCACATGCATTTTTGATTGATTTAGAACATAACATATTTGGTTTTGATATTTCGTCTCCAGTAGAGATTCAACAACAAGATGGAGTGACGACTTATTACACTTATAGAGAAGTTAGAGATTTCTTTGTGTTTAGTTTTTATGAAGATGAAGAAGGCACTGGCAAGATTAAGGTGGCTGCAAAACTTAGAATTGGTGGAGATAACTACAATAATTACTATTATTACTATACGCCAGTTAGAGGCATTAGAATTGGTGAAAAGATTTATGTTATAGAAGATTTCCAAACTAAAGTATATGACATGGCTGATGAGTACAATTTCTTATACAAAGCAAGCTACTTTAACGATTTAAATAACGAGTTAAATCAGGAAGACCCTGTGGTTTCTGAAGAACCAGGAGTTTAGAATAATTACTTCATTTAACTAATAGTTTAAGATTTAAACCACTTATGTGAGATTTCCATAGGTGGTTTTTTATTCTGTATTAGACATTGACTTTTAAAGTGTATATAATGAAAATGTGTTGAGAAAATAGTTTTTATGGGGGAAAACATGCCAAAGACAAAAGAAATAAATAAAAGGGAAATATTTAGTAATTTTTTCCCGTTCTGGAATAAAATTGACGAGAGTTCACGAACGGAACTTTTAAATGCCACAACACAGAGGAAATACCTAAGAGGTGCTGAGATAAAAAGCTCGAATTCATATTGTATTGGAGGAATTTATATAATTTCCGGTAGAGTTAGAGCATATATAACTTCAGATAGTGGTAAAGAAATTACGCTTTATTACTTAACAAATGGCGATTTTTGTACGCTTTCTGCTGGATGTGTTATGCCTGCTATTTCGTTTGAAATTCAAATGGAAGCTGAAGAAAATACTGAGTTATTTCAAATATTTCCAAAAGCATTTGCAAAAGCGCAAGAGCAGTACCTAGAAGTTGAAAATTTTGCGCTAAAGGTACTGCTACAAAGGTTTTCGGACTTAATTTGGGAGTTAGAACAATTTCACTCATTTAGCATTGAGCAAAGAGTGGCAATGTTTTTATATGATGAATATGCAAGAAATAAAAACCTAGTCATATCTGTAACGCATGAGCAAATAGCTAAAAACCTAGCTTCAGCTAGAGAAGTTATTTCCAGACAGTTAAAAGAGTTTGAAGGAAAAGAAATCGTGAAATTAGGTAGAGGGAAAATAACTATATTAAATGTAGATGCGCTAAGGAAAATAGTTTAACTTAAAATACTTTACGACATAGAGAAAAGCAGTTCAAAAATTTTGAACTGCTTTTTATTTGCCTACTTCAGCACTTTCATTAATAAAATATATGGGGGGGAAAGAGTTGAAATGAAAGGCTGTAGTTTTTTTAAGGTAATTATTTAACTAGTTCCGCAAGACCTTGTTTTTGTAAAAATCCAGATCTTTGTCGTACGATTTGACCGTCTCTAAACACAATTAGAGTGGGTATGCTGTATATACCATATTTTGTAGCTAACTCACGCTCTGAGTCCACATCAACTTTTAGTACTTTAATATCTTTTCTCTCGTTAGAAAAATCTTGTAATATTGGTGCAAGTATTTTGCACGGGCCACACCAGTCCGCATAAAAATCAACCAGTACGGTACCTTTATAATTTAACACTTCTTCTTGGAAATTAGCTTTTGTTACATTTGCTGCCATTTTATAAATCCTCCTGTCATATTTGAGTTTAGTTTTTAATAATAAGACAATTATACATTAAATTGGATATGAGTAGTGTGATAACATTACAAACACACGTAAAGTTAAAAACATCAGCAAGGTTATTTCAAATAAGGAGTTGCATATTCAACAGATAGTAACATAAAGAGCAAGTCCAAATCATCCAAAAAATTTAAGTAGTCTAATCGCCAGTATGTTCGTAGTCTTTATCTTCGTCTGTATGATAATCAGCAGTTAAGAGTTCGTCAAAAGTAACTTGGTCAGCATTTCCAGCACATTGTTCTAAAAACGATAAGAATGTTTCTTCATAAAGTTCGGGGTTTTTATAATATGACATAGCGTGACCGGCATTATCTACTATTAACTTTCTTTTTGGTGCCGTACATGCTCTATAATTAACTTCCGACATGTATGTAGGTACAAACAAATCGTTATCACCATGTATAAATAAAATTGGTACAGAGGACATGGATACCGATTCGGTAGTTGTAGGCTTTTTTAAACTATACTTTGCAAACACTTTGCAAAATAGATTGATTAGGTTAACTAGAGGGAAGGAACTAAATCTAAAAAGTCTCTTTACTTGGAAACTTATTACATCCCAAGGAGAAGTAAAACCACAGTCTTGAACTGCTCCCTTCACGCTTGATGGGAGATTATCTAGTCCGCAAGCATTCATAACAGTTGCTGCTCCCATTGACATCCCATATAAGAAAATATCTCCACCTGGGACCAGCTTTTCAACGGCCTCAATCCATTTAATGGTGTCTTTATGGTCTAAAGTCCCAAAGCCAATGTACTTTCCTTCACTTGGTCCGTGTGCTCTATGGTTAACAAACAATAGGTTAAAACCTGCTCTTCTCATGAAGGGAACCATCCTTGCAAATTCGTTTTTAGGAGCCGACCTGTACCCATGCATGCAAATAATAGTTTTGGTACTTTCTGTATCCGAGGCTACAAATTCACCCTGTAGTTTTAAATTGTCGAAGGTTGTCACTGTGACTGGAATTTTTTCTAACTTTTCATATTCAGGGGTTGCTTCTAAAATAAATTTGAGCCAGTCTTCATAATCTGGACCCATAACCTGAGTTAGTAGTTTTTCATCATTACCAATGGATTTTCCATGGTTACCTTTAATAATCATTCGAAATGCCAAATATGATGCTATTAAAAGGGTTAGCACGGCAAGTACGGCAGCTCCCCCAATACAACCGACGGCAATATATATAACTTTCATAGTGTCAATAGCTAAGATCATGATAGCTCTCCTCCAACAGAACAAACTTTTAAAGTGATGGATGCTTTAAATGTATAGTAATAGTGCATTATAGTGCATTGCTAAAACATGTAAGGCAATCAGCGCACCACCTAGAAAATTATACAACATCTGCTTCAAATATGCAAAAATAATGTGTGTTAGACGGCTGGGGGTAGATGCATACGCTAAAATTCAGCACATACTAAAGTCATACCAATACGCGAGCATATAGTACATTTAACTAACCTATTTCGTTGACTATTTCCGTACGCGTGGATATAATGGGAAAGGTGTACAATTATTTTTGGCCGTACACGACTATTTAAATTTATTTTCGGAGGTAAAAATGAGCAAAAAACTAACTATTGATGGCAATAATGCGGCGTCATACGTAG
>JAAZLE010000007.1 GCA_012799455.1 Clostridiales bacterium | reverse complement strand
GATAATATTTCTGACAAGAACAAGTATTATTGCGAACTAACCGCTCAGTATTACGCGTGGAAAAATATAGATGCTGATTACTACGGATTTTTCCATTATAGGCGCTATCTATCACTTGTTGAAAAAGCACATAAAAGACCCCATGCGTTTTATAATAAAATTGATGATAAATTGGTGTTAAAGCTAAAAATAGATGACGTTGAAAGGGTAGTCAAAGGACGCGATGTTTTAATACCATATCCGGAAGACATGCATTTGAGTATCAAAAACCACTATTTAAGTTCCCCAGAACACGTTAATAAAGATGCAATCGATCATGTAATGGAGATAATAATTAAAAAGAATCCCGAGATGGAAAAGGATATTTTATTCTACCTGCATGAAAATACATGTTTGATTAGTAAGAACATGTACATCATGAGTAAAGAGTTTGCAGATGGTTATTTCACTTTCTTATTTGATGTGCTAAAAGAGTATGATGAAACATACGCATCTGAGATATTACCACGCACTCAAGGTTTTTTAGCAGAAAGAATATTTGCCATATATTTTCTCTACAAAAAAAGAACCACAGATTTAAAATACGCCTACTTACAAAGAGTGGATATACTTGAATTTCATAAAAATAAGTTATTTTATAAACTAGGATACTACATTCTTCCACCAGGAACAAAACGTAGAATATTTTTTAAAAATCTTTTAAGTGACAAGATGTTTGTAAAACTAAAAAAATAGATGCCATAAAAAGCATCTTTTTTCATATGGTTTACTTTTGTAATGTAGGTTTATTATTTGCTATTGCACCAGTCGCTATAAGCATTTCCGACAGTATTTACATCGCCGTATTGAACAATGGTGCCATCGCCTATCCAAACAGCACGATTACAAAGTTGCTGTATTGTAGCCATGCTGTGAGATACTACAATAAATGTAGCACCATTTTCTTGTAACTGTTGGATACGATTTTTACATTTCTTTTGGAAAGGAGCATCTCCAACTGCTAAAATCTCATCGACAATTAGTATGTCTGGTGAAACGTCAACCGCAATTGAAAAACCCAGCCTAGCAAGCATACCAGATGAGTAGTTTTTAATTGGTACATTCATAAACTTATCTAGTTCAGAAAACTCAACAATACCATCATATTTTTGCTCCATTTCTTTTTTACTAAACCCAAGAATGGCTCCGTTTAAAAATATGTTTTCTCTACCAGTTGCATTGTGATCAAAGCCAGCACCTAGATTGAGTAGTGGGGCCATAACCCCTTTAGTGCGTATTGTACCGGTCGTGGGTTGCATGATGCCTGCAATGAGTCTAAGCAGAGTGCTTTTACCAGCTCCGTTTCTTCCTATAATAGCAAGTGATTCCCCTTTTCTAACCTGAAGGTTGATGTTATTTAACACCCAAAAATCTTTATGCTTAATTTGTCTTTTAACTAGTTTAATAAAATACTCTTTCAAACTATCGATTTTTTCTGCAGGAAGTCTAAAACGCATGGAAACATCGCGAACATCTATTAGGATGCTATCATCTTCTTCCATTGTCTTCATATTAGCTACATACTCTGAGATTGGATCTAGTGTAGCATCTTTAGTTTCATCGATTTGAATATTGTTAGTATCGTTTTCCATATGCCACCTAGATATACAAAATAAAAGTCTTCTTGTTTTTGTTAAAGACTAAAGCGCCAATCAACATCATAATAATCCCACACCCATAGCAAATCAAATGCGATTTCCAATCTGGGACAGTGCCAACTTGTATAATTTGTCTAAAATACCCAACATAATGGAATAGGGGGTTAAACTTTAGTATATTTTGCGCAGTTTCCCCTAGCATAGTTGGTACATAAAATAAAGGCGTCATATACATCCAAAGAGTTAAAATGACACTGTATAAATGCTTAACATCTCTAAACCTTACATATAGTGTTGCTAAAATTAACGCAAGTCCTAATGAAAACATCATAAGAGATGGTAAAAATGGGACAAGAGTCATAAGTATTGTCCAATGGAAGGTAACCCCTTGGGGCATTCTGATGAGCATTACTATTATTAAGGCTATAAAAGAAAATCCAAAATTTACCGCGGCAGACAATAGGTTTGATGTTGGGAAAACATAGTAGGGGATACGAGTTTTAGTAATTAAACTATAGTTATTCACCATACATTCAAGCCCTGTGGATGTAGTCATTCTAAAAAGACCAAAAACAGTGTTGCCTGCTAAAACATATACGGGATAGTCAATTCCAGCAGGAAGTCTTCTGCCAAAAAGCTCACCAAACACTAAAGCCATAACTAACATGTTTAAAAGGGGGTTTAAAATCGTCCATAGAACGCCGAGAGAGGAGTTCCGATACTGAGCTCTGATGTTTTTCTTTACAAGAGAACCTAGTACATAGGTTGATTTCTTAAATGAATTAAAATCAAAATTAAATTTATCTGATTGAGATATTTTCATATATACCTTGTCTTTTATAGGTAATTAACTTAGTTGATAATATCACGCAATGAAATTAGTGTCAAACTAAAGAGCAGATTGCGGTATCACTACAATAGTTAGCTAAATCTTATAAGGCCTATATTGGTTTTCACTAATACATTATAACGTTGTACGCATGCGGGTGAAGTTTATAGGTGTTCGCTTCTTTAGATTAATGTCAAATATTCTCCTATACGTCTATAGGTTCATCGAGAAAATCCATGGGAATGTCTTTAAAAGCAGCTGCCATAACAATATTCATAATAATTGAAAACACAAAAAACACGCACATAATTAAAACATATATGTCAATTTTACCTAGTAGTTTTCTAAACTTGCTAGGTGGTTTTTTATTGTTTGGGCTTCACTAACTGCAGTTTGAGTTTCCATAACTTCTTGTTGGACATCAGTATCAGTATTGATAGAACTGGTTTCTATTTCATCACTAATCTCAGGTTGTAACTCATCTTGGATTTTGATTTCCGCTTTTTTCTGCGCTTCTTTTTCTCTTAGTTTTTTGAACGCGAAGAAACAACCAACAAGAATCCCAATACCCGCAACGAACATGCCCGCCATTGTGAGAGTGGAGGTTGTGCTCATGTCAGCAAGAGATGCCCACCAGTCGCTTAGTAGTAAAAATACAGCTATTATATTATTTGTCATATGAATTATTATTCCGTACCAGAGGTTATCAGTTTTTGCAACAATATATGCAACAACTAAGCCACCGATAAACTGATGTACTAATTGAGCTGCGTTTTGATGTGAAAGTGAAAAAACTAGCGATGATACTACGATAGCATATGTCATGCCTCTCTCTTTAAGAGCAGACATAATGATTCCTCTATAATATATTTCTTCGACAATTGGTGGTAAGATTCCTATAAAGAAAAGTGCTCCTATAAGTATAGCGGGGCTCATTGCGACATCTGGTATGGGAACATCTGCTACTAGATTTAATTTGAACATTAGTGCATCAAATCCGTTCATTAATAAGGTGTTTTGTTGTTGCTTTTTGTTTCATAACACACCTTATAATACTTAAGAATTGTTTTGTAGATTATATCAACTAAATTTACGCATTAAAAGTATTTTACCTATTCACTTTATTTTACATTGAATTAAGTGTTAAAATTAAGTAATAAAATAAACTCTTGTAAAGGGAGAAAATTATGATTTTAGAAGTTAAAAATTTTAGCAAGCAATATCAGGGGCAGTCGGTTAAGGCGGTAGATGATATTAGTTTTTCAATTGACCATGGCGAGATTGTGGGTTTTATCGGTCCGAACGGGGCGGGTAAGTCTACTACAATTAAAGCTATAGTGGGCATAAACTCAGTGGATAGTGGAGAAATATACATTGATGGCTTAGACTTTTCAAAACATACCATAGAAGCTAAACAGAAGATGGGATATGTTCCAGATGAAGCATTACCTTTTGATAATATTACGGGTAGAGAATTAATTCATTTTGTCGCAAAGATGTATGATGTTTCAAACACAGAAAGAGACGAGCGACTTACAAACTTAGCAAGTTTATTTGATATGACTGAAGCTTTAGACAAATTAATTAAGTCATATTCGCATGGTATGAAACAAAAAATTGCAGTAATTGCAGCACTCATACATAATCCTAAACTTTGGATATTAGATGAGCCATTGACAGGTCTTGATCCGAATTCAGCATATAACTTAAAACAATTAATGCACAAACATTGTGAAGAAGGCAACAGCGTTTTCTTTTCTTCACATGTATTAGAGGTCGTAGAAAAGCTATGCGATAGGGTGATTTTAATCAACAAATCTAAAATTATTCTAAATTGTACAATGAAAGAGCTAAAAGAAAAGCAAAAAGATTTATCGTTAGAGGAGTTTTTCATAAAGATTTCGAAAGAGCATAACGAGACGTTAAAAGAAGACACAAATAAAGAGTTGGAAGCAGAAAGCGGCGATATAGACACAATATATAGGTAACTATGTGATTGAAAACAATTTATATTGATTGAATTATGAACAAGAAACGAGAAATAGAAAAAATGTCATCACTAGTGAAGTTTCATTTTTTAACTTCACTTCCAAGTGGTAATGAAAAGAGAAAAAACAAGAAGTTAGATGGATTGCTAGGTGGTCATACAACATCTGACAGTGAATCGATTCCAAAAAGAATTTTTAAATACGTTGTTGGGATTTTCTTTAGTTTTATTTTTGTTGCAGTTATGTTGGCAGTACAAGGTTATGGAAGTGCACAGATTGCTTATGTACAGGGATACTTTGCTGAAAACTTAACATTTATGCTAATGGTTATGTTTTTAATGAGTACTATGTTTAGTTTACTGATGTATACAAACACCATGTACTATGATAAAAAAGCAGATTTTTTCACAGTGCTTCCGGTCTCTCGGGAGAAAATATTTTGGTCTAAATTTATCTTTTTATATGTAAATCAAATTCCTGTGACTTTAATATTGCTTTTGCCACTTGCTTATGCGTCCGCGGCAGCAGCAGGCCTTAAAGTAGGCGGATACGTAATCTTAACTTTAATACCGTTTTTTGCTCCAATGTTGTCATTTTTCTTATCAACTATAGTTTCATTACCAATTAACTATATTGTGTCAAAAGCAAAGAGAAAGGAAAGGACAAAGAACATATTTTTAGGGGCATTAAGCATTTTGATGATAGTGCCACTGATTGTGTATCTTGCAGTTTCTGGTAGTACCGAAGATGAAAGCCAATTAATGAACATGCAAAGCTCAATGCAAGGACTCATGAAGGGTGTATCTTATGCTATTTATCCTATTTATGCATTTGTAAAGGCTAGCACATTTGAAAAAGGATCTGGATTGATGGTTTTATACACAATAATCATATTTGTGGTTATAACCATACTGACATTTATCTTATCAAAGCTACTTTATGCAAAGGCAACAACCAATTTAGAAGATGTGGGTGGCACTAAAAAAATTAAAAAAGAAAGCAAGCAAATAAAAAGCAAGATTGGTCTTCTAGTTAAAAGAGAAGAAAAGCGCATTTTAAAGATTCCAGGAAACTCAATAAACATACTAGTTGGAATTGCCATGCCATTTTTTATGATTGTTCCAGCTCTGTATAGTACAGTAAACGAGGTAGGTGGTATTGCGAGTTTTTATAAGATGGCAATCGATGCAGGACTAACCAATACTATTCCAGGTGTAAGTATGGGAATGTTTTTCTTTGCAATGGCGATGGCAATGGTTTATGTAAATTTAAGTTTTATAGCACCAATATCTTCAGAGCATAGAACAGGAATAAACTATCTTTTAAGTCTTCCAATGTCTTTAGAAGAATTAGTCAAGGCAAAACTACTCACAAATTTAAAGTTCAGTTTGGTTTTTAATATACCATTTTTATTGTTTTTGTTAACACTCTTACCTATATTAAAGTTTGCCTTCATAGTGTTACTAATAAATGGCATTCTTGTGGTGCTAGCAATGATTTCAATTATATATCTAGTAGATTTATCAAAGCCGTATTTAGACTGGACAAACGTTGCAGAAATAAGACAAAAATTCCGTGCGAACTTACCTTTAATGATTGGGATTTTACTTGCGATGGTGCAACTTCCAATTGCAATGCCTATTGCTATATTTACATATGAAATCATTCATTCCTATATAATACTTTACGTTGTAATTACGGTGTTAAATCTGATATTATTCTTAATTCCGTTTTCGCTACTGAAGAAAAATATTAAAAAATATACAAAGAGACTACAAGTGTAAAGTCTCCAGAATATGTACAAGTAACTGTATTTTAACGAGATATTGGTTTAATGCGAAAAATATACGTATAAGAGGAAAACATGGCAAAGAAAAAATATGACTATTTGATTGTGGGTAGCGGGCTATATGGAGCTACTTTTGCATATGAAAAAAGCCGTATTGGCAAAAAATGCCTAGTTATTGAAAAAAGAGCGCATATAGGCGGAAATGTTTACACTGAAGAGATTGAAGGTATTAATGTACATAAATACGGTGCTCATATATTTCACACAAGTAATAAGGAAGTCTGGGAATATATAAACCAGTTTGCTGCTTTTAACAACTTCGTCAACACACCTATGGCAGTATATAAAGATGAGATATATAACCTTCCCTTTAATATGAACACCTTTAGTAAAATGTGGAATATTAAAACCCCCAATGAAGCAAAAAAGATAATAGATAATCAAAAAAAGGAACTAAATATTTCGGAGCCACAAAACCTAGAAGAACAAGCATTAAAATTGGTAGGAACTGATATATACAAAAAACTAATAAAAGAATATACCGAGAAGCAATGGGGGCGAGATTGTAAAGACTTGCCAGCATTTATTATCAGAAGATTACCTTTACGTTTCACATACGATAATAATTACTTTAATGACACCTACCAAGGGATACCAATTGGCGGTTATACTAAAATTATTGAAAATATGCTTAAAAATTCCGATGTGTTATTAAATACTGATTATTTCGATTTCATTAAAGATAACGAGGGTATTGCTGATAAAATATTATTTACTGGTCCAATTGATGCCTTTTTTAACTATAAATTTGGTCCGCTTGAATATAGGTCGGTTAGGTTTGAAAACAAGTTATTAGAAAAAGAAAACTTTCAAGGGAATGCGGTAGTTAATTACACGTCTAAAGATGTGCCTTATACAAGAATAATTGAACATAAGCATTTTGAGTTTGGAACACAAGATAAAACATATATAAGTTATGAATATCCATGTGAATGGAAGTTAGGGATAGAGCCATATTATCCTATAAACGATGAGAAAAATAACGCACTTTTATCAAAGTATACAGAGCTTGCAAAAAATACTAAAAATGTGTTTTTTGGAGGCAGGCTTGGACTATATAAATATTTAGATATGGATAAAGTCTTAGAATCTGCTCTTAACTTAAGTAAAAGTGTAGATTAGTTAACAAGTACAGGAACTGGACAAACAAGATAGAAAATATAATGTATCAAATTTCAAAATTAATTTATCCTAAATCGGAAAACATATGTGAAGAAACAGCCTTGTATTTTAAAGGGGAAGGCATTCGGCATTATGATGTTTCTATTAAGTTTTTAAGAAAGACTGAAGTTTCTTTTGGTACATACTTTAATAGTATTTCATATGGGGATTTGCTTAAATACACCGACATTCAAGATATAACGTTTAGAATAAACATTTTAGGCGATGCTACTGTGCGCCTTATGTGCGCAACAAGTGACATTAATGAACTTGCCTATGCAGGCGTTACGATGTGCTGCACAAAGAAAAAGCCATTTGCTAAAAAGTTGGAAAAAAAGCTCAAAAAAGATCCGTGTATTAAGTGTTCAAACTATACATATTCACTCCTTAATGAAAAGAAGTTTCAGTGTCCTAAAACTACTACAGTAGAGTTAACTGTTGATATTAGTAGATTGGATGGAGTGGGGGTGATATTTGCTGAAGTAGAAGGAGTTTCAGGCACTACCTTATATGGTGGCGAATATCTAACTTCTATACCACCAAAACGAGAGTCTAAACTGGGTGTTATTTTTAGTTTGCGCAAAAGACTAGAGTTTATGAAAGATAACATTAGAAGAATAAACATTAAAAGAGCTTTGGACAAGTCTCTTGCCGAAAAAGTAGGCATTTTTGTTATAGATAATGGCGACATAATTCCCGAGAAAGACTTGACTAACACCATGGTATTTAAAAATGAAAAAACTGGGGAAGCCGGAGGGTTTTCTAAGGGAATAAGAGAGGTGTGTGAACGTAAGGAATATACACACTTTGTACTATTTGATGATGATGTTTATTTTGAAACTGAAGTATTGAATAAAATAATATTTTGGACAGAATATGCTAAAAAGCCAGATGCTTTAACAATAGGTGGTGGCATTTTGAATATGCATAAACCATACGAGTTAGTAGAGCTAGGGGCTTTCTGGAGTAAAGATGGTCAAAAATTTAATAAGCAAAATTTAGACCTAAGGAATTTAGCTGATATTGTTAGAAGTGAATGCAATGAGCCTACAAACTATGTAACATGGCGTTGTTGTTGTATGTCTGTAAAAATAGTTGAAAAGATGGGGCTTCCTCTTCCATTTTATGTAAAATCATATGATGCAGAATATTCTTTGAGGGTGGGTAACGATATATTACTAACGACGGGGATAGGGGTGTGGCACGAGGAAGATCTTGGAAAGCCTATTGGTCCTACAAATTACTACATTAAACGAAACAATAATATTTTAGAGGCTATATATTTTCCCCAAAAGGGCATTAGACGGCTTCTTAAAGACATGTGGCATACAATTCACGAGCTACTTATATATCAACGCTATCAAGAGAAAAAGATTGCATTTAAAGGATATGATGATTTTCTTAGTGGTCCAGATTATTTTTTACGCATAAGGGCAGACGAGTTGCATGAGTCGCTTGTTAAAGAAAAGCAGCCAGTTTATACAAAGGAAGAACTGATAGAGCAAGGATACGACATTTCAGAAGAGATATTTTTTGACGAAGATGATGCAAAAACACATTGGCTTTACGGAGGAAATGTTCATAGTAACTACATAATACCCCATTTTCTTTTTCCGAAGTATGAAAGAAAAGGGTTTAGGCTAGTTGATTTTACTAAGTTAAACAGTAGGGTGTTTTATAAAGCTAATAAGGTTGTTCAGTATAACCCTCTAACAAAAGAGGGCTTTGTAACAAGGTTAAGTAAACGAGAGTACCTAAGAACTGCTTATGGTTTAATCAAGCGGTCTATAAAAATAATTTTCACATATCATTTTGTAGCAAGAGATTATAGATTAATGCTTCAAAACTATAAAAAATCGACTAGAATTTCAAGACGATATTAATTATTGTAATTTGCGGTTTTTTATTTCATCTAAAATTAAAGAGTAGCCTTTATTCTATGCAGTTTAGATATGGTTTTACGAGAGTATATGGTAACGCCAGGGTTAATAGTAATACGCTTTACATCTAAAGTGCCTCTAGGGAAAACTACTTTTTCTCCATCGCTGCAAAACACCATATCTTCATTAAATGTCAAAGAGGCATGATTAAAAGGTTTAAAAATTATGTTATCACTTTCATACTCTTTGCCAAATCCTACAAAGAAAGCCCTAAAGAAAGGGAAGAACATCTTAACTCGGTTTTTAAAACTATCTGGGCCTGGTGATCTTATAAGCAAAATGTGCATATCGTCATCATTTGGCTTAAACATCCTATTAAATCTAAATCCGAAACAGCGAGGTGAGTCTATCATCATTATTAATGAATAGTTATCCTCGTATTCTATATCATCAATTCTAACTGTAGCGAAAATGTTTGCTACTTTATATTCTTTTATAACTTTAAAAAGGTAGGCAAGGACTTTAAATTTCTTCTTTATTTTACTTTGAACGGTGTATCCTAGTGGTGTAAAAGAACCAGCTGCACAGACATAAGAAAAGACTTGATTGTTAATATCGCTTAGCTTATCAAAATGAAAAACACTAGATTTAGCACCTTTAAATTTTTCATTCATTGTCCCAAATGGACAGAATATCAATTGAGAATTATTGGGGTTTGGGGTATTAATCAAGGTATAAAGGGTACCGTCTCCGCCACAAGCAACAACTCTATCAAATCCTTGTATATTGCCAATGCTTTCGCCAGGGTTCTGGACATATCTTATAGACACCTCGTAATTTTTAGCAAAAACAGCAATGATTTTTTTCTCATTGAGTTTTTTATAGCTGCCTGCTAATCTATTTATCCAAATTAAACATTTTTTCTTTCTACTCATTGTATTGATATTATCATATCGGGAGAAAAATGCAAATAAATTATAAATTTAAACTTAAACGTGTGCACGTATTTATAGTAGGTGTTGAAAAACATAGTTTGTTATGATAAACTTTTTATAGTTTTAAGACGGGGGGAGACAGTGGCGAAAGTAAAGCAGTATTCGGGCAAAAAAAGTTTGCTTTCTAGGATTTTTAAAGACAATCCAAAATATGATGTACAAAACAAAGAATTATTCTGGTATGGTTTAGGCGTTGCTGGTCAAAACCATACTTATAATTTAGTTGCAGGATGGTTTGAATATTTTTGTAATTTTGTACTATTTATAAAACCAATGCATACAGGTATTGTACTTGGCATTATGCGTGGGTGGGATGCTGTAAATGACCCGCTAGCAGGTGCAATAATTGATGGCAGAACTCCTAAATCTGGTGATAAGCTAAAACCATATCTAAAGATATTTGCAATCCCCATTGGCATAATGGCATGCCTAATGTTTGTAAACTGGGGATTTTCATCATATGTTGCTAAAATTGCATACGTTGCAAGTATATATTTTTTATGGGATACATTCTATAGCTTCCAAGATACTGCACAGTGGGGTATGGTCGCGAGAATTTCCAACATGCCAGAGCGACGGGAAAAAGCGGCATATGTTGGCCGTATAGGCGGAATGTTTGGTGGTCTTATTCCAGGGCTTATAACAACGGTTGTTGGGCTAGTTCTAGATGGTATACTTCCAATTACACTTACGCAACTATTTATTATGCTTGGTATTGTGTTTGGGCTTGGAGGAATGTTACTAACACTTGTTTTTACTAACATAAAAGAAAGAGTTCCTAATTTAACACCTGAGAAAAAGATGCTAGGTGGTTTTCGTCTTTTAAAACATAACAAGATAGTTTTACTTATTGCTTTTGGTTCTGTACTTAATGTATGCATGTTAAACATATCACAAATTAACTTTTTCCAGACAATGGTAAGAGTAGAGATTGGCGGCAAGGTACTTAACGGTGCAACTATTTTACTTCCATTTACAATACTCTCAGGACTGCCTGGATTTTTCTCAATATTTTTCACCCCGTATTTTTCTAAGAAATTTGGAGGAATGAAAAATCTTTTAGTTATTTCATCACTTGCAAATATAGTTTGTAGAGTGATCATGTTCTTTGTAGGTTACGAGGGCTGGCGACTGATTGTAGTTTGTGCTATGCATGCACTTATTAACTTCCCATCTAATATGTGCGGAATTGCAACCACAGCACTTTGGAGCGATAGCGTTGACTACACAGAGTGGAAGACAGGGCAAAGAAATGAAGGAACTGTATTTGCGATGCAAAACTTTCTTGCTAAGATGACAGGTAGTATCTCATCGTTCTTCTCTGGGCTTACGCTTACACTTTTGAAGTTTGAGCCTGAAAAATTTGTCGAAAATCCCAACGCTCCACTTTCTGTAGAATTTACAAAATGGGCGTGGCCACTTTATTCATTAGCACCAGCACTTGGTTCAGTTATGCAAATAATACCACTTTTAATACTAAAGTTTACACCTGCAGACAGGGCTAGAATACACGAAGAGCTTGAGATGAGAAGAGAAGCAAAGAAAAGAGATAAACTTTTAGTTGTAGGTGATTATACTTACGGAGAAAGTAATAAATTCTTAGATGCTGAAATCAATGTCTACGATTACGATGATGTTGTTGAAAGAGATAGAGAACTATCGCGTATGTTAGATGAAGATTATGTTATGGTGCTTCCTCAAGATGATGAAAAGGAAAATAAAGAAGAATAATCACATATCATATTTTTAACTGAAAACACAAAAAACCTTACTACATTAGTGAGGTTTTTTATAAATAGTTAAACCTAGACAAACACTTTGTTAACTCTCAAGCTAAACGCATGATTACACTTTGTTAGTTTCTAGAGTAAATGCTTGCTTAAAGTTTAAGCAAAAACCTAATAAAAATATATACATAATACGAGCATAAATAAGATAAAATGTGGTAATATGTTGTTAACATTTTAAAATTAATCTTTGTTGGAGAATGTAGCATGAAGGCAAATAAAATAATACCATGTCTAGATATGAAAGATGGGAAGGTAGTTAAGGGTGTTAAGTTTGTAGATATAAAAGATGCTGGCCTTCCAGTTTCTCTTGCAAAAGAATATTGCAGGCAAGGTGCTGACGAGCTGGTCATGCTTTACATCTCAGCTTCTACTGAAAATGAAGAAGAAATGTATGATACCATAAAAGAAGTGGTTTCAAGCATAAATATTCCACTTACAGTAGGTGGTGGTATATCAGCATTAGAAGACGCTAAAAAGCTGTTTGACTTAGGTGTAAGTAAAGTATCCATTAACTCAGCAGCAGTTAAAAATCCAACTCTTATATCCGATATCGCGAGAAAATACGGAAGTGAAAAATTAGTGGTAGCTATTGATGCTCATACTTCATCTAAAGGTAATTACACGGTACTAATAAATGGTGGTAAGGTTGACACTGGAATTGATGTAATAGAGTGGGGTAAGAGGGTAGAATCTCTTGGCGCTGGATCAATACTACTTACCTCAATGGACGCAGATGGTACAAAAGATGGCTATGATATAGAAATGACAAAAGCACTCGTTTCTAATGTCAAAGTTCCAGTTATTGCATCTGGTGGTTGTGGAAAACTTGAACATTTTCTAGATGCCTTTAAAATAGCGGGAGCTAGTGGAGCGCTAGCAGCATCCTTATTCCACTTTGGTGAAATCTCCGTCCCACAAATTAAAGACTACCTTAAAAACAATTTATAACTGACTAAATAAACTCAAACTTGCCCAAATAAAAAGCCTTAGATTTTTTCTGAGGCTTGATTTATATAATTAACCTAGTAATACTAACTTTTTATTTTCTACTTTCAATAGCAGCTTTAATGGCACCAAAGAGGGAAAGTTCATGTTCCATAGGTAAATCACAAATATACTGCCAAACCATGACACCACCAAAACCATTATCTATACAAAATGTTGTTTTATCATAAATCATTTGCCATGAGTTATAGTATTCGGGACCATATATTTCGTTTGTTGTCATGTTGCTAAATTTACCAAGCTTTTCAGCATCTACTGGATAATCTCCCCAATATTCTTCCATAGTTAGTGGTCTAGAGAAAAACGGTAGACCTAGATTAATTTTTGATAATGGAAATACAGCATCTTTATCTCCATATACAAGCTCTCGTACCATTTCAGCAGCGATAGAGTCTCCTTCCATGCTCTTGAATAGGTAATATTGTTTATATGCACCATTTTGAAAAGTTGAGTGATATGCATCGGTATATTCTTCATCTTTATCGTCGTATGCCATCATCTCTAATTTGTCCATAGACATTATGTTTTTACCTACTTCATAAGACATATAGTTTTGAGGATGGAACATCCAAGCGCTTGTT
Source organism: Clostridiales bacterium (assembly GCA_012799455.1). Taxonomy (GTDB): domain Bacteria; phylum Bacillota; class Clostridia; order Christensenellales; family DTU072; genus MWEH01. Next base: position 3,017 of record JAAZLE010000007.1, on the reverse strand, counting down.
GCGCCAGTAACAAGTTGGTCTTCACTTAATACGGTTTTTAAATATGTGCAAAACTCATAAAACACTTTGGTTTCACTGCTACCTTCTGGATATTCGTAGTCAAAAGAAACGCCATCTAAATTATGAGTGTCTATAAATGTCTTTATTCCATTTGCTAATTTTTCTTTATGATCTCTCATAGCAATAGTGTGTACATCAGAAGTAGAAAGACTTCCTGAAAAATCTCTACCTACAAACACAGGCATGATTTTAACATCTTTACTAGCCTTAGCTTTTACATTTGAAAGAACAGTAGAGAAAAGCTCTTCACCAGGTATTGTTTGACCACCAATATATTCATCACGTATGAAGATATTTGCATTTTCATCAAAATAAATAAAAGCAAGGTATATGGTTTTAATTATTGGGAAATGATTTTCATCTAGGTTATCAATATGATATGCAGATTTAAATGTTATATAGGCTGCAACATCAAAGTTATCGTTATATGTTTTTTCAACAAACTTAGGAGTAACACTGGTTAGTTCCCAGTCAAGCCCTGAAGAATCGTCAATGCAAATTTTAATTTCATCGGTAGTAATAGTAGGGAATGAACAATACCTATATGGATAAATAAAATCCTGAGTATAGAAATGCTTATACTCTTCGCCATCTTTATACCACAAGCTAAAACTAAAGACTCCAAGCCTACTGGGCTTTTCCACTCCATTAGGTAAGGGGAGTAACTTTTCTTCTAAAACTAGTGTATTAACTTTTGCAACTTCATCAAAAGAAATAATACATGTATCACCTTGGCTTCCAGTCATTCCAGAAACCGTAAAGTTTGGCATAGTATAAATATCGTCTTGTAAACTATTAGATTTATCATCCGAAGTAGTTTTTAATTCATCGTTATTAAGGACAGGGGTGCAACTAACTGTGCTTATTAGCACAACTATAAAAAATACTATGCAGATATTAAAATTAAAAGTCTTTTCATACTAGTTTCACAAATATTATCAATTCAATTTATTCTACTTTCAGGTAAGAACTACAGTGTTAGATAACCATCATATGCTACTTTCTACTTTCTATGGCGGCGGCTATAGCATTAAAGAGCGAGCATTCATGATTCATTGGAAGGTCGCATGCATAGTTCCATATCATTACGCCACCAAAGCCTTGGTCTATAGCGTATGCTGTTTTATCATAAATCATTTGCCAGGAGTTAAAGTATTCATGCCCATAAGTATTATTTTCTGTTAGGTTCCCAAACTGTCCTAGTTTATGAGCATGGTATTTGTATTCTCCCCAATAAGCATCTAGAGTTAGGGGTCTAGAGTAGAAGGGCAGTCCTAAGTTAATCTTTGATAGTGGAACCATTGCTTCTTGATCTCCATACACAAGGCCTCTTAAAAGATATCCGTCATCACCTTCTTCTGCTAATGCTTTAAATCTAACATATTGGTCATATGCACCATTTTGAAATGTTGAGTGATATGCATCTTCGCCTACAGCATCTCTTAAGTCATATGACATAATTTCCAGTCTATCCATTGTCATCACATCTTTACCTGCTTGCATCATTAGGTTAAAAGGTATAAACATCCAATGACAAGTAGCGCCAGAGATAAACATATCATCACCTAGAACTGTTCTTAAGTATGTACAAAATTCATAATAAACTTTATTGTCATTACTATTATCTGGATATTCATAATCAAAAGAAGCGCCATCTAAATCATATTTTTCTATAAAGGCCTTGATATCACTTGCTAAGGTTTCTTTATGTGGTCCCATACCTTGTGAATGTACATATGCTGCAGATAGCGCACCTGAATGATCTCTACCAATAAATACGGGGATAATTTTTACATCAGGCCTAGCTTTAGCTCTTATGTTTGAAATGACTGTAGCAACAATTTCCTCGCCATTTACCATAACGCCACCATGTTCACCATCAGTCATGAAAACTTCGCCATACTCATTAAACCAAAGAAATGATAGATAAACGGTTGTTATAATTGAAAAGTGATTTGCATCATAGTTTGCTATATCATAACCGGACTGAAGTGTTATATACGCAGCAACTTCAAAACCATCTTTATATGTTTTCTCAACAAACTTAGGGGTAACGCTGGTTAACTTCCAATCAAGCCCTGAAGAGTCGTCAATACAAATTTTAATTTCATCGGTACTAACAGTTGGGAATGAACAATACCTATATGGGTGAATAAAGTCCTGGGTATAGAAATGTTTATATTCTTCTCCATCTTTATACCACAAGCTAAAACTAAACACTCCAAGCCTACTGGGTTTTTCAGCTCCGTAAGGTAAGGGCAACAGCTCTTCTTCTAAAACCAACGTGTTAACTTTTGCAACTTCACTGAATGTAACAAGGCATACATCACCTTCGCTCCCAGTCATTCCAGTAACTTCATAACTTGGTAAAACATATGCAGGTTCATCAGGCGGATCCATCACAAAATGAGAAATCCCAACTACCAAAACCACCACTACAAGCAAAATAGCCGCTATTATTCCAATAAGTATTTCAACTCTCCTCAACTTTTATATCTCTCCACAAACTCTATACTCAGTCTCCCAAAAACTATCTTCCAGGATACCCTCTCGCCTACTCCAACGTTTTTCTCTACCAGCATACATGCTTAGTTTATATCTATCTCATGAAAACCACATCTAGTTTTTTCAAAACTACATAAACCTCACTTACTTAAAATAATATCTTTTTATCTAACTTAAATCAATATATGCACATCCTATCCAAAATCCTGAATGCAAATACAAAATCAAAATTAACTGCACATACCTTTTAATTTCAACACCGCAATGCCAGTTGTCATAGTGAGTGTAATGGTAGATAGACCCTCGTACAGCATAGAGTAAGTGCAATTTCAATACCGCAACTTTATCCTAAAAATATTACTAGACATCCAATTATTTTTTTGCTAATATATACTTCAGTTTAATGGGCGATTAACTCAGCTGGTAGAGTGTCTTCTTGACGTGGAGAAAGT
>JAAZLE010000085.1 GCA_012799455.1 Clostridiales bacterium | reverse complement strand
TGTTTGGAACGCTCGCAACGCTTTCTGCAAGTTTGATTACAAATGCGATAGGCAATGCTTTGAGGCAAAAAAGTTTAGTTATAAGGGGGCTTGTTGGAGCCATACCGCCAATATTAATAAATGCATTCGCACTACCGCTTATATGGGTATTGCTTGAAGTAGATTTTGCGTATTGGATTAACTTTGGACAAATTATAGCAACGCAGACAGGAACGATACTGATTGTAGGACTTCCCCTTATGCTGGCGATTGCAAGAACTCCTCTTGTAGATGAAAAGGTAAGGCTGTATAAAGATAAAAAGGTTGCACAAAAAGATGTAGACGATAATGATTCCGAACAAGCTGACCCAATAGAATGATGAAGTGTTGTTAATACTGGTGAAATATTGTAATTTTCATATTAATTACTAAGCTTCTATCTACTATGGATTTTATACGCAAAAATAGAGTAACAGTAAATCTCTAGTGCTGGTAGTTAACTTTACACATTACACAGGCATGTTAGTTGTCATAGTAAGGGTAACAGTAAATAGACCCTCCACATTACACATGCATAAACAAAAAAAATTAATTATTGACTTAAAGATACTAATATAATATAATCAATTAATGTTATGAAAAGAGCCTGTATTCATGGGCAAAACATGTAAGGAGAAGAACATGAAAAAGACTATACCGTTAACTCAAGAATTCTTCGATGAAATCACAGCGAAACTGCAAGTCATGATGACTGAAGGAAGAACTAAGGTAGAAAATGAAATTAAAGTAGCCAAAGAATATGGTGATCTCTCAGAAAATGCAGAATATAGTGCTGCAAAAGAAGCTCAGGCTCATCTAGAAAAAGAAATAGCTGAAATTTCAGATGTTTTAAATAGAGCATATCCAATTGATATGAGTTTGCTTAGTGTACGCAAGGTTGATATTGGTAATTTAGTAACCATATATGACTATGAGTTTGATGAGGAAGAAACATATCGTTTAGTAAGTAGTATTGAAGGCAATATCCAAGCAAATAAAATTAGTATTGATAGCCCAATAGGTGCAGCGTTACTCGGACGTAAAAAGGACGAAGATGTAACCTTTAAAACACCTGCGGGCGTTGCAAAAGTGAAAATTAAAAAAATCTCAAAATAATACAATCAAAATCAAAAACAATTTAAAACTGGCAGACAATGCCAGTTTTTTTATGTAATTAAAAGAAGATTGCTATAATATTTGGCAAAAATCATATAATAATAAATCGAATGCATATTTATAGTAATTAATATATAATATAGCAACAAAGGTAATAACGACATTAGGTCAATATGTATATATAACTGGAGGAGAAATGAGTAACGAAGATATTTTACAAAATGAACAAGTAGTAGATGAAAATGAGCAGATTGCAGTACGTAAGGAAAAACTTAACGATCTCAAAGAAAGTGGAAAAGATCCTTTTGCTATTACAAAATATAATATAACAGCCCATGCACAAGATATTTTAGCATCCTTTGCAGAATATGATGGGAAGCATGTAAGTATTGCTGGAAGAATAATCACAAAAAGGGTTATGGGAAAAGCCAGTTTTTGTCACATATATGATGGTACGGCATTAATTCAGCTATATGTACGCATAGATGCACTAGGAGAAGAAAGTTACGCCGAGTTTAAGCGCCTTGACATCGGCGACATTATAGGTATAACTGGGGATGTGTTTTTAACTCATAAAGGAGAAATTTCAGTAAAAGCCGAAAGTTGTATATTGCTGGCTAAGACTCTAAGACCACTTCCAGAAAAATACCATGGACTGACAAACCAAGATATGAGATATAGACAACGCTACGTTGACTTAATTGTAAATCCAGAAGTGAAAGATACATTTGTAAAAAGATCTAAGATTTTATCAGCTATTAGAGAATACTTGGATAATAGGGGATATATAGAAGTCGAAACACCCATACTAAACACAATATTAGGCGGAGCAAACGCAAGACCGTTTATTACCCATCACAATACTCTAGATTTAAGTATGTTTTTAAGAATCGCGCCTGAGCTTTACCTAAAAAGGCTAATCGTTGGTGGGTTTAATAAGGTGTACGAAATTGGTAGATTGTTTAGAAACGAAGGTATGTCTACAAAGCATAACCCTGAGTTTACAACTATTGAATTATATGAAGCGTATGCAGACTATAACGATATGATGGATATAACTGAAGAGCTTTTTAAGTACTGTAGCAATAAAATTAACGGAACAGAAAAAATCAATTATCAAGGAATAGAAGTCGATCTTTCTTCACCATGGAGAAGACTTACTATGGCTGATGCAGTAAAAGAATATACTGGTATTGATGTATATGCTCACGACGTAGAAGAGCTAGTAAAACAAGCGAAGGCAAAAGGCGTGGATTTAAAGGATAAAGATATTACGTGGGGAACAATACTCTACGAGATTTTTGACCAAAAGGTAGAAGAGTTTTTAATTCAGCCTACATTTATAATTGATTACCCAGTAGAAAATAGTCC
>JAAZLE010000084.1 GCA_012799455.1 Clostridiales bacterium | reverse complement strand
TCATATTCTAACTTAAAATAGCTATCAGACACACCATAATCTATAAACTCCCAAGGCAACAATTCATCAATCTTCTTCTCTTGAGTATATTTCAATGGATTAATACCACACTCTTCAAAGGATTTTTCCCATGCTTTGAAGTCTATTTGGTCTGCCCAGCTATCAAACTTAGCACCATTCTCATATGCTTTAATGATTACTTTTGAAAGTGCCTTATCTCCCCTTGCAAAAACCGCCTCTAAAAATGATGACCTTTCATCACTCCAGTTAAATTTAACACCTTTTACTTTTTTGATCTTCTCACGTAAAAACTGACTTCTCTTCCTCATCTCTTCCATTGATATCTGCCCTGCCCATTGGAATGGCGTAAGAGGCTTAGGAACAAACACTGCTGTTGACACATGTATGTTGATGTCTTTCCTTTTAGTATATTCAAAATAAAGATCTTTTACTTTCTTTACAATATCAACTATCCCCAATAAATCTTCCTCTGTTTCCGTTGGAAGTCCTATCATAAAATATAATTTCACACTTCTATACCCCATATCAAAAGCTATTTTCAGTGTGTTTTCTATATCTTTCTCAGTGATATTTTTATTAATTACATTCCTTAATCTTTGCGTTCCTGCTTCTGGTGCAAATGTTAAACTACTTGTTTTTCGCGTATGTGAAATTAGTTCTGGTGATAAACTATCAAGCCTCAGACTAGGCACCTGTAATTGAACCTTGTTATTTTCGGCGATCACTACTAATTCTTTCATAAAATCTTCTAAAAACGGATAATCACCTGTAGATAAACTAGAAATACTCAACTCTTCGCAACCAGTATTTTTTATTAATGCCTCTGCTTGCTTCAGTAAAATTTTAGGACTTTTAATCCTAACAGGACGATAAAAAAAACCTGCCTGACAAAATCTACAATTGGAATAACACCCCCTAAATAACTCTAAAACTGGTCGATCATGAACAATCGACATGTTTGGAACAACAGGAGTAAGCGGAAAAGGTGATTTATCAAGGTTTTTCACAACTGGCTTAACAACTAATTTTTTCCCTCGCGTCCTTTCCGCATGAATACTTGGAACATATACTCCAGGTATTTTTGAACACTCATTAATAATAGCCGTCTTATTCCCTCTATAAGTCAAGCATACATCCGCAATTTGTGATATTGTGTCTTCTCCTTCGCCTATGCCAATTATATCAAAAAAATCCGCATATGGTTCAGGGTTTACGGAACAAGGACCACCCGCTATCAATATTGGAAACTCATCCCCTCTTTCCTTGGATAAAAATGGAATTCCAGAAAGCTCCAACATGTACATAATATTTGTGTAAGTTAATTCATATTGAATACTGAATCCTAAAAAATCAAACTCCTTAAGAGGCGTCCTTGTTTCTAATGAAAACAGCTCCACATTATACTTACGTAACTGGGCACCCATATCTAACCATGGGGCAAAACATCTTTCACAAACTACTTTATCTTTTTTGTTTAAAATATCGTATAATATCTTTACGCCCAGGTTGCTCATTCCTATCTCATATACATCAGGAAATACTAAACATGTTCTTAGAGGGTCCGTTTTATCATAATTAGGAACCCCAAACTCACCACCGGCATATCTAGCGGGCTTTTCAACATACAATAATAACTGCTCTATTTTTTCATTATAATTATTTATTTCTTTTATGCTTTCCATATAACTACTTTAATATTATCGAGGCTTAATTATCAATACATAATGCTGCAGCCCCTAGTATTCCTGCGTCATTTTGCAACTCTGCTTTTTTCACTGGGACCTTATAGTTTCGAGACCCGCCATAGCTATATCGACTAACCCTTCTCTCTATCTTTTTCATTAAATATGATCCTTCGTTCGAAACACCGCCACCTATCAATATACAATCTGGTCTAAATATATTGACTAACGAAATTAAACCTTCAGCAACATATTTAACATATTTGCTCACAATTTTAGCACCTGTTTTATCTCCATTTCTCGCCGCAATAAATGCTGTTTTCCCGGATATTTTACCTTCTTTTTTTATAATTTTAGCGACTTCGCTATCAGGATATTTATTAGAATATTCTTCTGTTATCCTTATTAAAGCAGTCGCAGACGCATAACGTTCCCAGCATCCTTTTTTTCCGCAGGTGCATGGCAGACCATTATACACTAGAGTCATATGTCCGCCTTCGCCTCCAGCCCCATATTTTCCTAGCAATATCTTTGATTCAACAATAATTCCTGTTCCTACCCCGGTGCCAAGTGTCACTAATATCAAGTTTTTAGACCCTTTGCCAGAACCATATTTCATTTCACCCAGCGCTGCAACATTAGCATCATTACCTATTTTGATAGGACAATCAAATGTTTTCTTTAAGTATTCTACGATTTTAACATTTTCAAAATTAATATTATTCGAGTATACAATCACACCTTCTTCAGCATCAATAGACCCCGGTATTCCGATGCCTATTCCTCTTAGCGCATTAATCTTAATGCCACCTTCACTAACAAGGCTTAGACATAAATCTTTAATATCTTGTAATATTTCTTCTGACGTTTTTTCCACCTCAGTTTTTATGTTAGCTCTATAGTGTATAACCCCTTCTTTATCGACTAAAGCACCTTTAATACTCATTCCCCCGACATCAATTCCTAAATAATACATATTCTCCTCCGAAATTCATATATTTCACATAATATATCTCATTAATTATATATTCAACTTACATAAACTAATAATACATTTAATACATTATTTTTGCTATATTATCATTCTATCACTGTTAAAATAATTCCGATATTCAGGCAGAAAGATTGCCTAATGTTACTGCTATAGCTGTTACAAAACTATCACTATGTAAACAATCTTTAAACCCAGCCGGTACTATTACAGTATCTCCCTTTTTTACTGCCAAGCCAGATTTTAATTTACCCTCGCCTTCCAGAACTGTCAAGGATACAAATGACTCTTTGTTATATATAACAACCTCTTTAACATCACCTAATTTATAAACATTGAAATATTCATTGCTAACAAACAATTTGAAATCCTTGCCCATATCGTTTTTTAATTCATTAATCTCTTCTACAACAAACTTATCAAGACAGGAAACCTCTATCGCCTTCTCTATATGTAGTTCCCTACTATTGCCCAAATTATCTTTCCTATCATAATCATAGAGCCTGTAGGTTAAATTACTATTCTCCTGAACCTCCAGTATTACAAGCCCGGGTCCTAAGGCATGTATTGTCCCTGGATTCACTATAAAAAAATCACCTTTTTTTACATTAATTTTATTAAGATAACGTAATATCTCTCCATTTAAAAGTATCCCCCTTAACTCCTCTTTAGTTATATTCTTTGTAAGTCCTAAATATATGTATGCATCCCTGTCTGCTTCAGCTACATACCATATTTCTTTCTTACCAAGTTCACCTTCATTTTTTAATGCATATTTATCATCTGGGTGAACCTGAACCGAAAGGGGTTGCTCTGAGTTAATAAGTTTAATTAATATAGGGAAAGAATTATACTGTTTAATTTTAGATCCTAGTACTTGAGGAAACTGTGATGTTATTTCTGAAATTTTAACACCGCTAAACTGACCTGTCGCCACTAAGCTTTCCTTACCATCGTAAAATGAAAGCTCCCAAGACTCTGCAATCATCTCCTCTGCAGATTTTTTTCCCCACTCTTTAGCAAGTTTATTTCCACCCCAAATATAGTTAGTTAAATATGGTGTTGTTTTAAATGTGGTTAACCCCTTAATACTATACATTTTTGCCTCTTAAAAACATTAATAACTTCAATTAAATTCACACAAATAGAGTGTCTTGGCTACTGCAAATGCCTTATAAAATATAACCATTTACATCATAGGTACTGATGGTTATTTAAACTGTGAACTTTCTATGTCGGTAATTTTATCTATTCTACTTTGGTGCCTTCCTCCGGCAAATTCTGTAGATAAAAACTTCTTCACAAAGAGATATGCCTCCTCTGGAGACGATACCCGTCCTCCAATCGCAATAATATTTGCATTATTATGCTCTGCACTCATCTCTGCTTGAAACACATCTGTTACATGCGCACATCTAATACCTTTGTATTTATTTGCGGCTATAGATATTCCAATACCAGTCCCGCACATTAACACACCTTTATCCGCATTCCCATCCTGTATTTTTGTTGCTACTTTTGTGGCAAAGTCAGGATAATCAACTGATTCAGAAGTCATCGTACCGCAATCAATATATTCGCACCCCGAATCCTTTATAGCTTTAACTACGGACTCTTTTAAAACAATTCCACCATGATCACAACCTAATGCTATTTTCATCATAATCCTCCTATTATATTTTATCAGGCTTTTCTGTGGCCTTCGCAATTCTATTTTGAAGAGCTAAATACTGAGGCTCATTTTCAAAGCTTTCAATTATAATAACATCATATATATTTTCATTTTCCCGAAGTATCCTAAAGTAATTCCGCATACATTCTTCAGGGGTTTCTCCTAGATGAATTTTATTATCGACATCACATGTATCTAAAAAGTCTTGCCTTGCAATAACTAAAGAGTTAGTAAAGTGATTATATAATTCTTTTGCTTCGTCTGAAGTCTTAGCTGCAAAACAGGCGCACATAGGTTTATAATGTGCATATTTCATACCCGGTGAGGCTGCCCTGACCACTTTCCCTTTGTGATTTACTACTTTGCCTAAACAAGCAGATAGCATATCTTCCGTTATTGCCCCAGGTCTCAGTATTGTTGGAGTTTCCTTAGTTAAATCTAATACTGTACTTTCTATTCCAACCTTACATGGACCTCCATCTAATATTAATGGTATTTTACCATTCATATCATCATACACAAATCGCGCTTCTGTCGGGCTAACCCTACCGCTAATATTAGCAGACGGAGCTGCCAATGGCAAGTTTGAACGCCTAATTGTTTCTAAGGCAAGTTCATTATTTGGGATCCTTATTCCAACTGTTTCGAGACCAGCAGTTGTAACATATGGAACTAAGGGATGTTTCTTCAATACAATAGTTAAAGGACCTGGTGAAAATTCTTCCCATAATAAATATGCTGATTCGGGTATATCTACCGCTACCATTTTTGCTTTGTTTGCATCTTCAATATGTACAATTAATGGGTTATCTTGCGGTCTTCCTTTTGCCAGAAAAATCTTTTTAACTGCTTTTGCATTAAGCGCATTTGCAGCCAAGCCATAAACAGTTTCCGTTGGTATAACGACCACTTCTCCCTCATGCAAAAGCCTAACCGCCTCATCAATTTTTTCTATTCCTCCAATTTGGGTTTCTATCTTATCCATATATACCTTACATTAATACACGCATATTCCATAATACTACGATAGTTTATAAATAACACTTCTACCATTCTCGTTAGTAATTATTGTCGATTTAATAAACTTTCCATCTACAAAAAAGTCATTGGCCACGAAAATATAATCACAATGCTCGAGCAAGATATCTCCTTTGTTGTTACATAATCTATATTTATTTCCTTCCTTTACAACATAAACACCATAGTGAACAGAATAAACGAACTCATTAATTGCCTGTTCATTGCCCGACTTATCTATCCTATAATACTTGTAATAATCAAGATGCTTAGTTGGATGTTTTTCAATTTTTCCACCTATTGCATACTCCCCAAAATACGGTGCTATTACATCGTATTCAAATGGTCTTATTTGGTCACCTTTTAAGTTAAATATAGCGGATGTATTATCAAGGTTTGCATCTATTTTTAGAGCAAATATCATTCCCGAATGTAGCAAATATGGGTCATACCCAGCGTTTTTATCAAGTTTTTTAAGACTCACTTTTTGCCCATCTTCATATTTATAATACTCAACATCTCTTACCGGTAATGCGAAATTTGGATCTAAACTCTGCAACCCATAACTATCAATATATATGATTGGGAGCGCGGCTTCCTTAACAATTATTCTAGAAGCTTCTTTATCATAAATCTGAAAAGTATCATGAAAAGCAACATTCCCTTCTTCATCATATATAGGAAAATATGTGTATACAATTGAATACCCATCCTTTACTATCTCGCTTGTTGGCAAAACTAACGTAGAATAAACTCGCTGCATAATATCAGGGGTATCCACATTTAAGCACTCAGCACCTGAATAAACATTCATGAGCGATACCAAATCTTTCACATAATTACTAGTATATTTATTTGCTACTAACGAAACTCTTTCCGTATCATAATATTGTCCGGACACAGCATTATATCGTTTACTTCTAATTGTTAAATAATACGGATTTTCCTGATTATAGACTGTTTTCTTAATCTCATACCCATCATACTCCACTTGGGTAGAGTAAATCCCTGAAAAAACAAACCAGTTGTTGCCTAAATAATACACTTCAACATCAACTTGTCTTAAGTCAAACTCCGACTCCGAATATGGCATATAATAACTTTTTTTATTTAAGTATCCCCTATCATCTATTGAGTTTATAGAATATATATTGGCCCTACCGGGCATAGTTACAATTAGATGACCTTCATTCAATGTAAATTTAGCAGTATTATTAATATCTTCAATTTTAGCAATCTCTAACAAACCATTTGCGCTAGAATAATCGTAAATAATAGCTTCTTCATTTTCGACAAGATTCACAACATCTTTTCCACCAAGAATAGCAACATGTTTTTCGTCTAAAAATGTGTACTGTTGTATAGCAGGATTATATGCTTGTGTAAATCCATAATCACCAGGATTTATTTGCCCGCTTCCCTCTCCCCGTATTTTTACTATTCCTATCCTATGTTCAATACTGCTATCCGACTTTGTAAAAGGCATTGTTACTGTTGCATAATTCCCTTTTATATCTAAAACATTAGTGAATTTGGGCTCAACTAATTCTCTATTTTCATCGCAAAAGCCAAACCTTTCCTCGTCTCCATAAAATAATTTTTGAGTTATGTAGATACCTGTACGATTATCAAAACTATTAATTGAAACGCCTTCGCCTAAGCGAAGCATCTCCGTAACTCTAGAGTATGGTGGTGTAGATTGAAAGTTTTTAAAATACTGCGTTGACGTAACAACATCATTAGGCTTGCACGATGTTAAAATAAAAAATGCAACAACTAAAATTACAAACAATATTACAACACTTAATCGTATCTTCGTTATGATCGTTATTTTCATGTTATTTTCCGCTACGTTTTAATATGCACTTAGCGGGACACTTGCTAGCACAAATGCCACAATTAGTGCATTTAGTATAATCAATAACCGGTAAGTTATTAATCATTGTAATTGCACCTTCGGGACACACTTTACTGCAAATCGAACATCCTATACATCCAGCCTTACAGTTCACTCTAACATTTTTGCCTGTAAGTGGAGTTGAGCATGCCACGTAATAATATTTATCCGCAGGGATTCTTTTTATTATATTCTTAGGACATTGCAAAATGCAAACACCGCAGTTTGTGCATTTATTATTATCCACGACAGCAACTCCTTGAATTATTTCAATTGCATGTGAGGGACAACTGGCAACACAAGTACTCATTCCTATGCAGCCCGAAGGACATGTTTTTCTTCCACCTGCTAATAGCTCTACACTTTTGCAGTCCCCATAGCCTTGATAAGAATACTTATCTTCACATAAATTCCCGCCATTACAGGCACAAACAACCACTGTATCTAAAATAGATGCGTCTGTTCCTAAAAGTTCTCCTATTTTTAGCTTTCCTTCCTTGGAAGTTGCATTACAAAGGGCTAAAGATGCCTCCCCTGTCACTAATGCATTTGCAAAATCTTCACATCCAGCATACCCACACGCACCACAATTTGCACCAGACAAATTACTGAGAACATCCTCTACCATTTGATCTGTTGGAACTTCAAATTTTTTACTAAATATAGCTATGAGAATACCAAAAAGTATCGCTAGTACAGTTAGTATTGATACTGGAATGATTATAAACATTTATACTCGCCTCCCATTTCTATAAACTTAAACCTGCAAATGCAGTGAAGGCCATTGCCATAATTGATGCAGTAATAAGAGTTATCGGAAAGCCTTTAAACCTTTCAGGTATATCTGAAAGCTCCATTCTCTCCCTAATTCCCGCCATTATTAACATTGCAAGAGTAAAGCCCATACCAGAGGCTACTCCATTAACAAAAGCTAAAAACACTGTTTGTTTAGCAAGCTCCGTTACATTCATAATTGCTACGCCCAAAACTGCACAATTCGTTGTTATTAAAGGCAGATAAACACCTAATGCTGTATATAATCCAGGGGCAAACCTCTTAATTACGATCTCTATTAACTGAATTAGCGCTGCAATAACAAGAATAAAAACAATAGTTTGCAAATACTCTATATCAGCTATCACAAGCAAAAGATTTAAACCATAAGTGATTACGCTAGCCACTCCCATAACAAAAATAACTGCGAGCCCCATACCTAACGCGGTATCGGTTTTTTTACTAACACCCAGAAATGGACATATACCTAAAAATCTTGATAACACAAAATTATTAACGAAAATTCCACTTATCACCAAATAAATCCAGTATGGCATTATATACTATCTCCCATATTTTCTTACTATTTTGATTTGCCTCTTAAATTCTCAATCTTTTCCACTATGGTATTAAATATCACCAACATAAAACCAAACACCATAAATCCCCCTGCTGGCAAAATAAATATCACCATAGGTAAGTCGGCATTAATTAACGCATTTATTGGCATCCCAAAGAAAGTACCTGCTCCTATAAATTCTCTAATAATTCCCATAAGTGTTATGCTCATTGTAAATCCTAGCCCAATTCCCAAACCATCCATAACAGAAGGTAAAACTCTATTCAATGATGCAAAACTTTCTACCCTCGCCAAAAGTATACAATTAACAACTATTAAAGGAATAAACAGTCCTAACTTAGAGTATAAATCTGGCAAAAATGCCCTTGTTACCATTTCTACTATAGTCGAAAACGTAGCTATTATTAGGATATATGCAGGTATTCTCACCTTTCTCGGGATAAAGTTTCTTAGTGCAGATACAATAGCATTTGAAAACACTAAAACAAAAGTCACTGCAAGCCCCATCCCAATACCATTCATCGCTAAAGTTGTAACCGCAAGCGTAGGACAAGTTCCAAGCACTAGTCTAAATGTAGCATTATTTTTTATAATCCCGTTAGTAAATGGAGTTACTAAATCATTTAATTTTAGCTTTTTATTTTTCATCATTGTACTATGCTCCATCTCCATAATACTTCACCACCCTCACTGCTGCCAGTATTGCTTCTTGCACCGCAGTTGAGGTCCTAGTTGCTCCACTTACAAACTGCGGCTTAAAAATTCCATCATTAGAACTAGGTGAAGTAATAATATAATCATCATCCGTAACAAACCTATCAATAGAAATGCCAATATATTGTTCAAAGTACGTTTCTTTTAGTGCTTTATCTCCGAGCCCAGGTGTTTCCGAATGGGAAAATACTGCAACCTTTGATATCTTACCGTCTTTAATTACCACAACAAGTGAAACACCTGCAGCATTATATCCTTTTTCCGACTTTGAAATAACTATATGAGCACCATCTTCGGCTTTTCCATACGTTTCAATCTGAGTTTTCTCAACAGGTTTATAGTTACTTAAATTCACCCAGCTTTCAACAGGGGAATCATACACCTTCGCTATTACGTCCCTCATAGCCTTGTCCGCATCTTGCTTGGTATAGTGATTAATGATAGACAAAAGCAGAGCTGCCACTAACGCTAAAATCGATATTGCTAAAACAATTTTAGCACTTTCGTTAAGTCCTTTTTTGATTTTTTTAGGACCTTTTGGAGTATCGTTCTGAACATCTTCTATGTCCATATTTTTAATTTCTTCTGACATATTAGACATTGGTTTCTTTTTTCCTCTCTTTTTTCGGTTTTACATAACCAAACGGTTTTGGTTTAACTATCTTATCAATATATGGCACAAATAAATTTGCTAATAGTATTGAAAAACATGCACCTTCTGGCATTCCTCCAAATCTCCTTATTATCATTGTAAATAAACCAGCAAATATAGCAAAAATAACTCTTCCTAGCTCGGTTCTTGGAGACGTTGTATAGTCTGTAAGCATAAACACTCCAGCAAACAATATTCCGCCACTTAAAATAGTAGGCAACACATATAAATATCCATCCTTATAGAATGCTAATGCTAAAACAGCACAAGTTATTACATATGATACTAGTGTTTTCCAGTCAATCACCTTAGTTATAATCAAATATATCGCAGCAATTATAATCGCTAATGAACAAACCTCCCCTATACTTCCTCCAATTTTACCAAGGAACATATCTAGCAAGTTTAAGTTCGAAACACCACCAACGTCAATAGAATCCTTTATTGTTGCTAGTGGAGTTGCTGATGTAACATATGTTTTAGTAAACCCTGAAATAAAAACTTTTACACCACCACTGTAATCCAAAGGGCTCATGTATTTTGACATTTGAACTGGCCAAGACAATGTTAAAAATATACGCGCTGTGGCGGCTGGATTTGCAAAGTTTTGACCCAAACCACCAAAAAGCATTTTTACTACCATAATAGCAAATAGACCACCAATTATTGGCACATAAAACGGTACCGTGGGCGGTAAATTCATACCCAATATCAAGCCCGTAACAATTGCAGACAAGTCAGATATGGTATTAGCTCTTTTTCGAATCAAATTATATAACGTCTCTCCTAAAACACTAGCTCCTACCGCTAACAAAACGATAAATAAACTATATAACCCAAATATTATTGTAGCAGCTATCAACGGAAAACTTAGCGCAATAATAACATGGAGCATAATCTTTTTAGTTGTAAGATTGCTTCCTATATGAGGTGATGATGACACTAAAAACTTTGTTTTCATAATCCTTCCTTTACGCTGGTGTAAGTTTGTTTTTCCTTATTAGTTTTTTGGCTAGCCTTTGTGACTGAACAAGGGGTCTCCTCGCTGGACACACATATGCACAACAACCACATTCGATGCAACTCATAGCATACGAATTATTTGCGCCTTCTATGTCTCCATGAAGTATTGCTCTATCTGTTACCATTGGCATTAAAAACATAGGGCACGCTTTTGCACATCTACCACAATTAATGCACGGGGTTGGTTCTATTTCTCTAATTTCCTTCTCTGCGAGTAATAACAGTGATGAGCTTCCCTTCGTTATTGTTGACTTAAAGTTGTGTAAAGACACCCCCATCATGGGACCACCCAACACTACTTTTACCACATTTTCTTCAATCCCTAAATACTCAACTATATCAGAAAGCTGCACTCCTATCCTAACACGAAGGTTTGCTGCTCTTTTAACACCATTCCCAGATACTGTCATGTGTCTGTATATTAATGGCTGTCCAAGATAAACTGCTTCGTATAATGCATACACAGTAGAAACATTAAAAACAACATAACCTAAATCCGATGGAAGACCTCCCTTTGGAACTTTTTCTTTTGTTATTGCGCTTATAAGTTGCTTTTCACCACCTTGTGGATATTTTGTTTTAAGTTCGCAAAACTCAATCTCATCATCTGTGCTTATATCCCGCAGTTTTATTATAGCCTCTGGCTTATTAGACTCGATTCCAAAATATACTTTGTTTACACCTAACGCTCTCTTTACTAAATCTATACCGCTCAAAACTTCTGCAGCTTTTTCTAGCATTAATCTATAATCAACTGTTATATAAGGCTCGCATTCGCATCCATTGATTATTAATGCTTTTATTGGCGTCTTTGGCATTAATTTAACTATTGTAGGAAACGTTGCACCCCCCATTCCAACAATGCCTGCTTCCTTACACCTTTCCAAAACCTCATCTTTTGTCGGATTTTGTATGGGGCTTAAAAAATCTTCTTCATACTTGTAGTCATTTTTTATAACTATGTGAGTCGTTGGCAGTCCTGTTGCGCATGGTAAATCAACAATGCCCGTTACCTCACCCGATACTGAGCTGTGGACATTAGCAGATATAAACCCATCCGCTTCCCCTATCTTAGTACCGCACTTCACTTTGTCACCCACGATTACTAGCGGGGTGGCAGGCTTCCCAATATGTTGTAATAACGGAATGTAAACAAAATCACCTACGGGATATTCTTCAAAAGGCATGTTTTCCGTATACTCTTTGCGGCCTTTAGTTTTAACACCATGTCTAAACGTTGGTATCAATTATTTCCTCCGTAAATGATAGTTATTTTAAAATACTTAAGCAGCGTTTGCTAAATATTACGCCTCAATAAAATCATAAAGATTATACTACATAATATATAATAAGTAAACAGTCAAACTTTCAAAAAACATATTATTCCATGCCTACATTCAGTATATTTGCATAATAAATAGCACTACTTATTTTCTAAGCAGTGCTAAATATCTAGTTAATCTGTCTAATTTTTCTAATTCGTTAAAAACCCAAACTCATTAGTCGTCGAACCTATCAATTTCTTGAGATTCTTGTCTTCTCTTTGAGGGCTCAGCTTTTTGTTTTACGGGCCCCTCTACTGGAAGCTTACTTTGTATAACAACTTTTTTGTTCTTTGACATTTTCTTACCAACTCTACGAACAAGAAGAACAATAACAGTTATAAGCAGTATTGCGCCAATTACTACAGAGGATACAAGCAGCCATAGTTGCGGATCAACTTCTTTCTTTTTGGAATCCTCCGGCTCTTCGCCGGTGCCATCATCTGGGGCTAACTCTTTAGCCTCAAAGGAATGTTTTAGCGATGCGTCTACGCTTGCATACTGATTAGCAGTTTCTTCCGTAGCTTCCAGCTTGGTAATAGTAATATCATCAACTACTAATATCCCCTTAAAGAAATCTTTGGTATCTATAGATTCCTTAATGCCATCATTTGTTCCTAAATGGAAGGATATTTTATTGTTTGTAACAGGCGATTTTTCATCTTCATTAAATACATAAAACTCATACTCTTTAATAGTTTTAGTGGATATCTTAATTGTTGACCATTTAGTTGTATCATTTCCATATATAAACCGGAACTCGGGAGCCTTGCCATCAGCAACCAATGCTTTTGCACTAAATGTAATTTTATAGTATGTTGCGGCTTCAACATCAAACCCCGACTTTAACTCATAAAGTTGTCCGTTATCAACCATGTTCGCCATCAATAAGAAATTAGCGCCATTACCTGTTGTACCTTCTTGTAAAAATTGAGTAATTTCAGCCTCTTCAAATCCCGTTGCGACTAAATACTCGATTACTTTATCTGTGAGTTTCCTAGAATTATACACCCCGTATAGCATATCTGGAATATTATCTTCGGTCGGCACTTTATAGCCACTTGCATCCGTTGCGTCTCTATGTGTATATGCACCCGGTACGTGACCATTGTAGTCGTCAGTCGCATCTGTGTAATTATCAAAACTGTCGGTTATTAATTCTACTACTTTAAACACATACTCGTTGTTGTAGAACGAATTTGTGTACTCATTATTAACTTTTAAAATATATGGCTCTTCTCTCTTATCCTCTTCTAAATAATCTTCCTTTTCCACATCAGTGAGGTCCGCAAAACCATAAGCTTGTAAATTAAACTTGCTTAAGGATTCAATTTCTTCAACATTTACATCATCAAAAAGTACAGTGCCCCTTGATAATCCTTGGGAATACTTAATATTACCCTCGCCTTCACCTGAAGAAATCTCCTCAGCATATCTATTGCCTAAATATAATTCAATTGTTATTTTCCCATCTGTAAACCCTGGCTTGACTAAGAATCTATATTGCACCCATCTATTATTTGTGTTGATGTTAACAAACCCAACATGCTCTCCATTAACATCAAAATTACTGTTCGGATACTTTGTAAGTGCAAGGGCGGATGAGGGATCTTTTAACGTTACAGAAGCCTTTGCATTGCCTATAGTTTTAACCCAAACACTTACTACGTAATACTTACCTTTATACGCGGTGTGGTAGCTCGACATTGTGTAACCCACAAAAGTGTCTAAATCACTGCTAATATACAACAGGTTATCGCTTGCTACACTTTTATAGTCACCTAACTCTGGATTTCCATACATATTATCCTTTTCTAACTGCTCAAAGCCCGTATAGTGCTTATAATTAACCACTCCTAATTTTATATCAAACCAGTCCTTATCTTCTCCGTTATATTTAACAGGTAAAGTGTTCGTAGTTACCTTTGTTGCTTTTTGAGTTGCAGATTTTGCGGAAAACATCCTTTCTTGTCCTTCAACTCCCCCTACAGCCCTCACATAATATGTGCTGTTGTATGTAATTGTGTAACTTGTCCCCGCGGTAACGTCTACCAGCACATCATCTTCAGCTTTAGAATCATCATCCGCCTTGTAGCCATTCATGAATACAAAGTACTTTGTTGCCTTATCTACAGGATCCCAACTCAAAGTCACGTGATTATCCGACAACTTCGGTGCGGGAGCACTCAACGTCGCTTTAGCTTCATTTTTATTCCAGCTCGATGGTTTGGCGACTCCAATTAAATTTCCATCTTCGTCAAAAAGGGTTTTGTCATCATAATTAGAACTATCAATCTGCTGGAAAAAACCATTGGTTATAGTTGCAGTATTAGTAGAACTTTCACTGATTGTCCTCTTTTCTACCCTAGGGGTTGACGTATCTGAGTTAGATGACACAGCACTTTTATACTCTGTGTATTCTATCTTTTGCCATACCATTGCGGTTAAGAAA
This sequence comes from Clostridiales bacterium, assembly GCA_012799455.1. Taxonomy (GTDB): domain Bacteria; phylum Bacillota; class Clostridia; order Christensenellales; family DTU072; genus MWEH01. The sequence continues at coordinate 109,450 of JAAZLE010000084.1, read as the reverse complement.
AATGCTCCTTGCACATGGTTATCTGGATTATAAATATCCCCGCTGCCAAGAGATACTGAAATGCTAAGCCTTTCCGCGTCAACGGAGCGTCCTTGAACATATAAAACCAGTTCCGACCAATCCTCTGTATATATATCTTTGAAACTAGCTAACGCAGCTCCTGTACTAGGCTTAATTTCAACATTTGCTCCCTTTCCTTTTACAAGCCCATAGGTTTTGACCCACATAGAAAACCTATAGAAACTATTAGGGTTCACTTTTAACAATTTTTCTATTTCAGGCTCTGCGGTTATTGCTTCGTCGGTTATAACGAATTCTGCGCTCGATGCTGTTGGTCTAATATGATTTATCATAAAAACATCTAATGGAGTTTCATTTCCGTTATACATGATTTTAATTGTTTTTGGTCCGCCAGCCAGCCCTTCCAATCCTGTTATATCACTAGAATCCGTAGCGTCAATAAATTCACTATGCCCGCCAATAATTCCTGATGAATAGTCAGTGGCATTAGTTCTTGTATCTTCAACTTTATGTTTCCATAGCGTGTTAGAATCGTCTAATTCAGTAAAACCTTCACTAGATACGGTGCCATTATCTATCAAACCAAAATGTTTATAGTCTCCCTGCTGCAATACTGATAACTGGTAAAAGTCTGCAGCGTTATCAACAGTTTCTTCTGTATACTTTTCAATTGTCAAATTATCAAACAAGCAAGCTCCCGGGTAGAGAGTATCTTCTCCCCACTTGCCTTCACCATACCAAAACTCTATGTTCACTTGTCTAGCTGAAAGTTCATTCCCTTTGACTTTAAGTGTTAACTGTTGCCACTTACCCCAACCCGTCGATTTAGCTTCGAGTTTAACGTTTTTAGATATACTTGCGCCAGTAAGTTTAAACGTTGCGGATACATCTTTATCCTTATTGTAAAATTCAATGTACTTGTTATAAGCTGCAAGTTCTTCCTCATATTTACTCACTTTTGTAGGATCGTTCTTGTCTTCTTCACTCAACTCTACGGGCTCTTCTATTTCTGGTATCCAAACATAAACCCATACAGATAGTTTGTAATATGTATTCTTCTCAATTGCCAACTTTTTCTTACTTTGAAAACCCGCCCCGCTAATCTTGTTTTTAGGGTGATAAACGAGTAGTGCGCTTGTGTCAAATGCACTGCCCGCCAATCTACCATTGTTATCACTGTTACCTTCTAGAGCATAAGCCCACGTAGAATCCGTGTCTTTTTTGTAAAAATCTTCATATAAGGGCGCCTTGAAATCTTTGTATATTTCTGCATACGCATTTTTAGGAACATTTTCTTCAAAGGTATAGAACTTCGACATATCAAACACACCTAATGGGAACGTAGAATTACTGCTCTCGTCGTAACCTATTTTTTCGTTATCAAAATCTTCTTTATCTGTTTTTGATAAGTCGCTCATCCCTACAATAAATTTATAATTTGGCGATGCTCCTTTTTTTGCAGAGTAATAATGGCTTGTGTATCCTGCATATGTGCTTGTCGCATCATATGGGGTATATTGAGTCATAGCTGGATCTGGAAACGCAAGATCTAAACTCGTCTTTACATTACCTTCTTCATCCTTTATTTTCTGTTGATTAGGAACAGTAGCAATTATTCCCTCGTAATCTACTTGCCCGATTTTTTCAAGCACTACGTTATCGTACAACACAATACCGTTAGTTAAATATGGGTTATCATTGGAACCAATTTTAGAAGGACCATGTCCTAACCAAAGCTGAATTTTAAACTTCAGATCTTCATAATTGTTTCCCTTGATATAAATCTCATAAGTATCCCATGTTTTATTGGTATCAATGGATAAAAATTCTACAAACGCACCGTCTGTTATACAGATAGCGGCCCCTGATTCCATAGACCCCTCTTCTTTTTGAAGATCCGTGTACACATCAATGCTGAGTAAATAATACTCATTCTTTTGTATGGTTATATCACCGCTACTAAACTGTAGTGACCCAGCATCTTGTGAACTGGGTATACCAATTAATAACGCATTTGTATCGGCAAATACATCATTCTCTTTTGGCGTCGAAGGAGCAATCCCTGGATATGAATTAAAACCACTAATGAAACCTTTGTTTTGCTCAAATTTTTCTGTGTCTAAGTTTATAACTCCCATTTCAACACCAGTTGAATCCACAGATTTCGAACCATTCTTCGCAGTCCAACCAGTAACAGTTGACTGTACATAGCGCTTAGATGAGGCGGTCCCAGCATTAGCAAATCTTCCATTTGGTACTATGAGCCCATCAATAACTGTTTCCTCTTCTCCTTTTTTATCTATATTGTCGTCAATTACAGGAGGTTTGCATGCGACCACAAATAAAAGACAAAAGGTAATAATTGTCGCGATAATAAAAAATATAGGTTTGTTTTTTCTCATCATTTCACCATCTAATCACTTAAAAATATGTAAAATATTTCTCTTGAAATATAACTTTTGAAGACAAAACTATAAACTAAAGAAATATAAGTATTAAAATATTATCACAACGAGCACATAAAAACAACAAAATATATTGTGTGCACCTTAAAATTGACGAGAGCACAACAACTCATCACAAAGAATTATTTATCAAACCGAGCACGATCGTTAACTTACGATTCATTTACTTATCTATTTGCTAAACCATGAGTTGAATGCTATACTTAATGCGCAGAGTAGATGTGTTGCGTTAAGTGTCATGGAATGGGATGTCGTCCGTGAACGAAAGAAAAAACTGCGGTAACACATCGCATCCGTTGCAAGATTTTTATTAATTATAAGATGTCTTTCAATATGGCTGTCCTCTCTGCAAGGAGGACTTTTTTATGAACAAAAAAAAGAGAATATCTTTCTCAACAAAAAAAATTGCGTATACCGCAATTTTTATAGCACTTGGATTGGTTGCTAAATTCCTTAGTTTGACTATAGGCGCACAAAAATTTTCTATCTTTTATACGACTTGCGTTCTTGCCGGAATATTTTTAGGACCTGTTTCTGGGCTATTGGTTGGTGGCCTTTCCGATCTAATTGCATCTTTAATGCAAGGCGGGACACTTCCATTAATTACTTTAGGAGCTGCAATGATGGGGTTTATCCCCGGACTAATCTCTAAAATACCTAAAATAAAACCTCAATTCAAGATAGCATTGAGTTATTTACTAATTTATATTGTTACGACGGTGGTAGTCAACTCTTTAGCCCTTTATCCATTGATGGGCGGAAATAAAACTTTTTGGGCTTTTCTCGTTTTTAGACTGCCTAAACAAACTATTGTGGTAATTGTAAACATATTTTTGACATATTTAATATACTTCCCACTTGCAAAAGTTTTTTTACAAACAAACAACACCACAAGTCAAAACGTTGATGTCCGGTGACGCTACGCAAGATAACATCAAACACCAGAGCACTCCATTAGGGCCACCCTTAGGCTAAATTCTTACTTGTGAATTGTTCATAAGAAACTAACAATTACTTTATGGTAATGTGCGGATTGTCTCTTAGTTCATTACTTGTTTTTTTGAGACATGAACTCTTTCAAACTTTGCCCTGTAAAACTATCTTTGTTGTTTCTTATGTCATTCGGGGTGCCTGAAGCTACGACATATCCACCCGCGTCCCCTCCCTCAGGCCCTAAATCAATTACGAAGTCTGAAGTCTTTATTACGTCCAAATTATGCTCAATAACAATGACCGTGTTGCCACTATCTACTAACCTCTGTAAAACTATCAATAATTTTTCAACATCAGCAATATGTAGTCCCGTTGTTGGCTCATCTAGAATATAGAGTGTTTTACCAGTATGCTTTTTACTTAATTCAGTTGCCAACTTAACTCTCTGAGCCTCTCCACCAGAAAGAGTTGTCGATGGCTGTCCCAGCCTTATATAACCAAGCCCTACATCTTGCAGAGATTTAACTTTATTATAAATTTGAGGTATGTTTGCAAAAAAATCACAAGCTCTATCTACTGTCATATCTAAGATATCGAAAATCGATTTTCCTTTATATTTAACAGCAAGAGTTTCTTTGTTGTAGCGCCTACCATCGCAAACTTCACATTTAACATATACATCTGGTAGAAAATGCATCTCAATTAATAAACTTCCGTCGCCTTTACAGTTTTCGCATCTTCCACCCTTGATATTGAAGCTAAATCTACCAGCTTTGTATCCACGCGCTTTAGCATCTGGTGTCATGGCAAATAAACTCCTAATGTTAGTAAAAACACCTGTATATGTTGCAGGATTCGACCTCGGTGTTCGCCCAATAGGACTTTGGTCTATAACAATGACTTTATCAATATTTTCCAAACCATCAACTCGTTCGCAATCGCCTAATCTAATATTAGAAGCATTAAGCTTCCTTGCAAGATATGGATACAGCACATCTATAATCAAAGAAGATTTACCACTTCCTGAAACCCCTGTTATCGTTGTGAACAATCCTATAGGGATATCTACTGTAACATTCTTTAAATTATTTTGCCTAGCACCAACAATCGTAATAAATTTATCCGTTGCCTTCCTATAACTTTCTGGTGTGTTTATAAATCGTCTTCCAGCAAGATAGTCTCCCGTAATAGAGGCAGGCTCGTCCATTATATCCTGAACTGTACCCTGGGCTACCAAATATCCACCTTTTTCCCCAGCTTGAGGACCTATGTCAATAATATGATCTGCTATTCTAATCGTTTCTTCATCATGTTCTACAACAATCAGTGTATTTCCGCTATCTCTTAATTTTAATAATGAGTTTAATAACTTTTTATTATCTCTTTGATGTAGTCCAATGCTTGGCTCATCTAGGATGTATATAACTCCCATTAAACCACTCCCTATTTGTGTTGCTAGTCTTATTCTCTGGCTTTCTCCACCGCTTAATGTAGAACTCATTCTTGATAATGTTAAATACCCAAGTCCAACATTTATTAAAAAACTAATTCTTGCCCTAATTTCATTTATTATTTGTTCAGCTATTTTTTCATCAGTTTTTGACAATTTTAATTGTTGAAACCAATTATATAACATTGTAATAGGCATCTCTGTAAGCTCTGCTATGTTTCGACCGCCTACGGTCACAAATAATACATCCCTTCTCAACCGCTTTCCATTACATTCATCACAAAGTATTGGCGTCATATATTTTTCTATATCTAATTTCACATAATCAGACTTTGAGTTTTCATATCTATCTTTGAGCATATTCACAAACCCTATAAAAAACTCACTCTGATCTGACTTGAAAAGGTTGGATCTATACTCTTCCAAAGAAGATTCTTTTATTCCATTTCCATATAACAGCATGTCTTTTACTTTATTATCTAAATCTTTCCAAGGAGTATTTAGCGAAAAACCATATTTTTCGCTCAAAACTCTTGTTGTCTTCTTTACTATATACGGATATTCCATTAACGCATATCCGCTAATCTTAATAGCCTTATCTTTTAAAGTCAATGTTTCGTCAGGAACTAATTTATCTGGATCTACCTCCATGCAAACTCCTAAACCTGTACATTTTGGACATGCTCCAAAGGGGCTATTGAAAGAAAACATTCTTGGTGATAATTCTGGGATTGAAATATCGCATTCAGGGCAGGTGAATTTGGTGGAATATAACGTTTCTTTCCCATCTATTTCCACTATAATTAAACCGCCTGATGTCTTAAGGGCAATTTCTACACTGTCGTTTAACCGACGTTGCATATCGGGTTTTACAATAATCCTATCTATAACAACTGAAATATAATGCTTTATGTTTTTTTCAAGCGTAATTTCTTCATCTAAACTTTTAATTTCACCATCTACTTTAACTCTCGCAAAGCCCTCAGTTTTTAAAGACTCAAAAATCTTTTTATGCTCACCTTTTCTTCCATTTACAACAGGTGACATTAATATTACACGACTACCCTCTGAAGAACTCATTATCATATCGCTGATTTGATCTACTGACACCGCTTTTATTTCTTTTCCGCAACTAGGACAATGTGGTACACCTATACTTGAAAACAATAATCTAAAATAATCATATATCTCCGTAACTGTTCCTACAGTAGATCTAGGATTGTGGGAGGTTGTTTTTTGATCAATCGAAATAGCAGGAGATAAACCATCTATATATTCTACGTTTGGCTTTTGCATTTGCCCTAGGAACTGCCTCGCATAACTAGACAAGCTCTCCATATATCTCCTTTGTCCTTCTGCAAAAATTGTATCGAATGCTAAAGAAGATTTACCGCTTCCACTAAGCCCTGTTAACACAACCAACTTGTTTCTGGGAATCTCTACATCTATATTCTTTAAGTTATTTTCTTTTGCCCCTTTTACAAAAATACTGTCTAGCATTTTATACCACTTTCCTCGCTACTATTAGTTAGTCTACTTAATTCCTTCTATGATTGATGAAATAAACCCAACATCCATTGTTCCCTAATTATTATTTGCTTCTTTGCTCCTTCAATCTTGCTATTTTGTCTCTTATTACTATTGCGCTTTCAAAATCATATGTTGATGAAGCAACCTTCATAAGTCCATAAAGCCTTTCTATTTCTGCATTTATTTCTTTTTTGTTTAATTTAACAGACTCTTTTGCGACTTTTTGTGTTATTAATAATGTATTAACAATTGGTTTAATAATTGTTTTCGGTGTTATTTTATTTTTAATATTGTGCTGAATCTGAATCTTTCTTCTTCTTTCTGTCTCATCTATCGCTTCCTGCATGCTTTTAGTCATTTTGTCTGCATACATTATAACAACAGCATCCTTATTTCTAGCCGCTCTACCAACAGTTTGAATTAGTGAAGAACGAGACCGTAAAAAACCTTCCTTATCAGCGTCTAAAATTGCGACCAATTGCACTTCAGGGATATCAAGCCCTTCCCTTAACAGATTAATCCCAACAATGACATCTATGTCACCTTTTCGTAATCGAGTAATTTTTTCTATTCTCTCTAGAGTTTCAATGTCACTATGCATATATTCAACCTTTATATTATTTTCAATTAAGTAATTAGTTAAGTTTTCTGCCATCTTTTTTGTTAGCGTTGTTATTAAAACACGCCCTGAATTTGATTTTGCCTTATTTATTTCCGAAATCAAATCATCCATCTGCCCCTCAGTTTTCCGAACTTCTATACTAGGATCTATTAGACCTGTTGGTCTTATCAATTGTTCTGCTACCACAGCAGATCTCTCCAACTCATAATCCGCGGGAGTGGCAGAGACACAGATCATTTGATTAACCCTTTTATTAAATTCATTAAAGTTTAGGGGTCTATTATCATATGCCGCTGGCAATCTGAAACCATAGTCAACTAAATTCTTCTTCCTAGATTTGTCACCATTATACATCCCCCTAATCTGAGGTATGGTCATATGGCTTTCATCTATAAACAGTAAAAAATCACTAGGGAAATAATCCAGCAATGTAAATGGTGGCTCCCCAGGTTTTCTACCATCAAAATACCTAGAATAGTTTTCAATACCATTACAATATCCAATCTCCCTGATCATTTCTATATTGTAATTTACTCTCTCCTTTATTCTTTGTGCTTCTATAAGTTTACCTTGTTCAATAAAAAACCTTTCCTGTTTCTTCATGTCTTCTGCTATCGTATAAAGGATATCTTCCAACGGAGTATCGCCCACTACGTAATGCGAAGCAGGGAATATTGCAACATGTGAAACTACATTATGTACTTTCATTGTGGCAACATCAAACTCTGAAATCTTCTCTACAAAATCGTCAAAAAACTCAACCCTAATTGCAATATTTGAAGAATCTGAGGGGAATATTTCTAAAATATCCCCACGCACTCTGAATGTCGATCGCGTAAGTTCAAAATCGTTTCTGTTATATTGATTTGAAACTAATCTATCTATCAATTCATCCCTATTTATATAGTCCCCCTCTCGGATAGAGATAACGTTTCTAAAATATGTTTCTGGGGCACCTAATCCATAAATACATGATACAGAAGAAACGACAATCACATCCCTTCTTTCTCCTAGTGATGAAGTGGCGCTATGTCTTAACTTATCAATTTCATCATTAATCGCAATATCTTTTTCTATATATGTATCACTTCTTGGGATATATGCTTCTGGCTGATAATAATCATAGTATGAAACAAAATATTCAACTCTATTTTTAGGGAAAAGTTCTCTAAATTCATTACAAAGTTGAGCTGCTAATGTTTTGTTGTGAGCCATAACTAGTGTCGGTCTTTGGGTGTTTTGTATTATGTTTGCCATTGTAAATGTTTTCCCACTTCCGGTAACACCTAATAAAACAGAGGTTTTATCTCCTCTGTTTACAGCCTCAGTTAGTTTTGTGACCGCTCCCTCCTGGTCCCCTGCTAACGAATAATTAGAAACCAACTCGAATTCATGTTCTTTGCTCATATAATATATACTAGCATAAAATAGGCAATTTTACTTACTTTTCTGCCTAATATTACGCACCTTTTCATTGTTTAAATAAACAAAATTCGCTTGAGAGTCTATGTGCAAAAAAACGATCATTACATTAGTATTGTTTTTGGAACTTATAACAAAAATAATTAAGCATCAAATTATAGCGTCAATAATTACTTTTACGAGATATCCAACTATAGCCACTAATACTGCAATACCTAGACGTATATATAACTTTTTGCGGGCTGTTTTTTTATCACGCTCATATGCTTTACCAAGATCTTTCAGCGCTATTACGTAAACGGTTTCGTCCTTCCTGTGAGCTATATCATATTCAAAATAGCCCTCTAACCTTAAAGCATCCAAGGTTTTATCCAAATCTTCTTTTCGAAAATCATATTTATAGGGGATTTTTTCTAATATTTCAATGGCTGAAACTATGCATTGACCCGTTTTTGACGCCAACTTAAAAATTGTTTCCATTAAAATTTTTTCTTTTTTCCCCAATAACATATCTACATATATGACAAAATATTATGTCACACCCTTCCTCTAAAAATTATTATTATCGCAACCACTGTGGCAACTATTATTCCCCCTAAAATACCGCCAACTAAACCTGAAATAAAATGCCTAAAATTACTTTCTTTCAAGCTTATAACTCCACTCACGTTATCGGACTTCTCACTTCCAGCGACAACTAATCCGCTTAGTGAAGGTTTAACAACTACACTATTGTTGTCATTTAACTTTATATCTATATATTTTTTTAATTCCAAATACCTTATTAGCCCATCCAGTTCTTCTAAACTTTCAATCTGGTCGTTTAAGGCAGATTTAACCTCCAGCTTGCTTAATACCACAAACTCCCCTTCTACTGAATTGTTAATAATATACTGCAATAAACGTAGTGCCTTTTTGTTCATGTCAACTTTTACTTCAATACTTACAATGTATTTCCATTATATCCCTTTTAATTTACAAAACTCTAATAAGGGAATTAACTTTATTAACTATATCCAACGACTTTATTTCTTTAATAGCTTTTGAAATTGCACTTTCTTGTGTTTTATGAATCATAAACACAATGTCTGCAGCACCTTTAGCGGCTATTTGCTCTACACTGTTTATGGAAACCTCGTACTTCCCAAAAGTAGCTGCTATTTTTGCTAAAACTCCTGGCTTATCAACTACATTCATTCTCACATAGTACTCGCATTCAAAATCATCCTCAAAATCTTCTTCTACATTAACCCTGCCAAACCGCATTACCTTATGTTTAGTTTGCTGTGCACAAAAAACTATATCTGACACAATCGCAGATCCCGTTGGCAAGTCACCAGCCCCTCTTCCATAGAGCATAACATCGCCTACGTTTGTGCCGTTAATCAAAACTGCATTAAATGAACCTTTGACACTTGCTAACGGGTTATCATTAGATATAAATGACGGGTGTACCCTTGCCTCAATTTTGCCATTATTCATTTTACCTATGGCCAACAATTTCAATGTGTAACCAAACCTGCTTCCATATTCTATGTCTATTTTTTCTATGCTTGAAATCCCCTCTCTGTATATTACATCTATTGGCACTCTCTTTTTAAAGCATAGCGAAGATAAAATAGATAGTTTATACATACTATCATATCCATCAACATCGGCTGTTGGATCTGCTTCGGCATACCCTAAATCTTGAGCTTCTTTTAAAACACTTAGATAGTCTCTACCTTCGTCAGCCATCTTGGTTAATATGTAATTGGTTGTACCGTTTACAATGCCCTGAATTGATAATATTTCATTTCCTTGCATACTTTCTGTTAACGCTCTAATTATAGGCACGCCGCCTGCAGAAGTAGCTTCAAAATACAAACCTGCATTTCCTTCAACCGCGGCCAACTCTAACTCATGCCAGTGTTTAGAAAACATCTCTTTGTTGGCAGTAACAATGCTTTTCCCAGCTTTTAATGCCTTTAGTAAATAGGTTCTAGCAGGCTCAATGCCACCAAAAAACTCAGCAATAATACTAACTCTATCGTCTTTCAGTACCGCATCAAAATCTTCTGAGATCATTTTGGGGTCAAGTCCAAACTTTTTTGCACGATCTTTGTTCCTATCTATAATGTATAGCACATCAATATCTACGCCTTCAGTTTGTTTTATTTTTTCTTTCATGCTTGTTAAAATTTGGTACGTGCCTCCACCTACCGTTCCTAATCCCAATAATGCAACCCCTACTTTTTTCATACTTACTCTCCTTAATACCTTCTATTTATGTCAGTTGTTAAATTACTTTGACGAACAAATTTAAACATTCAATTCATATAATATCTTAAGTCCTTTGAGAGATAATGCCCTATCTATTTTATCAAAAATATTCCCATTACTACCCACTAATTGACTCATCCCACCGGTTGCTATAACTTTTAAATTGTCAAAATTGCTTTCGCGCTTCATGCCATTTACAATCCCCTCGACCAAACCCGTAAAGCCATAAATTATACCCGATTGCATATTTTCTATAGTTGTTTTTGCTATAATATTTTCGGGTTTCACCAGTTCAATGCGAGGGAGCTTTGCTGCTGTATTAGTTAGCGCCTCAGCACTAGTTTTAATCCCAGGAGCTATAGCTCCGCCTGCAAACACCCCAGTTCCCGTTATTAAATTAAACGTAGTAGCACTTCCGAAGTCTACAACTAAGCATGGACCTCCATAAATTTTGTATGCTGCAACAGAATTGACTATCCTATCAGCACCCAAATCCTCAGGATTAGTATATCCTAATTCAATTCCTAAATTTAAAGAACAATTGACTGTTATGGGTTTATGTTTTAGATAATATGAACACATATGCTCTATCGTATAATTTAAAGCAGGGGCAACCGAGCTCATAATAATACCTTCAACATCGTCAAAAGATCTGCGTATATTAGCAAACAGATCATAAAAAATCATACCAAACTCATCCGCGGTCTTACTATGATCGCTTGCTATTCGCCACGTATAAACGATTTCGGAATTTTCTACAATCCCTATCTTTATGTTCGTATTACCTATGTCTAGAAGAATAATCATATTGCCTCCATGGTTGATAAAATATTATCACATTGATACTATTATAGTCAATTATTCGTACATGCGCGCATGTAAGTATCGGTTTAATATAAAAAAGGCCGTCGGAGTAAACCAACGGCCTCTGAATGTTAGATTATTGAATCTTAGTCTATCATTTCTAAGATACATTTCTCTGCATTATCGCCTCGTCTGTTTCCTAGCCTAATAATTCTTGTGTATCCACCACCTGTCCCTAATTCTTCTTTTCTTGCAGCATATTTTGGTGCATACTCACGAAAAACCTTCTCAATTAATGGATATTTAATATCAGCAACTCTTTTTTTATAATCTGCTTTCTTTTCATTTTCGCCTTGAATCTCTTTAAGATCCCTTAAAATTGCCATCATTTTCCTACGTGCTGCCAACTTCTTGGGGCCATCATTTACATACTCAACTTTAATTGTTTCGTCTTTTTTGTTCAGTTTATCTTTATTTACTTTAACTGTATCTTCATAGGTATTAATTCCTAGCGTGACTATCTTTTCTGCGATTCTACGCACGGATTTAGCTCTATCTACTGTTGTTTCAATCTTTCCGTGCCAAAGCAACTCACTTGCTTGACTCCTTAGAATAGACATTCTAATACTAGTTCTTTTGCCTAATTTTTTATTCTTAGTCATATTAATATCTCTCCTTAGTCTTCCTTCTTTCTTAAAGACAGCCCTGTTAGTTCAAGTTTTTCTAGAACTTCTTCTAAAGATTTTTTGCCTAAATTCCTAACCTTTAGCATTTCGTCCTCTGTCATATTGATTAATTGTTCAATATAGAATACACCATGTCTCTTTAAGCAATTCAATGGTCTTACTGAAAGTTCTAGTTCCTCAATACTGCGCTTTGAATAATCTTGGGCAGCTTCTTCTTGCGTTACTTCCTCAAAAACATTTTTTTCTTCCATACCATCTACTAGATTTATAAATAAATCCAAGTGATTATTAAGTAGTTTTGCAGCTAATGACACTACCTCTTTTGCAGTTGCGGCTCCATTTGTTTTAACGAAAACCTTTAATTTGTCATAATCTATAGATTGCTCAACACGGGTACTTGAAACCTCATATTTAACAGCCTTAACTGGAGAAAAAAAGCTATCGATTGGGATATAGCCTATTGGAGATGAAGAAGGATTGTTATCTTTTGCAGATTTATAACCTCTTCCAGCACCGATTACTAGCTCCATATCAAGACTTGCTTTATCATCTAAGGAACAAATATATGCAGATTTGTTTGTAACCTCGACACCTAAAGGCATTTGAATATCTCCAGCAGAAACTACGCCCGCTTCGTTCTTGACTAGCCTAGCAGTAACTGTTTCAAACTTATCTAAATCCGCAGCTTTTACAGCAATCTCTTTAAGATTGAGTACTATTTCCATTACATCTTCTCTTACGCCTTCAATAGTTGAGTATTCATGAGAAACGCCACTAATTTTAACTCCGATAATCGCTACACCAGGAAGAGCAGTACTTAAAACTCTACGCAAGCTGTTACCTATTGTAATCCCGTTTCCTCTCTCTAAAGGCTCAACCGTAAACCAAGCTTCAGCACCGTTGTCTACTTCTTCCACTAATATCTTAGGTTTAATTACTTCCAACATTTATGTTTTCCTCCCTATTATTTAGAGTATAACTCAACAATTAAGTGTTCTGAAATCTCTACATCTATATCTTCTCGAACTGGTAGTTTTTCTACTTTTCCAGTTAATGTAACCGGATCAAATGTAAGCCATTTGGGAAGATTTGACGCTTTCATTGTCTTTAAATCTTTAAAAAATGATTTTTCTTGCTTGCTAGTCCTTACTGAAACAATATCATTCTCTTTCACTAAAAATGACGGAACATCTACCTTCTTACCGTTTACACAGATGTGCCCATGAGCTATCAATTGTCTAGCCTGCGCACGACTTGTAGCTATTCCCATACGATAAACTACATTATCCAGCCTTCTCTCTATCAAAATAAGCATGTTTTCACCAGTCACTCCCCTCATGTTACTTGCTTTATCATAATAACTACGGAATTGACTTTCAAGTAGTCCATATATTCTCTTTGTCTTTTGTTTTTCTCTTAACTGAATACCATATTCAGTTCTCTTTTTTCTAGATGCTCCGTGCTGCCCTGGAGCAATAGGCGTAACGTTTTTGTTAAACGGACACCCTTCACTCATGCATCTATCACCTTTCAAAAATAATTTACTCCCTTCGCGCCTGCATAGTTTGCAAACTGGGCCTGTATATCTTGCCATGTTAACTGCCTCCTAAATTATAACCTTCTAACTTTGGGTGGACGGCATCCATTATGTGGAATGGGAGAAACGTCTCTAATCATTGTTACTTCTAATCCACATCTTTCAAAAGCTCTAATAGCAGATTCCCTTCCTTGCCCTGGTCCTTTAATATATACTTCGACTGTTCTAAGTCCATGTTCCTTTGCTATATTTGCCGCGTCTTCAGCAACAGTCTGAGCAGCATATGGTGTGGATTTACGACTTCCGCGCATTCCCATTTTACCAGAAGATGACCAACTTATGGTATTCCCATCCATATCTGTAATTGTAACTATAGTATTATTGAATGAAGCATAGATATGTGCTTGCCCCTTTTCAATCTTTTTTAAATCTCTTCTTCTTTTTATAGCTGTTCTTTTTTTAGCTGCCATAAAATTGCCTCCTATTAACTATTTACTTGGCCTTCTTAGCACGGCCTACCGTGCGCTTAGGTCCTTTTCGCGTACGTGCATTTGTTTTTGTAGATTGTCCACGAACGGGCAACCCCTTTCTATGCCTTATGCCTTTATAAGAACCTATATCTTGTAACCTTTTAATGTTTTGACTAACTTCTGAACGAAGTGTTCCTTCTACTTTATAGTGGTTTTCTAGACATGCACGAATTTTTACCACATCGTCTTCAGATAGATCTTTCACACGAGTGTTTGGGTCAATTTCGCATTCTGCAAGAACTTTAAGAGATGTTACTCTACCTATTCCGTAGATATAAGTAAGACCTATTTCAACCCTCTTTTCACGGGGTAAGTCTACACCTGCAATACGAGCCATTTAATATCCTCCAAATTATTTTATAATTATATATATTTAAATCATTGTTTCTACCCTTCACAGAGTTCAGCCGCTTCAATGATTTTAATTCCAAAACCAAAAGCAAGTATATCACGGTAAGACATATTATTGCAATTGATTTAACCGTGACAACTAATATTAACCCTGTACTTGTTTATGGTTAGGATATTTAGAACAAATAACCATAACCTTGCCATTACGTTTAATTATTTTGCATTTATCACACATAGTTTTTACCGATGGTCTTACTTTCATTTTTTGCCTCCTATTTTTTATGTCTATAGGTGATTCTACCCATTGTAAAATCATACTGCCCAAAAGCAACTTTTACTCGGTCGCCTTCGGTTACTTTTATAAAGCTCTGGCGCATTTTCCCAGATAGATATGCCATAACAACCCGCCCGCTCTGTAACTCAACCTTAAACTTTGTGCCCGGCAAGACTTCTATAACTGTACCTTCTTCTTCAATAATACCTTCTTTAGACATCTTTTCTCCTGTTACTTTTTATTGAGGTATCGTGTGCTTATCATGTGCTTCCTATATTGATCCATTATAGGGTCTTAAAGCACTCTTTACTTCAGCGTCAAATATTTTCTTATCTTGTTCTAATTTTTCTCTAATTTTATCAATAACCACACCCTCTGTCTTTAAGTGCTTTATTTTCTTCTTTTTAGGAGAATCTACTCTTCGTAAATTCCCATCAACAATACTTACATATTCGTCATCTATTATTTCTGTTACCAGGTAAAATCTACCTGCATCCCTACCTGATAAAGAAAAAACAACCTCACCTAATGCTAAAACTTTTACTCTTTTCATTTTTATTATAATGTTAATATTTCTATTCCTTCATCTCCAATAACAACAGTATTTTCATAATGTGCAGACAAAGAACCATCCTTAGTTACAACAGTCCAATCGTCTTCCAATATTTTTATTCTACTGCCACCGGCACTTATCATTGGTTCTATTGCTATCACCATGTTTTTTTCTAACCTTAGGCCTCTGCCTTTTATACCATAATTGGGTACATCGGGATCCTCATGCAAGTTTTTGCCTATACCGTGCCCTGCCAACTGCTTAATAATTGAAAAACCATAGCTTTCTACATAGCTTTGTATCTCATATCCTAAGTCACCCAATCTAACTCCAGCTTTCAGTATATCTACCCCAACAAAAAAACTTTGTTTACATACATCCATAAGTTTCTCGCGTAAAGAGTCTATTTCTCCGATAGCTATCGATCGCGCCGCATCGGCATGGTATCCTCCAACTATTGCACCCGCGTCCACTTTAAGAATAGTACCCTCTTCTAAGATTCGGTCAGATGGTATACCATGTACAACCTCCTCATCTATAGAAGTACAAATCGCTCCTGGGAAACCTCCATAACCTAGAAAAGATGGAGATGCATTACATTTTTTAATATAATCATAAGCAATTGTATTGAGTTTTCTAGTCGTTACACCCGGTTTTGCATGTTCTTCTACAATTAAGAGCACATCTCTTACTATTGCTCCTGCTTGCCTCATATATTCAATTTCTTGCTCAGTTTTAATAGTAATCATTTAGTCGCCAAAGCTTTTTGTAAGTTTTCAAATGTTTTTTCTACACTCTCCCCACCGTCAATTTGTATTAGCAATCCCTTTTCCTGATAATATTCTATTAACGGTGCTGTATTTTTCTCATATACTTCTAATCTTTTTAAGACTGTTTCTTTCTTATCATCTTCTCTTTGATATAATTGCTTGCCACATTTTTCGCACAACGGTGAATTATATGAATTTGTGTTATAAGTAGCGCCACACATGCACATTCTTCTTCCCGAAATCCTTTTAATTACAATATCATTTGCAACTACTATATCAACAACATAGTCTAAATCTGTTACCGTACTCAAAGCTTCAGCTTGGGGAATCGTACGGGGGTAGCCATCTAGAATAAATCCTCTTACACAATCAGATTCAGCTAGTCTCTGTTCAACTATTTTATCAACAACATCATCGGGAACAAGCAGTCCTTTATCCATATAACTTTTTGCTAACACTCCTATCTCCGTACCTGCTTTGAGATGAGCTCTAAACACATCCCCTGTGGATATATGAGGTATCTTATAATAATCTGCCATAACTGCAGCCTGTGAGCCTTTTCCAGCTCCTGGCGCTCCTAACAATACGAATTTCATTATTTTAAAAATCCCCTATTACTCTTCACTAATAATTGTCCTTGTAGTTGCTTGTCAAACTCTAATGAGACCGAAACAACAATTAGTAACCCTGTAGCTGAAAACGCCTGCCCTAGTCCCAGGTCCTTGAATCCAGCGACCTGTTGTAGTATTAATGTTGGAATTAATGATATTACAGCTAAATAAAGAGCTCCGAACAATGTTAATCTATTATTAATTCTTCTTAAATAATCTGCAGTAGGCTTACCGGGAGAAATGCCTCCTACAAGCGTACCACCTCTTTCTTTTAAGTTTTTTGCGACATCATCTGGGTCAAACTGTATTTGTGCATAAAAATAAGAAAAGAATATAATTAGGAAAAACATAAACACTGAGTATAAGTGTCCATTAGAACCAAACCATGTTGACCAAAATATTCCAAACTTAGATGTCGAAGCACCCGCAAATTGAATTATCATTTGTGGGAAAGTAATTAGTGATGAAGCGAAAATTATAGGCATAACACCACTTGCACTAACCTTTAGTGGTATGTAAGTTGTTTGGGATTGGGTTTGTCTATTGCCAACAACCCTTCCACCAGAATATATAACTCCCACTCTTCTTTCTGACATATCTACATAAACAATAGCAAATATTAGCAAGAATAGAAGGACGAAAAAACCTAATAAATACCATACGCCTGTTGTATCGGAAGATCCGCCACCTGCAATTGACAATATAGCATTCATTATAGTCATTCCTAACGAAGAAACGATACCAACAAATATTATTAACGATGTTCCATTTCCTATACCATACTCAGTAATTCTTTCACCTATCCACAGTACAAGTGAAGAACCACCAACTAGTATCAACACAATACATATCATAGTAAATACCTGGTTAATTTGTTGCGATTCCGGATTTGTTGAAGTCCCAAATACTGGAACAATATAATCTTTCCATAAGAAAATAATTCCAATAGCTTGCACAAGTGCTAGTAGTATCGCTAGATATCTAGTATATTGCGTTATCTTTTTCCTACCTTCTTCGCCTTCTTTTGCAAGCCTGCCAAGCTTTGGTATAACTAGAGTCAATAATTCCATAATTATATAAGAGTTTATAAATGGAACGATTCCCAGTGCAAAAACAGTACCATTTGAGAACGCAGATCCAGTTATTGCAGATAACAACATGAAGAAATCATCCGTGATGACCTTGTTCATCATTTGTCCTATATCGAGACCTGGTATTGGTACAAAGCAACCAATTCTATACATAAGAACAAATCCTAATGTAATTAGAATTCTTTTTCTTATATCGGCATCTTTAAAAGCATTAACGATAGTTCTAAACATTAGAGCACCTCTATTTTTCCACCTGCTTTTTCGATTTTTTCAATAGCTGTTTTTGAAAATTTAGCAGCCTTCACAGTTAAAGACTTAGTTAATTCGCCTTCTCCTAAAACCTTTAACCCATCTTTTTCAATTTTTCCAATAATTCTACTATTTAATAGCAAATCCGCATCGACAACAGTTCCAGCGTCAAACACGTCAAGAGAACCCACATTTACTATACTAAATTCAGACTTAAACATGTTTTTAAATCCGCGTTTTGGTAATCTTCTAACTAAAGGCATTTGTCCGCCCTCAAAACCAGGCCTAACACCACCACCACTTCTTGCCCACTGTCCTTTGTGTCCCTTTGTACTAGTTTTACCGTGGCCTGAACCAATTCCTCTTCCTATTCTTTTAGATTGTTTAACAGAACCATCTGCTGGTTTAATTGTATGTAGTTTCATCTTTTTCTCCTATTGTTTTAATTCTTCAACTTCCACAAGATGCTGTACTCTAAAAACCATCCCTCTAATCACAGGATTGTCTTCATGAATCTTGAACTGTCCTATTTTACGAAGTCCAAGAGCTGCTACTGTATCTATTTGGTTTTTTAAACACCCTATAGTGCTTTTCTTCAAAGTAATTTTCAGTTGAGCCATTTTGAACCTCCTATCCTAATATCTCTTCTACTGTCTTGCCTCTAATTGCGGCAACTTGTTCTGCTGTCCGTAAACTTTTCAATCCTTCTATAGCAGCTTTTACACAGTTAATCGGATTTGTTGTACCAATAGCTTTAGTTCTGATGTCCGCAATACCACATGCTTCGAGAACCGCACGCACAGCGCCACCCGCTATAACACCGGTTCCTTCTTCGGCAGGTATCATCAATACTTTTCCACGACCATAGACTCCTGTTACCTCGTGTGGTATCGTGGTATCTTTCATCGCTATTGTAACCATATTTTCTTTCGCAGCCTTTTGAGCTTTCGCAATTGCTTCTGGAACTTCTTTTGCTTTACCAGTCGCACATCCCACTCTACCCTTTCCATCACCTACAACAACAAGTGCTGTAAATCTCATATTACGACCACCTTTTACAACTTTAGCGACTCTTTTCAAGTCAACAGTCTTCATGATTAACTCTTCTTTTGGTTCTCTATTGAATCTATCTCTATTTTCCCTTGCCATATCTATCTCCTACTAAAAAATCAATCCTGCTTTTCTTGCGCCTTCTGCAAATGCTGCTACTCTTCCGGTGTATATGTACCCACCACGATCGTAAACAACTTTAGTATATCCGGCGGCAACTGCCTTTTCACCTAATTTTTCCCCTACTATGCTTGCTTGCTCAGTTTTGGTCTTTCCATTTATTAATTTGGAAATTCCCTTATCTAATGAGCTTAGAGATAACAGCGTATTGCCTGCAACATCATCAATGAGTTGCCCATATATATGACTTGTAGACCTATATACATTGAGCCTTGGACACTCTACTGTTCCTTTAATATTTTTTCTGATTCTTAGATGAACTTTTTGTCTAGTTTTATTTTTATTTGGTTTATTAATCATTGCCTACTCTCCTACTTTACCTGCAGCTTTAATTTCTTTACGAAGTATTGTTTCATCCTTATAACGAATTCCATATCCATGGTATGGCTCAGGCATTCTTTTAGATTTAATATCAGCGGCACATTGTCCAACTCTTTCCTTATCGCAACCTTGAACCACAATTTCTGTAGGTCCAGCTACGCTAATAGTAATTCCTTCCGGAGTTTCAAAATGAACAGGCTTGCTATAGCCTATATAAAGAACCAAAGTTGTTCCTTTCATTTCTACTTTATAACCAACGCCGTTAACAATAAGGCGTTTTTCGAAACCGTCGGTTACACCTTTCACCATGTTGGCGATTAACGACCTATATAATCCATGCATGGCATTTTGCTTTTTACTGCTTTCCGTATTTTCCAACCTAACAATGCCATTTTCATTGATTATCTTAATTTTACTCTCATTAGAAATTGTTTGGGTAAGAGTTCCTTTAGGCCCAGATACGGTTACTAAATTCTTCTCATATTTAAATGTAACATTTTTACCTAAATCAATCGGTTTTACCCCTATTCTTGACATTTTTTACCTCCTACCACACATATGCGAGAACTTCGCCACCAGCTCCAACCTTTCGAGCATTTTTGTCAGTCATAACTCCATTGGAGGTTGATATAATCGCAATACCCATTCCACCTAAAACTTTAGGTAATGAAGTTGCTTTTGCGTACACTCTTAGACTTGGCTTACTAATTCTTTTCAAGCCTCTAATTGCTTTCTCTTTGTTGACATATTTTAAGCCTATAACTAGTGTGTCTTGCACTTTTCCTTCTTTTTTAATAACTTTTACATAGTCTAAATATCCTTCTTCGACCATAATTTCGGCAATAGACACTTTAATTTTACTTGACGGCATTTCTACAAACGCACTTCTATTTGCCAAACCATTTCTGATTCTTGTTAGCATATCCGCTATTGGATCTGTCATTGTCATGTTAATTACCTCCTACCAGCTTGCTTTGCGTACACCCGGGATTTGCCCTTTGTGTGCTAGTTCTCTAAAACAGACTCTACATACTCCGTATTTGCGAAGAACTGCGTGGGGTCTTCCACATATAGAACATCTAGTGTATTCTCTTGTAGAGAATTTTTGCTTTCTTTTCTGTTTATTTATCATAGCTTTTTTTGCCATATTTCCCTCCTATCTTGAGAACGGCATTCCGAGTAAGTCTAGAAGTTCTCTAGCCTCATTATCCGTACTTGACGAGGTAACGATTGTTACATCAAACCCTCTAATTTTATCTATATCATCATATGAAATCTCTGGGAATATTAATTGCTCTTTAACTCCCATTGAGTAGTTTCCCCTTCCATCAAACGATTTCTTTGAAACACCCTTAAAGTCACGAACTCTTGGCAATGCTATTGATATTAATTTATCAAAGAAATCCCACATATGTTCATTTCTTAAAGTAACCATTGCACCTATAACTTGTCCTTCTCTAACTTTAAAGTTAGCAACTGATTTTTTTGCTTTTGTATAAACAGCTTTTTGCCCTGCAATCGTTTCCAATTCTTTTACTGCCTTTTGCATCTCTTTTGCATCTTTAGGGTCTTTAACATCGCCTAAACGCATATTTAATACTATTTTCTCTAGCTTTGGAACTTGCATCGGTGAAGTATAGTTGAACTTTTTCATCATTTGAGGAATAACTTCCTCTTTATACTTTATAGCAAGCCTTCTTACTTCTCTTTGGGCAGGAGTTTCTTTAACAACTTGTTTTTTTGCAGCCATCTTGTGCCTCCTTATTCCTTACTCTCAACTTTTTGAGTTTCTGTCTTTGTTTTCTTCACAGCTGTATCAGTTGTCTTTTTTGGGGCTTTAGCCGTATCTGATTTAGTTGTGGTTGTCTTTTTTTCTACTGCTGGTTTTGCATCTGCCTTTTTTACAACAGCTGTTTTAGCTTTGGTTTCTTTTTTAGCATCTGCAACTTTAACTTGCTCCGTTAGTACATCTGTCTCGCTTGATTTTTTTACAACTTCAGCTTTAGGTTCTTCCGCCGCTACATCCGTTCTTTTAACTGCAGTTGTCTTCTTTCTAACTGTGGCTTTTGCAGCTGCTTTTGCTGTAGTCTTCTTGGTAACCAAAACAGCACCACATTTTTTACAAATCCTGACTTTGCTTCCGTCCACATCGGATATCCCTATTTTTGTGGTTTTTCCACATGCGCTACATACTGGTAAAACATTGCTTATATCCACACTTCCAGGTCTCTTAATTAACCCGCTTTTTTCATTTGGTCTGCGAGCTTTCACTGCCTTGGTATTCACAGTAGCTAATCCTTGCCCTTCAACATATACTCTGTTATTTGTCTTATCTACAGCGATAACTTGTGCTGTTTTACCTTTATCTTTTCCGGCAAGAATCATTACATAATCATCTTTGCGAATCTTAGTCTTATTCATATCTTCCTCCTATAACACCTCAGGAGCTAGGGATATTATTTTCATATATCCCCTTTCTCTTAGTTCTCTTGCTATTGGCCCAAAAATACGCGTTCCTTTAGGTTGCTTTTGTACTGGATTATCAATTATAACAGCTGCGTTATCATCAAATTTTATTACAGTTCCATCTTTGCGTTGTATTTCTTTGCGTGTCCTTACAATAACAGCTTTTATGACATCGCCCTTCTTTACGACTCCACCTGGCGTGGCAGATTTCACTGATGCAACAATGACATCACCTATTCCAGCACTTCTAACATACGCGCCACCTAGGCACCTAATACACATAATTTCTTTTGCCCCACTGTTGTCGGCTACTTTTAATCTTGATTGAGGTTGTATCATTTCCGCGACTCCTTATTTTGCTTTATCAATAATTCTAACAAGACGCCAATGTTTATTCTTTGAAATTGGTCTAGTTTCCATAACTTCTACTGTATCTCCAACATTGCACTCATTATTCTCATCGTGAACATATAATTTTTTAGATCTGGTGATATATTTCTTTATAATTGGATGTTTTGCCTTTCCGCTAATCATTACAACTATAGTTTTGTCCATAGCGTCACTAACAACCACACCAACTCTAGTTTTTCTCAAATTTCTTTCTTCCATTTTTATTTCCTCCAATGTAACCATTACGCCTTAGCTTTTGTTGTTCTCTTTTTCGTTGTCTTAGTCTCTTTTACAGGACCTTCCGAAATACCTAACTCTCTTTGGCGTATTATTGTGAGGGCTCTTGCAATATCTTTTTTACACTCGTTTATGCTCAGTGGATTAGATAGTTGAGAAACCAATTGCTTAAAACGCAATTCAAACAACTCTTTTTTCAGTTCTTTAACTTTTACTTCCAACTCTTCATTTGTCATTTCAAAAAAATTCTTAGCCTTCATTTACTTCACCACCTTGCACTTCCTCGCAGTCTGACTTCTTTACAAACTTACATTTTACAGGTAACTTGTAGGATGCAAGTCTTAATGCTTCTCTTGCAACATCTTCTGCGACTCCACCCATTTCAAACAGTACCCTGCCTGGTTTAACTGATGCAATCCAGTAATCTGGCGCCCCTTTTCCGCTACCCATACGCTGTTCAGCAGGCTTTCTGGTAACTGACATATGAGGGAATATGTTAATCCATACCTTTCCACCACGTCTAATGTATCTTGTCATCGCAATACGAGCGGCTTCTATTTGATTATTAGTAATTCTCCCTGGCTCAGTCGTTATTAAACCATATTCTCCGTAAGCAATTTTATTACCGACAGTTGCTTTTCCTTTAATTTTTAAAAGATGTTGCTTTCTTCTTTTTACTCTTTTAGGCATTAACATTAGTTATTACCTCCTTTTCTTCCTTTGCCAAAAATCTCACCCTTGTATATCCAAACTTTAACACCTAGTACACCATAGGTTGTATGAGCTTCTGCAAAACCATAATCTATATCTGCTCTGATTGTTTGTAGAGGAATCGACCCTTCGTGATAGCTTTCAGAACGAGCTATTTCGTTTCCATCTAAGCGACCACTAACCATTGCCTTAATACCTTTTGCGCCTGCCCTTAAAGTTCTTCCCATGTTACCTTTCAAAGCTCTACGATAAGGAGTCCTTCTCTCAAGAGCGGCCGCAATATTTTCTGCCACTAACTGAGCGTCTAAATCAGTATTTTTAATTTCGTGTATATTTACATTGAAATTACGATTGGGTCCAACAATTTTTCTTATAGCTTTATTTATATCATCAATACCTTTCTCTTTAGTATTACTGCCTTCAACAGCCACTGCCTGTTTGTTGTCTCCTGTTTGTGACTTTGCTGCATGTAGCTTTTTGCCAACTGCTACACCAACACGGCCACAATACACGTCTATTTTTATATTATCAGCAGCTCTTTCAATCTTAATTTCAGAAATAGCTGCATCGTAATAGTTTTTCTTTATGTATTCCCTTATATCATAATCTTCTTTTAAGTACTTGCCAAAATCTTTCTTGCCAGCATACCAAGTACTACCAAATGGATATATAACACCTACTCTTAAACCTGTTGGATTAATCTTTTGTCCCATTATGCTTCCTCCTATGCTTTGATTTCATCAAGTACTATTGATATATGACTTGTGCGCTTTAAGATTCTAGCAGCTCTTCCTTTCGCTCTTGCTCTGAATCTTTTTAGTGTTGGACCTTGCTCTACTACTGCCTTAGCTACATAAAGCGTTTCTTTATTCATGTTGAGATTATTTTCTGCATTTGCTGCGGCAGAATTTAAAACTTTCAACACTGGCTCAGATGATGCTTTATTCACGTTATTTAATATACCTACTGCCTCTTCATAATTTTTCCCTCTTATTAATGCTAGTAAAGCATCTACTTTATATGGGGAAATTCTAATGTATTTAGCTTTTGCATGAGGTCTCGAGTCCCTAGCTTCTTGTCTGGCTATAGCTTTTTCTCTCGTTCTGGTTGCCATCTATTTTCCTCCTACTTTTTCCCGGTCGTCTTAGAGCCTGCGTGTCCACGGAATGTCCTCGTTGGAGCAAACTCACCCAATTTTAATCCTACCATATCTTCAGTTACATAGACTGCAACATGTTTTTTTCCATCATGTACAGCAAATGTATGACCTACAAACTCTGGGAAAATTGTAGATGACCTAGCCCATGTTTTTATAGGTCTCTTTTCTCCTGAAGCATTCATTGCCTCAACTTTCTTCATTAAATGGTCCGCTACATACGGTCCTTTTTTTATAGATCTACTCATCTTGATCCTCCTAGTTGATGCGTTTAATAATCATTTTATTGGAACGTGCTTTTTTGTTCCTAGTCTTATAGCCAAGAGCTGGGACACCCCATGGAGTTACTGGAGAAGGCATGCCAATCGGACTCTTACCCTCTCCGCCACCGTGCGGGTGATCACATGGATTCATTACAACACCTCTAACTGTAGGTCTTACACCCATGTGTCTCTTACGTCCAGCTTTTCCAATATTAATATTCTCATAATCTAAGTTCCCAATTTGCCCTATTGTTGCGCGACATTGAATTGGAACATATCTCATTTCTCCACTAGGCAAACGAAGAGTTGCCTTGCCTCCCTCTTTTGCCATAAGTTGCGCTGATGCACCCGCAGAACGAGCTATTTGCCCTCCTCTTTTGGGTTGCAATTCTACATTATGAATCATTGTACCTACTGGGATATTGCTTAACGGTAAACAATTTCCAACTTTAATATCAACACCTTCCTCACCACTATAAATAGTATCGCCTACATTCAACCCAAGAGGAGCTAAAATATACCTCTTCTCCCCATCTGCATAATTCAATAATGCAATGTTTGCGGACCTATTGGGATCATATTCAATAGTTGCAACTTTTGCAGGTATGTTATCTTTTAATCTCTTAAAATCAATGATTCTATACTTTCTACGATTTCCTCCGCCATGGTGCCTAACTGTTATTCTGCCTTTTGAGTTACGTCCGCCAGTTTTACTTTTGCTGACTAATAAACTTTTCTCAGGCGTGTTAGTCGTTATATGAGAGTAGTCCATTACACTCATCCCACGACGCCCTGGTGTTGTTGGTTTATATCTCTTTATTGCCATCTGATACCCCCTATTATGCCAAGTTCTCTAGCATCTCAATGGGCTTACTGTCCAAGCTAAGAGTTACATAAGCCTTTTTAAAAGATGCGGTATAACCACTTGTTCTACCTCTTCTCTTTAGTTTTCCATCATAATTTACTGTATTAACCTTATCTACTTTCACAGCAAAGATTTCCTCAACAGCTTTTTTAATTTGCGTTTTTGTAGCTGTTTTTGCTACTTTAAACGTATAAACTTTATAAGCTATTCCAGCATTTGTCTTTTCCGATAAAATAGGTTTTAAAATAATATCGTATGCATTCATTACGCGTATACCTCCATTATGGCTTTCACGCCGTCTTTTGTAAGCACGCATTTTTCAGCACGAACCACATCATATACGTTAATTAGACTAACATCCATTAAAGTAATACCTTCTATGTTTCTTCCTGCTCTATAAACTGTTTCTGCACTATCTCCACAAGTTAAAACTAATGCAGTTTTATTTACACCAATGTTTTTTAACACTTCTGCAAACAATTTAGTTTTAGCTTCCGCGATATCCATATCTTTCAAAACAATTAAATTGCCGTCCCTTACTTTTTGACTAAGCGCACTGCATATTGCAGCTGCTTTCATTTTTGCATTGATCTTTTTGGAAAAATCTCTGGGCTTTGGCGCAAATGTGACGCCGCCATGTCTCCATAGCGGTGATCTGATACTACCATGACGGGCTCTACCCGTTCCCTTCTGTCTCCAAGGCTTAATGCCTCCTCCCCTTACTTCAGCTCTTGTCAAGGTGCATTTTGTACCCTGTCTCTTGTTCGCTAATTGGGCAACCACTACTTGATGGATTAGAGACTCATTATATGGTCTATCAAAAACATTGCCGTCTAACTCAATGTTTCCTGCTGCCTTTCCCTTTGTGTCTACTACATTGTACTTAATCATGACCATTCTCCTAAATTATTACTTAAACCATTTAGAACCCATATTGCTAACTTTCTTGGTTGATTTAATTGTGACAACAGACTTTTTAGGTCCAGGAATTCCACCTGCAATGAAAATTGCATTTTTGCTTTCATCGATTCTGACTATTTCCAAATTCTTTATGGTTACTTGTTCATTACCATACTGTCCTGGCATTTTTCTATTTTTAAAAACTCTAGATGGACTTGAGTTAGCAGATAGTGCGCCTAAACCACGATGATATCCCGAACCGTGTGCGGATGGACCTCTTGCAAACCCCCACCTTTTTATAGCTCCTGTGTACCCTCTACCTTTCGTTCTTCCAGTAACGTCTACGCGATCTCCAACAGAAAAAATACTACATGAAATTTTATCGCCAGGTTTATAATTTTCGCTATTCTCAAATTTGAACTCTTTGATGAAACGAAGTGGCTCTGATTGAGCATTACGAAACTGACCAAGGTCGGGTTTGTTTACTCTACTTTCAAGAATAGGTTCATAACCTACTTTAACAGAAGTATAGCCATCTTTTTCTTTTGTCTTAACTTGCAGAACAGTACAAGGACCTGCCAAAACGACTGTGACAGGAATAACTGTTCCATCTTCTGTGAAAATCTGGCTCATACCTAGCTTCCTTCCAATGATTGCCTTCTTCATAATGAGCCCTCCTTATATTTTGATTTGTATATCAACACCACCTGGTAGATCCATTTTCATCAACTGTTGAACCGTTTTAGATGTTGTGTTGTAGATATCTATCACGCGCTTATGTGTGCGTAATTCAAATTGCTCTCGACTATCTTTGTGCATGTGCGGGGAACGCAAAATTGTAATAATTTCTTTTTGTGTTGGTAGCGGAATTGGACCAGATACACTTGCTCCAGTCCCTTCAGCTGCTTGAACTATTCTCTCGCAAGAAGCATCAATCAAATTGTGGTCATAGGCTTTCAATTTTATCCTAATCTTTTGACCTGCCATATAGATTCCTCCTAATTATTAATATACACCTGTCCGTGTGTGTCAATCTGCCTCTCATATAAAAGGCTTTTCAGCCTGACACCATTTGTTATAGATTTTTCACTTGTGCAAGAATTAACAACCAATCTGAATGCAATATTCTTTCAAACGCACACATTGCCATTAAAAAATAACAACTTGTACATAATACCAACATGCTTTAACCTTGTCAATTAGTTTTTTCAAATATTTTCAATTTTACTTCAGGAAATTAGCAAAGGAGCTTTTTACTCTACAAATCAAGATTCAAATCAACAAGTAACTATCTCTCCTCTTGCTCTACAATTAAAACAATGACATCTCTATATGTGATGTTTAATCAACTATGTTATTGTTTTTATAAAAACTGTAAACCTCTGATTTAAACTTATCAGCATCCATGATTATAGAGCGAGCGTGGACGGTATCCTCGAATGTTATTAGCGGAACATCTGGACGTGCTTTTTTAAATTTTAACGCATTTTCATAACCGACAATTTTATCTGCTTTGCTATGTATCATCAAAACCGGGCATTTAACCTTCAATATGGATTCACCAGCTTTACTTTCTGCTAGATCAAATTTATATACAATCTTGCAGAGCCATCGATAAGATGGCCAAATCATCTTGGCAACAGATTCTTTTTTCACATATTGTTTAGTCATCGTTTTAAGATCATAAAATCCGCAATATTCAATCAATGACTTTATTTTATCATTTTTAGCAGCTACCATTATTGCTGTTGCTGCACCCATGCTTTCCCCAAATATATGCATTTCATAGCCTGGATATTTTTCCACCAACATTTCCATCCATTGTAGAACGTCGTCATGTTCTAAAACTCCCAATGTAATGCAATTCCCTTCGCTATACCCACTATATCTATGATCTGGCATAAACACATTAAACCCGTAATCAAAGAACATCTCTAAATATTTCATCTGAGAAAGAGAACAGGAACTATGTCCATGTAATGAAATCATTATCTTTTTCGTTGGTTTGGGATTTGTATAAAATTTAGCAAATACATTATACCCATAATTAGATAGCATGTGCATTTCCTCAAACGGTATATCCAACCACTCTTTTTTAAATCCTTTTTCTTCTATTTCATAGTCCAACACATCTTCTACTGTCTTTCGTGATGGTTTGACAAGTTTCTTTACATAGTAAAATATGATTGCATAATAGACAAATACTAAAAACAACAAAATTGCTGGCAGCAAAATAAACAATTCGTATCTCATCACTTTGATCTCACTATTTCAACAAGTGCTTCAAGATTCTTTATATCAATATGATCCTTCCAAAAATCAAATATGCCCTCTTCTCTCATCCTTATCATTTCGCGTGACATTGAGGGTCTCGAAACATTCAAATATTCAGCCATTTCATTTCTGTTAATACCTAGCCTCACATTTAAAGTATCTTGTTCCACATATTTCTCGTATATTAATTTTGCGATTTTAACTCTCATACTTTTCTCTTTTAAGTACTCTGCATCTTTATGCATTGTATGAATTCGCCTAGCCATATATTGTAACGTATTTTCTAAAAGTTTTTGGTGAAAGGTGCAGTTTTTCTCACATTGTCTTACAATTGTTAAAATAGTAATATAAAGAATTGTGCATTCTTCTGCTGCAATAACTGAGTATTTAGCTTTCTTTTCGGGATTATAACCATCTATCTCGCCAAACATTTCGCCCTCTCCGAGAATCTCCACAACTTCCTTTCTACCATCTTCCCTTGTTATAAATTTAGCAGCACTGCCCTGTAAAACAATTCCTATCTCACTTACCTCATCGTCTTGTGCATATATTATACGGCCCCTTGAGCACTTTAATATCCTACCTTTTAGACAATCAAAGATACTATTAACCTCACTGTCTTCAAAATTACTGAATAGCTGGTTGTTTTTTATGAGTTTGATTATTTTCATATCTATACAAATCTCCCGTATTTTACAATTTCAAACCGTAGCCAAGGCTACAAATCATTTATATTATAATTTTTGTAACTGAATTTTGCAAGTACTAATTGATAATCCATCATTAACTGCGAAATGTACTTTGTAAAAGTCTACTCTTAACTTGTCGAACATTGTCTCATTGTAGACTATTCTCTAATTATACTACATCATACAAAATATTTAAATACCTTTAAATACATTATACATTGCAAGACTTTTATTTATTACTGTGTTATCATATATTTACCACCTTAATGAGGGGTTTCATGGACAATAATATACTTCAACAATTTGATGAAAGAATTAATGCTTGCTACAATTCACGTTTAATTTTAGTGGATAAACCCATCTCTGAATTGTTAAAAACACTTGTAAGCAGACAAGACTATTTCTCTATTCTAAGAGATGCGGCGAAAACCGCCTCTTTTTCTAATGAATTTCAAAAATCCTGTATTATGACTTCTGATGGCAAGCGGTTCGTCCTTCCTCCTTCAGATGCGAGAATCGTGTCATTAGTCACAGGTTTGCTATTTGAGTTTGATAAAGGGAACTTATCTATAGTAGACTTTGTTACTACATTTTTTCCGTCGGAACATACGCATGATTCTTACATCCAATTTTGTAGAAATATCCTAATACCCTTTTCCGAGAGTTTCACCCGCCTAATTACAGGCGAAAAAGTTCCTATAGATTTCAATCTTACAATAGATACAAATCAAACCAAACCGCTTGTTGATAAAGTTCGTGAAGATTGTGATTATTGGATAAGAATAATGATAGATTCTGTTATTGGTGATAATAGCATTAGCGAAACTCTAAGAAAGGATTCTTTAAAGATGCTTAATGGCTTTTTGCATATCTTAGAAATAAACGACCCCATTGTAACAAATATAGCGTGGATTGGCTTAAGTTACACTCTAACCAATGTAAATAAAATATATCGTGAATTACGCGAGTTAGAACTTTTACTCAAAACATATGGAGCGATTGATAAATGATTTTTGAAAGTTTTAAAAGTGTAGCGCTGCTGCTTCTTATGGCGATTCCAGGTTTTATTATTGCAAAAACCCATTTGGTTGTAAAAGAACAAGCAGTCACATTTTTATCTGTTTTCTTACTATATGTTTGCCAGCCTTTTGTTACGTTTAATGCGTTTTTAAAACAAGATTTCGATTTAAATGTTTTGTTTAATATGCTAAAAATTTTTTTGTTTATAGCTTTTTTTATTATAATCATGGCTCTAATAGGCAAATTGCTAACCAAATTCATATTTAAAAAAGCAACTATTGAGGATAAAAGGAGCATTAGTTATGCTGGAGCGTTTGGTAATATGGGATATATGGCCATTCCCTTCTTGCAACTTTTATTCCCGGGCAACTACTTAGTCATATTATATGCAGCATCAGCAATCACAGCATTCAATTTAGTATCATGGTCTTTTGGTATATACCTTCTTTCAGGCGATAAACGAAACATGAATATTAAAAAGGCTATTTTTAATCCAGCAACCATCTCATTGCTTGCTACACTACCCTTCTATATCCTCAATATAAACTTTGTTAAATACCCATTACCAGGCCTTCAAAACCTAATTAATTTATTTGCGACCATGATGGGTCCTCTTGCAATGATTTTAGTGGGGTTAGAAATGTCAGACATTTCATTAAAAGAGCTTGTATCTGATCCAAAAGTATATTTTTCTTCCTTCATTAAGCTTTGTATTTCTCCAGTTCTTGCCTTTGCCTTAATTTCTATTTTATCTTATTTTTTAGATTTTACCCAAATAACTGTTAATATAATCACCGCGGCTGCGGTTCCTTCTGCGAATAACTTACTAATGTTTTCGAACAAACTAGGCAGATCGGCTAAAACCCCCACAAAGATGGTCGTAATATCAACTATATTATCTATTCTAACGATACCAATAGCATTAAATGTATTTACATAAATTTCCAATTATTATTACATTTGAGTAATACAATCATGTACGCAATATAATGCTTTAATCAGTTGTGTTTTTCAGGTTATTTAATTATACTAATTACGTTAACAAATTACATATACCATCTGGAGGCAATCGAATGAAAATAACTAAAGACACACCACTATTAGAAGCATTGCAGTCTGGGAATACTCAAGCTATGGCACAGGTATTACGCGGATATGGGATGCATTGTTTAGGATGCGCTCTTGCAAGGCAAGAAACTGTTGGACAAGCAGCTATGTCGCATGGAATCAATATAGACACTATGGTCAAATCTTTGAATGAAGCTGCAGTAAGTAAAAATTAACTTTCCAAAATAATTAGTGTATAAAAGCGATGGAGCATGGTGTAATGGCAACACAAAGGACTCTGACCCCTTTGATGTAAGTTCGATTCTTACTGCTCCTGCCAATAACGAGGGTTTGGCTATAAAACCCTCGTTGTTTTAAAAAAGTTCTATTCAATGAAACAGTCACTTAAAAATAAAACTCTATATAAAATTGCAGGCTCTATGCGGCGCGCCGTACAAGACTTCGACATGATTAAGAATGATGAACATGTTGCAGTAGCAGTTTCAGGCGGTAAAGATAGCATAGCTTTGTTAGTAGGATTGTCAAACTTGCAAAAATATAGCCCTATTAAATTCCGTCTTTCTGCAATAACCGTAGACCTAGGATTCCCAAGCAATGACTTAACACGATTTGCCATCATCGAAAAACTTTGTGCAGATTTATCAATACCATTTTACCTTGTTAGAACAAATATATATGATGTTGTTTTTAATATCCGACAAGAATCTAATCCATGCAGTTTATGTGCCAATATGAGACGAGGAGCTCTTAATGCTGAATGCGTAAAGATAGGCGCAACTAAACTCGCCCTTGGACACCATAAAGATGATTTTGTAGACACCTTCGTGATGTCACTTTTTCAAGAAAATAGATTGTATACATTCCAACCAGTTTCTTATATGGATCGTATGCAAATTACTTTAATACGACCTATGATCTATGTAGATGAATCCCTTATAAAAACATTAATCGAAGATCTCAAACTCCCTACTATCACCAATCCTTGCGCTTTAGATAAGACTAGTATGCGCCAAAAAACCCGAGATGCACTTACAACCATTTCAAACGATTTCCCAGACATGAGAGATAGTATCTTTTCAGCAATAACTCACCCCGATAGGTTAAGTATCATAGAACCAAAAAAAGATAACTAAATTTTCAACTAATCTTTTTAAATCACCAAAAATAAAACTTCTAAGTTTGTTTGTCTTCTAAAATTATGAATACTAATCTATTTTTGTTGTCTAACGCAATTGTTTGATAGATAATATACTAATGAAAAACAATAAAAATCTTAAAACTTATTTTTATAACTTGATTCAACTAGCTTGGACCTTCTTTAAAATCGGAGCCATAACTTTTGGTGGCGGTTATGCGATGATTTCCGTCATGGAACGCAATGTTGCAGAAAAAAAGAAATGGATTACTCACGAAGAAATGTTAAATATAGTAGCAATCGCAGAATCTACTCCGGGAGCAATAGCTTTGAACGCATCAACGTTTATAGGAGCTAAAATTGCAGGTTTTTTGGGCGCTTTAGTTGCATCCCTTGCATCAATGTTACCATCAGTACTTATTATCGTCGGGATATCTTTACTCTATAATTATTTTGCTGACAGCCAATATCTTTATTGGGCAGGATTAGGCATGCGTGGAGCTGTAGCAGCGCTAATATTAAATGCTGTTTTGAACTTAGGTAAATTTCTGAAAACAGAACGGAGGCCTGCTATCTGGGCTATCCTTATCCTATCTATGACCCTATCCCTCCTGGCTAGTTTTGAAATAATTCATTTTGATAACATTTTCATAATATTAGGAACAATGGTTATCGGATTTATATACACCACTATTGACATAGCGGTCAAAAAGAAAAAAGATTCAAATAAAGCTATAGATCCAATAGGCAACAACGAAGATAACACCGCTAACCGCCCAGCGAACGTGTTAACTGACCAAGAATTAGAGAGAAATTGTAATATATTATCTCACGAGAAAAATTGGGCATCTTCCGTTGAACAAGACATTAATGTAGAAAACTTACAAAATAAAAACCCTGAAAATGACCAATCGTTTAATAGTAAAAATGGGGGTAACAAATGAATATATATCTTGATTTGTTTCTGTCATTCATGAAAATATCATTTTTTACCATCGGTGGCGGATATGCCATGATTCCACTCATTCAATCAACTGTCACAGAAAAAGGTTGGATGACACAAGACATGCTAATTAATTTTATTGGCATTGCAGAAAGTACTCCTGGGCCTTTTTCAGTAAATATAAGCACATTTGTAGGATATAACATGGGAGGAGCTCTTGGTGTTTTTTGTGCTTCCATGGGAATTTTAATCCCCCCATTTATCATAATACTTTTTATCTATTATGTCGGGAAAAAATTTGCTACAAACCCATATGTTTTGGGGGTTATGTCATTTTTAAGAGCGTCGGCAATTGCATTAATCTTTACTGCTTTTATATCTATTGCCTACTCAACTATAATTATTTCGAATGAGCTTACGGGCAAGCCTAGTTTTAACTGGCTTGGTCTTATAATCATGGTTTTATCCTTTTTAGGAATGCGTTTCTTCAAAAAAATTCACCCTGTTTTTTACATTCTTATATCGGCAGCGATAGGTATTGTGTTTTACGGGTTCGTCCTTTAACGCACAACCTAAATACTTATTAAAACCGTAACTAAACTTCTTTTTTCGCGGACATTTCAGTGCCCTTATCATTATTGTTTGATAAAGATTCCATTTCATCTATACTTTCGCGAAAAGTTTCATCATATGGAATAGTTTTTACTTCTTCTATATCCTTATCTTGAAAAAAGAATCCAATTGGTGTCACTAGCATAGATAAAATCATGCAAATTACTCCTATAACTGGCGCTCTCTTAACTCCTAAAGAAATTAATTCACTAAATTTCTGTCCTCCCCCTATAGCTCCAAATACAAATATTAAAACTATTGTTATCACCAGGGTTGTAATCATTGATATATATGCACCCACTTTGGAAGCTTTTTTTGTATATAATCCATAAATATATGGACCAATAAAACATCCTGATATGGTTCCCCATGATAGCGACATAAGAGTAACTATTGCCTCCACTCTCAAGATGGCTAAAACTGCGGAGAGCATTACAAACACAACACTCAAAATGCTTACCAAGTTCCTCACACTCTTATCTGAAGCATCTTTTTTTATAACGCCTTTATACATATCTACACCCACAGAAGATGCAGAAACCAATGACAACGATGAAAGAGTTGACATACTCGCTGCGAGTACTAGAACGCAAATAAGGCCTAATACTGCAAATCCCATATATTCATTACTCATAAACATATTGGGTATTACTTGCGCAGGTCCCTCTGCTGGCATCTCTGGATAAAAAAGCCGCGCAAATCCACCATTAAAATATGCACCGCCGCCAACAATTAGAGCGAAAAGTGTAGATATTATAGTTCCTCGCATAATAGCCTTATCGTCCTTAATGGCGTAGAATTTCTGTACTGACTGTGGCACTGCCCATACTCCAAATGAAGTCAATAGTATATTTGTTATCAGCATAACTGCAGGTCTATCAAAGAAATATTTTGATGAATCAGGTTTTGGAAAAAATCCAAAACCCCTGTCAGTCAATACCTTCAATCCTTCGATCCCATTTACTTTTTCAGACATTAACATTAAAACAATGATTAAAACTATGCCACCAAGCATGATAATTCCCTGTACAAAATTGCTAATAGCATTCCCTAAATAACCACCTAAAAACACATATAGAGCAGTAACCACTGCCATAATAATGACACAATATTCAAATTTCAATCCAAAAACAGCTTCAAATATATATCCTATTCCTTGGTAAACAGAAGTAGAATAAGGAATTAGTAATATAAAAATTATCACAGCTGAAAAAACTTTAAGCCCATATGACGAATATCTTTTTTCAAAAAACTGTGGCATAGTTTGCGCCTTTACTTTGTTTGTATATTCTCTAGTTTTCTTTGCTAGTACTAGCCAAGCTAATAATGAGCCTAATATAGCATTTGCTATTCCTATCCAAACCCCAGCCAGACCTATATTCATCCCAAAAGTTCCAGCATACCCTACAAAAACAACAGCTGAAAAATATGTTGTTCCATACCCAAAAGCACTCAGCCAGCCCCCTACAGATCTATTCCCTAATAGGAAACCATCTAAGGTCTTGGCTTTTTTTCTAGTATACAACGCAATTGCTACAATAAGTGCTATATAAACAACTAGCACCAAATAAGCCTGCCAAACGTCTTTAGGATTTCGTGTTATTGTTGATAATAATATTGAGGGCATCTTTTAATTCTTCGTACTATTTTTCATAATCTATTATATCTATTCTTGATTCAACTGGTATTTCTTCGCCTTCTTTAAGTGAGAAAAATTCTTCATCAAAGTACATATCATCTTCGTATATTTCTGGCTGAACAGTATTCTCTTTCTGTTGTATTTTAGATTCGAATATTATATCAGCTATTTTTATGTAATCCTCCGTAGAAAGGTCTTCTCCTCTAATGTTCTCATCGTAACCAAAGCTTTTTAGAATGTTAGTTATTTCTTCCTTTATTAAGTTAGGGAATACATTGACAACATTGTTAACAAATGTTTTTCTACGCATATGAAAGCCTGACCTAATAAGCGTCTTCAGTGTTTTTTCATCCTTAAACACATACTTCTTGGGATTAATATCTATTCTAACAACAGCGCTATCAACATTGGGAACAGGATAAAAAACGTGCCTATTTACTCTGCGAGTTTTTCTTACATCTCCTTTCAGTGAAATTCCAATTGTTATTGCACCATAATCCGAAGTCCCGGGGCTTGCTGTTAATCTATTTGCTATTTCTTCTTGCACCATAACAGTTATCGATTTCAAAGGTAAATCGCTCTCTATAAATCGCATTAACAGTGGTGTTGTGATGTTATACGGTATATTAGCAACTATCTTAAAGTCTCCTTTAGTTAAGTTTAGAATATCATCGTCCGATAATTTCATAACATCCCTGTAGTGCATCTCAATATTTGGAAAATCTGATAGAGTTTCACTTAAAATGCTTTTTAACGACATATCTACATCAAATGAAATAACCTTTTTTGCTACCTTTGCTATGGCCCTAGTTAAAGTCCCCGCACCAGTACCTATCTCAAAAACTACATCTTCCTCGGTTATGCCTGCATCTGAAACAACTGCATCAAGTAAACTCGTATCTGTTATAAAATTTTGTCCTAAAGACTTCTTAAATCTAAATTTGTTTTTTGTAAGAATGCTTCTAATTTCCATATATTTCTCCTAATTTTGTAATATAACTTCTCCACTGCTCAACAAGGAATCATCATTTATCAACAAAACTATTTTTCATATTTTCTGATTCTTAAGCCAACTCCTAAATCATTTGCGATTTTTTTTGCTTTTCTTTGATCTTCTACACTAATTACGTCTACCACAGAAAGCGTGACTTCTGGAATGTATTTTTTACACTCTCTTGCAAATTCTAAAATAGCTTCAAATGCGTTTTCACCATCTAGTGGGTGACAAAGAGCATTATATTTTTCTCTAGTTACAGCATTGAGAGAAATGTTTATTGCATCTATTACTCCGCTTAACTGTTTCGCTACATTTCCACCAAACAGCAGCTCTGCTTGACCGTTTGTATTTAACCTAACTTTTTTGTTTTTGGAGTGTAAATATTTAGAAATTTTAATAATTTCAGCCATTTTATAAGTCGGCTCACCATATCCACAAAAAACTACTTCTTCATCCGAACTCTCTAAGTCCTCAAACGAAGAAATTACCTCCTCTGCAGTAGGTTCCTTTCTCAACCATAAGTCTAATGCATGAAAATCATCTGTTGATCTAATGCAAAAATCACAACAATTACTGCACTTATTTGTCAGGTTAATGTATGTTTTGTTTCCTATTTTGTACGTATATGTATTGTTCATCACTATATCCTAAAAACTCTTTTAGCATTATTTGTTGTTAAGGCAGGTATATTTATATTTGGAAACCATTCTTGCATTTTCTGTGCTACAAGCTTTATGTATTTTGGGTAATTAGTTTTTCCCCTAAATGGGTGTGGAGTCATATATGGACAGTCTGTTTCAAGTAATAACCTATCCTTGTTTATAACATTTACAACTTCTTCCTTATTAGAATTCTTAAATGTTATCGCTCCACCAAAACTAAAATATGCATCAAAGTCAGCAAACCTTTTTGCCATCTCCGCACTTCCGCTGTAACAATGAAGAACAACTCCATTATTAAGCCATTTAGATGCTTCCTTAAGGATATCATAAGCTAATTGATATGCATCTCTTATATGTAAGACAACTGGTAGTTTTAAATAATCTGCTAATTCTAGCTGTTCTTTAAACACTTTTTCTTGTATACTTCTTTCACTTCTATCGTAATAGAAATCTAGTCCAATTTCTCCAAAAGCAACCACCTTGTTGCTCTTTGCCATTTCAGTAAATTTTTCATAATCATTTTTCCCTTTTCTGGCACTATCATGAGGATGAATTCCTATAGTTGCATATAGATTCTCATAAATGTTAGCTTGAGTGAAAGCCACTTCCGATGATTTTAAATCATACCCAACATTGATAATGGCTTCTAATCCATCACTATGCATGTCTTTAATTATGTTTTCCACACTATCGATTAGTCTATCATCATTTAAGTGGGCATGAGTATCTATTATCATTGCATTCCTACGAAATCTTACTTCCACTGTCAATGGCCTTT
Source organism: Clostridiales bacterium (assembly GCA_012799455.1). GTDB lineage: Bacteria > Bacillota > Clostridia > Christensenellales > DTU072 > MWEH01. Next base: position 70,933 of record JAAZLE010000084.1, on the reverse strand, counting down.
TCAGGGCTGAGAAGCACTACATTACCACTAGTATCCTCAGCACAAAGCAACATACCTTCGCTAACTACACCACCCAATTTAGCAGGTTTTAAATTTGTTACCACGACCACGTCCTTACCTTTCATTTCTTCTGGTGAATAATACTTGGCAATACCACTCACTATGGTTCTAGTTTCGTTTCCAATTTGCACTGTGGATTTCAATAATTTATTGCTATTTTGAAGCTTTTCGCAATCTAATATTTTCCCTGTTTTTAACTCAACTTTTGCAAAAGTTTCAATATTAATTTCTTCCTTCACTTCAGTTGTTGTTTCTAGTTGTTCATGCTTAGGCTCTTTTTGTAATGAAAGCAATCTATCCTCCATAGCAATTAACTCCTTTTCGATATTAACCCTTGGAAATAATTGTTTCTCAGTTCTGCTTACATGAATTCCAGGCTTAAGTTTACCGAAAACAACTTCATTTTCAAACAACTTCGGTAACCCTTCCCCAAAACATTTTAAAATTTGTTCTGGTGCCTCCACTAAAAATGCTGATAAATATACCGCCACTATCCTTATCGTTTCAGCTAGGTTATATAAAACAGTTCCAAGACGTCCTTTATTTTCAGACTCTTTGGCAAGAACCCACGGTTTTGTCTCATCTATGTATTTATTTGCTCTTTGCACAACTTGAAAAATACTTATTAACGCATTTTGAACTTTAAGTTCGTTCATATCTTTGACTACTGAAACATATAAATCATTTGTCATTTGGATAAGCTCGTTATCTAATTCCGCTGGAGTATCGTTTGCGGGTAAAATACCATCAAAGTTTTGTATGAGCATCGCTGTCGTTCTACTAACAAGATTACCTAAATCATTAACCAAATCACTATTATATCTCGTTAAATACGACCTGTTTGTATATACACCATCCGAGCCAAACGGCACATCTCGAAGTAAAAAATATCTTAATGCATCCACGCCATAATGAGCACAAAGATCGAATGGGTCAGTAATATTGCCCTTAGATTTGCTCATTTTGTCGCCTTCAAATAAAAGCCAACCGTGACCATAAACTTGTTTGGGTAAAGGCAAATCGAGTGCCATTAGAATCGCTGGCCAAATAATTGAATGGAACCTAACAATCTCTTTTCCCACCATATGAATATCTGCTGGCCAATATCTATCAAATAGACTTGTATCGTCACTCAAATATCCTAGAGCTGTAATATAGTTGGAAAGTGCATCTATCCAAACATAAACCACGTGATTAGGATCAAATGTCACAGGGACTCCCCATTTTAGACTCGTTCTGCTAACACATAAGTCTTTAAGTCCGGGCTTCAAGAAATTGTTAATCATCTCATTTGCACGACTTTGAGGCAACAAAAAATCAGGATTGGACTTGATATGTTCTATTAACCGGTCTTGATAGTTACTGAGTCTAAAGAAATAGCTTTCTTCCTTAGACATAGAAACATCTCTTCCACAGTCAGGGCACTTACCATTAACTAGCTGTGCTTCCGTCCAAAAACTTTCACATGGAGTGCAATATAATCCCTCATATTCACTCTTATAAAGATCGCCTTTTGCATACAATTTTTTGAAAATTTCTTGAACCGCTTTTACGTGATAGGCATCAGTAGTACGAATAAATTTATCATACTTAATTCCCAAAAGATCCCATAATTTGGTAATTTGATCATATAAAACATCTACAAATTCTTGTGGGGTCTTACCAGCTTGCATCGCCCTTTCTGCAACCTTTTGTCCATGTTCATCAGTCCCAGTAAGATAAAACACGTCGTAACCCTCAAGTCTTTTAAACCGACATAAAGCGTCACATATAACTGTCGTATAACAGTGACCCAAGTGAAAACTTCCACTACTGTAGTAAATTGGTGTCGTAACATAGTACTTTTTGTCTTTCATTTTCGCCTCACACATATCATTATCGCATTAAACATAAGAATAACACATATTATTAAAACATGTAAACTAAATGTATTTAATACTAAGCAATAACGACCGTTATGCTAACATTCTTCATTTAATATAAAAAACCTAGTATAGATTGACCGTATTTGTAGAACTAAAAACTAGGAATAGAATTTATCACAGTGGGCTCTAATTTTAGTCATTTCGGTTTTAAATCATTTATTTACAAAATTTAGTATCCATAGCTACGCAAAAATACATAAAATCATAATGGCGAAAACCCTCGCCATTATGAACTGCTTTTAATTCAATATGCCCAAACAAATCTTTATGTACTGGAAAAGAAAGGTTCCGCAATTTTTTTAACTAAGTCGAAACTATAACCTCTAGATATTAAATACCTACAAAGCCTTTCGTAATTTTTCTTATTAACTTCCTTTCCTTTCATATATTTAATTGCAAGCCGTTCGGCAGCATCGATATATTCTTGCTCATCTATCTTTTTTAATGCGTTTTCAATCTCCTCTTCGCTTAAACCTTTTTGCATCATCTCAAATCTGATTCTGTATTCACCCTTATTTGATGTGGATACCGAGCTATATTCATTAGCATATTTCTCATCATTTATAAAACCATATTCAAGAGCGAACGAAATAGCATAATCAATAGCTTTTTTGCGAAAGCCTTTTTCATGAAGTTTTTGTCTGGCCATCTTTTCTGTTTTTGGAGACCTACTAAGAGATCTTATCAAGAAGATTTTTGCGTTCAGCTTTTCGTTTTCAAGCAAAAATTCATCAAAATGTTTCTTTTCTACATCTCCTTCTTTAATGGAAAATTTATGCAAAGCCTCAATGTTTATATTTTTATAAACCTGCTGATCTGCCGTTGTTATTTCGGCAAGATTTTTCAAGTATTTAATTTTTTTTACGCTAATTTGGCTTAATTCCATAAATTCTGTTGTCCTATATGATAATCGCAACCTTTAGCTGGTTGCGACTTCATTTTTGTCTTTTAGTTTATTGGGATGACCCATCCAAACGGATCGGGATATCTGCCTACTTGTATCCCAGTTAGTCTGTCATACAAATATTCCGTTATTTTCCCCATTTTACCACTATTTATTTCAAAATCTTTACCATTAAAGCCTAGTACCCCTACAGGAGAAACCACGGCTGCTGTACCAGTTCCAAATGCTTCATTTAGAGTTCCATTTTCAAAACCTTTTTTAATATCATCTATGGAAATTCTAGTTTCTTCAATAGGTATATTCTCTGATTTTAATATTTTTATCACACTGTCTCTTGTTATGCCTGGAAGTATGGAGCCTACTAGCGCTGGCGTTTTTACAACGCCATCAAAAACAAAAAACATATTCATAGCCCCAACCTCTTCAACATATTTATGTTCGTTTGAATCCATCCACAAAACCTGTGAATAGCCTTTCTTTTTTGCTATGTCTCCTGAGAGCAATGAAGCCGCGTAATTTCCCATGCACTTAACCTCGCCAGTACCCCCAAGCGGAGCCCTTACATACTTATCTTCAATCAATATCTTAGTTGGTTTTAAACCTGTGCTATAGTAAGAACCTACAGGCGAAAGAATTATAAAAAATCTATATTTAGTCCCAGAACTAACTCCTAATTGAGTGTCTGTTGCTATTAATGTTGGTCTGATATATAGCGAAGTACCAGGATCTGTAGGAATCCAATCTTTCTCTAATAGAATCAATTCTACCAATGCGTTGTATACTACATCTATATCTAATTTCGGCATGCACATTCTCGCACAACCATTGTTCATCCTCTTAAAATTGTCTAAGGCGCGAAAGAGTGTAATTTTTCCTTCTTTATTTTTGTACGCTTTTAGCCCTTCAAAAATGCCTTGGCCGTAGTGTAGTATACTTGTTGAGGGATCCATCGCGAAAGGCGCATATGGTACAATCTCTGGCTCCTTCCATTTCCCATCTTCAAAATCCATAATTAACATGTGATCCGTAAAATACTTTCCAAAACCTAATTTATCTACTGGTGGTTTTGATTTCGGCATTGTTGTTTTAGTTATTTTCATTTTTTTCTCCTTCATTTATAATTGTGTATTTGTGTACTAATGGTTTAAGCAGTCCTCTTCCCATCGTATAGTTATTAACAATCGAATAAAGATTTTCTTCCAATTCTACCGGAACGCCTGCAATAAGTGTTATATTTTCGCCGTACTGTATATCTTCTAGCGCAATTCCTTCACTAGCAAACCTTCTCGTTATCGCATCTAGTTCAGAATATCCAATTTTTATCTCATATGTTCTCGCCCATATTACGTTAACAAATTCCGCCTCATTTAAGCAATTTGAAACCGCGTTTGAATATGCTGATATTAATCCTGGAGCACCTAATTTTATACCCCCAAAATACCTAGTTACTATACATGCAATTCCTTCTAGACTTAGTGTATTCAAAACACTCTTAATTGGGGCGCCAGCTGTACCAGATGGTTCTCCATCATCTGATACTTTTTCCTCATTACTTCCAGGCTTACCTATAATTGCATAACAATAATGTGTTGCGCCAGGATATCTCTTTTTTATTGTTTTCAGGTATTCCAATCCTTCTACAACATCATTAACTGGTAAAATGCTGCAAATAAACTTACTTCTTTTTAATTCAAGAGTTGCCTCTATTTCAGCTTTTACAGTTCGATAATCTCTCATTTTTATTACCATCAGCCCTTATTGGACTACTAGTATAAGCGCACCTCTCTATATGGTTACTCTTATGTGCGTCTTTTTCCCCTTTGAAATTACAACACCTTTTTCCAAATCTTCATCGGATATTTCAATGTCAGAATCCGTTACCGTGATGTTATCAATTTTTACACCAGCACCGTTTATAAGTCTCCTTGCCTCTCCTTTGCTTTTTGCGACGTTGATTTCTAGCATGATATCTACCAAACTATTCATGCCTGCTGGTATAGTCTGCGAAGGCATTTCATCGCCATCGCCAAAAGCGCCTTTTGATAATGTTTCCGCTTCTTTGGCACTTTCTTCTCCATGAACAATTTTTGTTACCTCAAATGCCAACTTTTCTTTTGCTATATTAATGGCCTTATCATAATGTCTAACGCCATCTTTTTCTACATAACATGAAGTTAAATTCTCAATTTCATCTAATGGTAAAAAGGTTAACAACCTCATACACGTTTCCACATCATTGTCATCTATGTTCCTAAAATATTGATAAAACTCATATGGGGACGTCTTGGTTTCATCTAACCATAGCGCACCTTTCACAGTCTTACCCATTTTTACTCCCTCTGATGTCAATAGAAGCTGGAAGGTCATGGCATATGCGGCTTCTTGCTCTTTTCTCCTAATTAAGTCTGCACCAGCTAAAATATTCGACCATTGGTCATCTCCACCACACTGTAATCTACATCCATACTTTTGAAATAGTACTAAAAAATCGTATGCCTGCATGAGCATATAATTAAATTCTAGAAATGATAGTCCTTTTTCTAAGCGAGACTTAAAACATTCCGCTGTTAGCATCCTATTAACGGAAAAATGTGCGCCAATATCTCTTATAAATTCTACATAATTGAGATTTAGTAGCCAATCGGCATTATTAACCATAATAGCAGCGTTTTCGCCAGTAAAATCAAGAAATCGCGACATCTGTTTTTGGAAACATTTAATGTTTCTTTCTATCGTTTCTTTTGTCATCATGCTACGCATGTCAGTCCTTCCCGATGGATCTCCCACCATAGCAGTCCCACCTCCCAATAAGATAATGGGCTTATGTCCTGCTTGCTGCATATGTCGCATCCCCATAAGCGCAACAAAATGTCCTATATGTAAACTGTCTGCAGTAGGATCAAACCCGACATAAAAAGACACGCTTTCTTTTCCTAGCCGCTCATAAAGTTCGTTCTCATATACAAGTTGCTTTATAAAACCTCTATCTTTTAAGACGTCCATCACATTAGTTTTCATCAACATCTCCTCATTTGCTATAAACTCATTAAAGTAGCAAAACCTCATTAAAGTTTGTTTAATTAATAAATTAATTTCCAAAATTTTAACATAATACGTGCATATAATCAATGAAATACCACTTAAAGAAGCTGAATTACTACTTATTGCTTACAACTCTATAGTAAAATTCTTTCGTTAAATGTCATATGAATTTTCCCCCTACTTGCCCTAGCTATAAGTAGCCAAACCAAAGTAAATAACAACAGGCTAGAAATGAATATAATGGGTAAAGAAAGCGGGAAATATTTAATAGAGGTAAATCGGTCAATTAAAGAACTAAATGTCGGCATAATTAGATTAACAAACCAACTCATTATAAAGCCTATAAGCCCGCCTGCAACAGCTACATTGAACCCTTCGAATAAGGAGAATTTCATATAATCTGCATTTGACATACCAGCAACTTTATACAGCTTCATTTCATCTCTTCTGTCAATTGCGGTAACAATTGAGATGTTCAAAACACCCATAATCCCCACTATATAAACCGCCACTTGTAATATTTTCAAAAGCGTACCAATTCCTGCCAAATTATCAGTACTGCCAGTCGCCCATTCTTTATAAGTGAGAGCGTAAAATTCTTTGTTCTCAAATTCCTCAACAACTCTTCTAAGTTCAATAAATGCCATTTGCTTATCAACCCCTGGCTTCGCAGTAATTAAGAATGTGGCTCCCGAAGTCATGTTTTCAATATACGAAACCTTGCAATATCCAATCCTATCATACTCCGTAACAGTATTGTCGATACCAACGACCTTGGCAATAAAAACTTCCTCTGAAAAGTCTGGGGCTATAGGACTAATTTCTATATCATCACCTATTTGCACACCTAACCTAATATACATATCTCTTGATAGAACAATCCCATTTTCTATTGAATCCCATGTGGTCGCAGTTACTTTTTCCAATCCGCTTGTACAGTGCTCTAGTGTTTCAAATGTATCCACGCCATATAAAGTCCATTCCTTATCTTCAGTGCCAGGGACAACAAAATTAACGTTGTTGAAATAACCTACAAACTCTAATTTATCAATACTTGATATTTGATCTCTCACTTCTAAATAAGGCGTCTCTGTACTTTCTGATGCTGAACTAATTACAAAGTCGGCATTATATCTCGTACGGAATGGGATAACGGCAGTATTTACTAATGATACAACTTGAAAAACCAGAAATGAAAATACCGTAACAATTGATACAAGCATAGCAACTGTATTAACTGCTTTATTTCTAATCAAACTAATACTTGCAAGATGACCGCTTCCCGATCGTGAAACTTTTCCAATTAGACTTGAAAACAACTGTATCGCATAGGGAAGAACAACATAAACCCATAATATCATTACTATGATTAATATTGGTGCGATTATAAGCAAAGCAGTCCCTCTCAAAAACGAATATGTTATTCCTAATGCAACTAAAAGCAAGCTTAAAACAATCACCCACGTAATCTTTGACTTATTGACAACCTTTTCAGATTGGGATGTAAGTTCTCTAATTGTTTTTTTACTCGTTGATAGTATGGGTACAATAGTAGATAAAACACTTACAATTATAGAGATTAAAAATGATAAGACATATTTCCACCAAGCATAATTTAGTGCTGTATGAACAAGGGGTATTAGCATCTTAGCGGCTAGGCCCATAGCAGCCCTCCCAAGCAACAGCCCTACTCCACCTCCTATAGTGCCGTAAAAGAACACTTCCAGCAACATGATAATTGAGGTTTGGAACGGTGTCGCCCCTGCAGCTTTGAATATTATCATTTCTGCTGCCCTGTTTCTAGCAATAATCATGTATGATGTAGAAAGAATTAGCATTAATGTGGCCACTAAAAAAACTAGACCGACTGTCAATAACGTGGTGTTATTTCTAACGATCTGTAACACATGCTCTTTATTATTACCTTCCCTAACGTTAACTGCAGGAAAATTTTCTTCGAAAATAGTTTCATATTTTTCAAACAAATCTGGATTATTAAAGTCAAAATAAACGGCATTTACCTGACCGTTATTGCCTATAGAGTTAAAATCAGTCAAAATATTTTTGTCAGCAGGTGAACTAAAAATACCTTCATTCTTTGCTATGTATTCCACAACCATTTTCGTATAGCGATTATACGTTGGTATATATATTTCCACTAGGGCTCCTGCAGATATATTGTGCTTTTTAGCAAAACTTTCCCCTATAATTATAGTGCTATACCCGCCTATAAACTGATAATTTAGGTCTGCATCCTCGGTGTCCCCATTAAAAACGTCTACATAATTAAGTGGCCTTTTTGAAAAATAGTATTCTTGATCCGTAGCCTCCAAAAGCACTGTTATGGACTCTGTTTCCGTTTTTAATATCGTATTAAATTTCGCAAAATAAAACGATGTGGATATATCCTTTTCATCAACAAAACTCCTAACCCTTGCTTCGCTAAAAAACTCATCGCTTGCGTGGTTTCTGCCTAGCAACATATGAGAATCCTGAGCAACCCTGTTAGCCTCCGCCATATTTATGTTATAAAAAACATCGAACATAGATAGAGCAACAAAAACCATAGCTGTGACGACCATGATTGTTACAACTATTACTAGCACTTGCCCTTTGTTGCTTTCTACACTTCTAAAAGTGTTTTTAATCAATATATTCAACTGTTTCCTCTATCCTTTATTAATTAACTAATCAATTCAATTTGGGTCTTTAATTTTGTTTTACATGCATTATTTAAGTTTATATTTTTACATTTTTGACTATCCCGTCTTTTATTAAAACTCTTCTGTTTCCGTATAGTGCGTTCTCTACGCTGTGCGTAACTTGTACAATAGTGGTGCCCGTTTGTTCGTTAATTTCTTTCAATAATTCCATAATAGCAACGCTGTTTTTACTATCTAAGTTCCCCGTAGGTTCATCTAACAATAAGATACTAGGAGAAAAAATCATTCCACGAGCTATAGCTACTCTTTGCTGTTCTCCGCCTGAAATAGTAGATGGAAGTCTTTTTGCATACTGTAATACGCCTAACTTTTCCATAATTTCTTTAACGCTATCTTCATAATCTGAAGTTTTCTTTCCGTCTAAAATAATGGGGAGCAAAATGTTTTCTTTTACAGTGAGATATGGTGCTAGGTTAAAAAACTGGAAAACAAACCCTATTTCCCTCCTCCTTAAGATTGCAAGCTCTCTTTCCTTCATCTCAGTGATGTCAACACCATTTAACAGAACCTGACCTTCTGTCGGCATATCTATCCCGCCCATAATGGTTAATAATGTTGATTTTCCCGAACCTGAAGCTCCTTCTATAGACAAAAAATCCCCTTTTTCTACTGCTAGAGAGACATTGTCTAGGACGTTTATTCCGTCAACAAAGCTTTTTGTTACATTTTTTAATTCTAATATACTCATAAGTTTCTCCAGAATCTGTTTTATATGTCTTTTAACGAGCTATTTCCGTGCAACTCTTCTTTAAAACATTTACCTTACTTTATATTAAGCGCCATTTGAATCAGCCTCTGAGTTATAAAATAAGTCTTGAGCCTGCAAGTATAAATTTAATACCGAATTCACAAATATTGTGCTCAGTAAGTTTTCATACACTCCTAATACTGTGCCTGTATAATCTGTTAAGATTTCGTAATATTCACCCAATATCGTAAGTTCTGCTTCTGTTAAACTGGCTATCTCCGCCGCGTTCATAATATGTGAGAACCTTTCATTTACTCCCTCTATTGCAGCTAGGTTATTAGCAATTTCTGTTGAGAGTGATTGTTCAAATTTTATTTTCTCACTCTCATCTGTAAACGGCGTATCAATACCTTGAGACACGGTCATTATCGATATTAGTTTTTGTGTTAACAATTCGTTATTATTAATTTCACTTATCGAATATCCCTTTTGAATTCCCAGATTAAGTGATCTTGAAAATGAAATCATACTAGCATATTTATGATGTTCCGGATCAATGTTGCCCGGAGTTTTCACCCTTGCAATTCCTTCAAAACTTGCATTTTCTATTTTCAGCATACTTTCAACAGCCGTAATCACAACAAATTTCATTAATTCTCTGTTTGATGTTATCAAATCTCTAATATCATTTAATCTCGAAAGTGCTTCTAAAATATTAGTGTCTGTGATTTTACCAGCATAACGAGGGTCTTCTGCAAGAGACGGAAGCGGTGAAGAAAAACCAAACATATTTAGTATGTAATCTATACCGTTTTTGTTAAGCATATCATTCAGTTCACTGCCTGTTTGATAAACTAATTCTCCTAAAAGTCTCGCTTGCGGTAAAGACCCACCTTTTTCTCTAAAATCATACAACATTGATACAAGATATGAAGAAGACCTAAAAATCGTTACAAAATCTTTTCGAGTTATAATGTCATTTGAATTATTATTGCCTAAGTATATAATCTCGTATAAAACCTTTGCAATCTCATCAATGGTCAGCATCGTGTTACTTACTAATTCATCAAACACACTTGCATACAATTTATAATTGAATAATTTTAAGATATGGGCGGAGGGATTAAAAATTAATGGTACTACTACAGCTCCTTCATCGTTTGTATAAGATTCTCCTTCATCACAGAAAAACGCCCATAAGCCAACTATTCCCTTTAGCTCTTCTTTAGTTATACCTTCATCTGGATATAAAACCTCATTTGGATCTATAACATTTCGTATATAGTTAGAAAAACTTAATACCTTTTCCGCTGATATGCCCGCCCTCCTAAAACAATCTAACAAAAATGATGCTCTATCGGCGCGAATTAACGATTCGTCAGTTATACCTAAAAAACTCATGAGTTGTGATTCTGTAGAAATTCCTAAAAAGTCCATTATAAACTCTTTAACTCCCTTCTTAAACTCAGTTTGAACTTCTAATTCATAAATAGTATTTCTTTCGCTGACATAGGTATCTGCAGTAATGGTCCCTACAACCGTACTTCCTTTTTCGTTGGCAATAACACCAATAGAAGTTGCTAGAAAAATAACTAGCAATAAAAGCGCAACAAGCATAGTAAATTTGTTATTGAAAATTTTCTTTACTTTATCCAAAATTCACCTTTTGCAAAACTACGAGTTTATGACATCTGAACCATTTATAACTTGAATTATTATACAATACGCGCCCGCATAATACAAGGATGGCGGGGTGTTCATATTGTGAAACGACATTAATGAAGAATAACATTTATTCTTATTTTCCTTTCCTAAATCTCTTGTATTTTATCAAAACCTTATACTTTGCCTGATTTTACTTTACTTTTCGCGCGTACAAGATAGATAATAACTATTAAGAATAATATTGAAGCGAGTTCGCAGTTATTATAAATTATTTATTAACAAACTAAAAAATTAATGAGGGATTTAATTATGATTAACGAATATAACTTTAAAAAGGTAGAAGCTAAATGGCAAAAATACTGGTATGACAACAATATTTTTGCTGCAAAAGAAGACCCTAATAAAGAAAAATTCTATGCTTTAATAGAGTTTCCGTATCCTAGCGGGTCTGGTCTTCATGTTGGACACATTAGAGCTTTTTCTTCAATGGAAGTTATAGCTAGAAAAAAACGCTTAGAAGGATATAGCGTTTTATTTCCTATTGGATACGATGCTTTCGGTCTCCCTACTGAGAACTATGCATTGCAAACAAAACAACATCCACGCGTTGTCACAGATAACAATATTAAGATGTTTGAAAAACAACTAAAATCTGTTGGTTATAGTTTTGATTGGGACAGAGTAGTCGATACAACAGACCCCAGTTATTATAAGTGGACCCAGTGGATTTTTATACAGCTATTCAAAAAAGGATTGGCATATAAGTCTAAAACGCTAGTAAATTTTTGTCCAGACTGCAAGGTTGTGCTTGCTAATGAAGAAAGCCAAGGGGGAATCTGTGACCGCTGTGGCTCAGAAGTAGTACAAAAGGAAAAAGAAGTTTGGTTCTTAAAAATTAGAAACTATGCAGAATCATTATTATCTGGCTTACCTACAGTAAACTTCCCAGACCGTATCAAAACCGAACAAGAAAACTGGATCGGAAAATCAAACGGAGCCGACGTTACCTTTAAAATTGTTTCGAGTAAGAAGACTTCTCCTATCGTTGTATACACAACACGTCCAGATACCATATATGGTGTTACTTTTTTAGTAATATCACCTGAGCACCCCATTCTAGATGAATTTGGAGCCGAAATAGAAAATTTAGATGAATTAAAAGAATACCAAGCGAAGGCTAAACTAAAAAAAGAATTAGAGCGAACTCAACTAAATAAAGATAAAACTGGGTTGCTTTTAAAGGGACTATATGCAGTAAACCCAATTACTGGAACAACCATACCTGTATTCACTGCCGACTATGTAATGATGGACTATGGTACTGGAGCAATAATGGCAGTGCCAGCACATGATAAAAGAGACTGGGATTTTGCAAAAGCATATGATCTTCCCATTATTGAAGTAATAAAAAGTTCATTAAACGTTCAAGAAGAACCATATGTGGAGAAAGATGAAGAAGGTATATTGGTTAACTCCCCTCTGATTAACGGCCTAACCGTACCACAAGCTATCAGTAAAATTATTAAAGAAATGGCTAGGTTACACGTTGGATATCCAAAGACCGACTATAAAATGAAGGATTGGGCCTTTAACAGACAAAGATATTGGGGAGAGCCCATTCCAATAATAAACTGCCCCTCATGTGGACAAGTCCCAGTTCAAGAAAATGAACTACCTCTAGTTCTTCCTGATCTTAAAGACATATCGCCCACTGATGACGCCAGTTCCCCTCTCAAAAAGTGTGTAGACTGGGTAAACACAACTTGTCCTATATGCGGTGGACCTGCAACGCGAGAAACCGATACCATGCCACAATGGGCGGGAAGTAGCTGGTATTTTTTAAGATATATGAGTCCTCATGATAGTGAACACTTAGTTAACCCTAATTCCTACTCATACTGGGGACAAGTGGACTGGTACAATGGCGGAATGGAACATGTTACACGTCACTTAATATACTCAAGGTTTTGGAACCAATTTCTTTTTGACATAGGGGTTGTAACTCATAAAGAACCATATATCCGTCGCTCAGCTCAGGGTCTTATCTTGGGGGCAGATGGAGAAAAAATGAGTAAATCTCGTGGTAATGTAGTAAACCCGGATGATGTCATAAAAGAGTATGGAGCAGATGTTTTACGCTTGTTTATCCTTTTTATAGGGGACTATGAAAAGCCTGCTGCATGGTCGCCAGACGGTATAAAAGGATGTCAGCGATTTGCAAACAGATTTTGGGCAGCTCAAAAACTTATCACTAAAGACAATATTGATACAAGCGATTTGAACTTAGACCTACTAATAAAAAATGTAAGCGATGATTATGAGGCAGGGAAATTCAACACTGCTATTGCATATTTGATGACAGCACTAAATACAATCTATTCACGGGGTGCCGCAACATTACATGAAATTAATACCATCGCCCTATTGTTAAATCCAGTAGCCCCGCATATAACCAGTGAAGTCTTTTATAACTTGAACAAATCACAAATTACCGATGCAAAATACCCTGTATTTGATCCTGCAAAAATCATTGCTGATGAAATCGAAATACCTGTACAAATAATGGGTAAATTAAGGGCGCGTGTATTAGTGCCTACAGGTTCAAATGAAGAAACGGTTATGGAAGCTGTTAAACAAACAGGCTGCCTCGAGGGAAAATCTGTTAGAAAAGTTATATTTGTTAAAGATAGAATAATCAATATCATTGCTAACTAGCAATACTTGTTCCTTATACAAACCTTAGCACGCCCTTTTCAAACAAAAGGGCGTGCTATTATTTTTAATTTATTTGTTCACTTAATTCTTTTTATTTGCAATAAAACTATTATCAGACCTACGATTCTTGTTTTCGCAAAAATATATTCATCATCAATCTTAATATCGTTTAGAAAATCCCTTATAACATAGTCCTAAACAGTTGCCAAAAAACATTCATGATAGTAGAATTAACACTGGTAATAACATATTTACCAATATTAATTAATTTTTCAATTTGGAGGTTCTATATGTCAAAAAATGTAAGAGTAGCTATTAATGGTTTCGGTAGAATAGGCCGCTTGGCTTTTAGACAAATGTTCAATGCACCTGGCTATGAAGTTGTCGCCATTAACGATTTAACAGATGCTAAAATGTTAGCACATCTATTAAAATATGATTCAGTCCAAGGAAGATATGCCCTAGCTGACAAAGTATCTTTGTCTGATAACGGGATTGTTGTAGATGGTAAAAACATTCCAATATTTGCTATTGCTAACGCAAGCGAATTACCCTGGAAAGAAATTGGTGTCGATGTAGTTCTTGAATGCACAGGCTTCTATACTTCAAAGGCAAAAGCACAAGCACACATAGATGCAGGCGCAAAAAAAGTTGTTATTTCAGCTCCTGCCGGAAATGATTTGCCAACCATAGTTTATTCGGTCAACGAAGGCACCCTAAAGGCTTCTGATACTATTGTATCGGCAGCATCATGTACTACAAACTGTCTAGCTCCTATGACAAATGAATTACACAAACTGGCTAATATTGAGAAAGGCTTTATGACTACAATTCATGCTTACACTGGAGATCAAATGATTCTAGATGGCCCACATCGTAAAGGCAACTTAAGAAGAGCGAGAGCTGCAGCTATCAATATTGTTCCAAACACAACCGGCGCTGCAAAAGCTATTGGCTTAGTCATTCCTGAACTTGCTGGCAAGTTAGATGGTGCAGCACAAAGAGTCCCTACTGCTAGTGGCTCAATTACCGAACTCGTTGCAGTTACCTCTAAACAAGTGACAGCAGAAGAGATTAATGCTGTTATGAAAACTGCCGCAAACGATAGTTTTGGGTATACCGAAGATGAAATCGTTTCTACGGATATAATTGGTTCCACATACGGAGCTCTCTTCGATGCAACATTAACGAAAGTAACCAAATTAGATGGTGGGAAAAGCCTAGTAAAAATTACAAGCTGGTATGACAACGAAAATGGATATACATCTCAAATGGTTAGAACCATTAAATATCTATCAAATCTTAAATAATTATTTAATAATCTAAAACAAAGAAGAGGGGCTCTGTTAGCCCCTCTTTTTTTAATAAGAAACATATCATATTATTCTTTATATTATTCTTTTCGAAGCACTATTACCATATTCGAAAACTGCAACCTCATAAGGTTTTAAAGTGATACCGTCGCCGAGTATCTCATTTTGTGCGTTATCATAGTTTGAAATTATTAACTTAGCACCCTTTGCACCTATTTTATATACATCATTAAATGCAACCGTCTTCTCCTTGAAATTACATATAACTACATATCTTACATCACCTAACTTTCTTTCAAAGCAAAAAATAGACTTGTTATTGGGCGCATGATCAATGTATTCACCATCTCTAATAATCTCATTGTTTTTTCTAAATTCAATGAGCTTTTTATAGAAATGCCATATAGAATTAGAATTTTTCATTTCCGCATGAACGTTAATATCACCATGATTTGGGTTAATCTTCATCCAGGGAGTACCATCCGTGAACCCAGCTCCTGGTGCTGCACTCCACTGCATAGGCGTACGTGCATGATCTCTTGCTCTTTTGCTCATTGCCCATCTTGCAAACGGCATTAGTGGCGGAAACACCTTTCTCATTGTGCCAAATACCTGACGGGCCATAACATCTATATATTCTTCTTCCTTCAAGTATATATTAGTCATCCCTATTTCTTGACCTTGATATACATATGGTGTACCTCTGAGCATAAAATAAGAAACAGCTAACATTTTCCCTAGCTCTTTTCTATAGATGCCGAAACCATTACCATATCTTGTTATACTTCTTGGCTGGTCATGGTTTTCATAGTATAGTGTCGGGAAACAATTTTGAGGTAGATTCTGCCAACCCGCTTGAACAGCCTTAAATTTCTTCAAGTTGAATTTTAATGGTAGAAAATCCCATTTAAAATCTACTTGTACCAATTCAAATGTAATTGCACTATCTAATTCATTTCTATCCTCTGCAATTATTGACTGTGCTTCTTTATGAGTAGTGCCAATAGCCTCTCCGACTATTAAGGTATCATATTTTGACCATGACTTTTGATTAATTTCATTAAGATATTTATGAATATTGGGGCCTAATACGAAATGTTCATCTCCACGTAAGATGGGTAGTCCTTTTCCATCAGGCAATCCTTCAGCTTTGCTAATATAGGTAATAACGTCACAACGGAACCCATCAACGCCCATTTCAAACCAAAAGTTACATATATCTACTACTTCCTGTCTAACCTTTGGATTATCCCAGTTTAAATCTGGTTGCTTTTTTGTAAACAAATGCAAATACCACTCTTCTGTCGTCTCGTCATATGTCCAAGCATTCCCTGTAAATCTAGATGTCCAGTTGTTTGGTGGTTTCTTTCCATTTTTTCCTCTTCCTTTACGCCAAATATAGTAATCTCTATATGGGTTATCTTTACTCTTTTTGCTTTCTTGGAACCAGTAATGTTCATCTGAACTATGATTAACTACCAAGTCCATTACAAGTTTAATGCCTCTTTCATGCATCCCATCTAACATTTCTTTGAAATCTTCCATAGTACCAAACTCTGGATTAATTTCACGATAATTAGAAATGTCATAGCCATTATCAAAATTAGGAGATTTATAAACAGGAGATAACCAAACTGCATTAACCCCTAATTCCTTGAGATAATCTAGTTTGCTGATTATACCTCTTATGTCACCAATCCCGTCCCCATTGCTATCACAAAAACTGCGAGGATATATTTGATAAAAAACTGCATCTTTATACCAACGTGTCTTCATATTTTTCTCCTTATAATATAAAATGATGTCTGTTAGTAAGTATATTAACACTTTCTTACTACAATTACAATTCTTGTTACTCGTCTCATACCTTACCTAAACTATTAAGTTTTGGTATATAAATTTTTGATTGATTTAATCCTAATCGCGTATGATTCGTAGCTATAGCAACAATTTTTATGCCACTACTTCATTTGTGTACTAATATCGTATACCTTATTCTTCGGAACTTCTAACATTTTTGCAACGTTACTTACCGCCTCAGAGCGTTTCATTCCACCTTCCATAGCTTGACTTAATTTTTCTATAATGTCATTGTCTGTTATAATCTTCTCCTCAGGAAGAACAATTATAACAAATTCCCCCTTCCTATTTATTTCCAACTCAGATATTTTACCTTCATAAACGCTTTCGAACATTTTCGTCAGTTCTTTTGTAACAATTACCTCTCGATTGCCATACATATCAATTAATAACTTTGCTACTTTATCTAAATCATGAGGAGCACAATATAATACAACCGGAAGGGAAGCGTTTTTAAACTCCATCAAAACCTTTGCTCTTGCTTTTTCTTTTTCAGGTAAAAAACCTATAAAAATAAATCCTGATGACTGAAGACCAGACAACGATATTGCTGTCGTAACCGCAGTTGGCCCTGGTACGGTTTCTGTTTTTATACCTTGTTTACGTGCCTCTGTTATCAATAGTGCTCCAGGATCACATATGCCAGGCATCCCTGCATCACTAACTAATGCAACATCTTTCCCACTGTATAATATATCTAAAATAACGTTTAATGATGCTCTTTCATTAAACTTATGATGGGATAGTGTTTTTGTTTTAATGTCATAGTACGATAATAATTTCCCTGTATGCCTCGTGTCTTCACATACAACGTATTCAACTGTAGACAGTATCTTCTTTGCCCTAAAACTCAAGTCTTCCAAATTACCTATAGGTGTACCAACAATAAATAAAGTTCCTAACATTTTTCCTCTCTTTGTTAATCTATATCTTTCGTTTTCCTGAATATATTTCTTCAACATCTTGTGATGTTTTCCCAAACTCATCTTGTAAAACTATTGGCCTATCCACTATCATCCCACTTCTTCCTTGTTTTTTTCCTTCTATTAAGCATATTTCTATAGGCGAATCTTTTCTAGCTTGTACTGAAACCAACCTTTTGGGTTCTATTCCACTTTTTTTCATGTTATGAAAAACATCTCCTAATCTGCTTGCTTTAATGACCATATAAAATCTGCCACCGTTTTTAAGGAGATTCGCTGATATTGTAATCATTTCTTCTAACGAAATAAGAACTTCAAACTTTGCGATATCTCTTTCCGTAGGCTTTCTTTTAAGTTGATATTTTTCATATGGAGGGTTTACTATAATCACATCTTGCGACGCATTACCAAATAGTTTTATTGCATTTTTTATATCATCATTTATAAAAGAAACTCTATCTCCCAAATTGTTGATTGCCAATGAGCGTAACGACATACTATATAGTCTTTCTTGTATTTCAATCCCAATAATTTTTTTTGCCTTAGTTTTTTTAGATAATAAAATACTAATAACGCCCGAGCCAGAACCTAATTCTAAAATATTTTCCTTAGCATTAGCTCTTACCATAGAAGCAAGTAGCACGGCGTCTGTAGTAAAACAATACCCTGAAGGAGATTGTATTAATTGCAGTCCATCACATTGTAAATCTAAAAATAATTCGTCCTTATTTAACATAGTATAATTATAGTTTACTCTATAGCTTATTTCAAATACATATTTAAGTAAACAAATGATACCACACATGTGCATGTTTTCATTACAAGACAACGCATATTATTGGGGATATTGCTAGATTTAAATTATTGAAAGTTGTATAATAATTAACAGATAACATCGGAGGTGATTTTATGCCATTAGTAACAACAAAAGAAATGTTCGAAAAAGCTTATAAAGGCGGTTATGCAATTGGTGCCTTTAACGTTAACAATATGGAAACAATACAAGGTATTGTGTCTGCAGCGAAAGAAGAAAATGCACCATTGATTTTACAGGTATCTGCAGGAGCGCGAAAATATGCTAATCCCATATATCTAAAGAAATTAGTGGAAGCCGCAGTAGAGGATACTAATTTACCTATATGCTTACATCTTGACCACGGTGATTCTTTCGAGATATGTAAAGACTGTATCGAAATGGGGTTCACTTCTGTTATGATTGATGCTTCCCATCATAGTTTTCAAGAAAATATTAAAATAACAAAACATGTAGTGGATTACGCACATGATCATGGTGTTGTTGTTGAAGCAGAACTAGGAAGACTTGCTGGCATAGAAGACGCCATTAATGTTAGTGTTGCCGACAGTTGCTACACGGATCCAAGCCAAGTTGAGGAATTCGTTGCTAAAACAAATGTAGATAGTTTAGCTATCGCAATAGGAACAAGCCATGGGGCATTCAAATTTAAAGGAGAACCAAAGCTTAGGTTTGATATACTTGAAGATATTGGTAAAAGACTTCCTGGTTTCCCAATAGTTTTACATGGTGCAAGTTCAGTGCCTCAACATCTTGTTGAAATAATCAACCAATATGGTGGCAATATGCCTGGAGCACAAGGAGTACCGGAAGAGATGTTAAGAAAAGCTGCATCAATGGCTGTTTGCAAGATAAATATTGACTCAGACTTGAGAATGGCAGTTACTGGTACAATTCGTAAATACTTTGCAGAAAACCCATCTCACTTTGACCCAAGACAATACCTTGGACCAGCAAGAAATGCCGTAAAAGAAATTGTAAAACATAAGATAAAATATGTTTTAGGATGCTCAGATAAGGCATAAGTCAATTAAATTATTTGATACAAAAAAAAGGCTGCCAGTATGGTAGCCTTTTTATATGCACTCACTTATGTAATTTATTATCTTCCCGTTAGCGGATTAATATTTAAACTATACCCTTCCTTTTGCAACTTTTGTATTTGTAGAGTTAATTGAGTAATAAATTCTTGATTGTTACCCGTTTTAACCATCATTCCAATTAGGTTTTCAGTAGCTTCTTGAACATCTCCAGCTGATAACATACGCCGTACTGCCCATATACCCTCTAATTCTTGTGCGTTTAATAACAATTCCTCCCTTCTAGTTCCACTCCTATTTAAATCAATTGCTGGGAATATGCGTTTTTCTGATAGTTTTCTATCAAGATGAATTTCCATATTTCCCGTTCCTTTGAATTCTTCATATATAACATCATCCATCCTACTACCAGTATCTACTAGCGCCGTTGCTATAATGGTCAAACTTCCGCCATTTTCAATGTTTCGTGCAGCTCCAAAAAATCTCTTAGGAGAATGTAGAGCGCCTGGATCAATACCTCCACTAAGAGTTTTCCCTGTAGGCGATATAACAAGATTGTACGCCCTAGCTAATCTTGTTAGACTATCCATCAAAATAACCACATCTCTGCCTAACTCAACTAAACGCTTTGCTCTTTCTAGTACCATTTCCGAAGCTTTCGTATGGTGATCTGGCATTTCATCAAATGTAGAATAAACCACTTCCCCTTTAATGCTTCTTTGCATATCTGTAACTTCTTCTGGTCTTTCGTCAATCAGCAACACAATTAAATGTGCTTCTGGGTAATTTGAAGATATACTATGCGCAATTCTCTTTAGTAAAGTTGTTTTTCCTGCTTTAGGCGGACTTACAATCATACCTCTCTGTCCCTTACCAATAGGAGAAACTAAATCAATAGCGCGGATTGCCATATCGTTGCCAACGCCTGGAAGTTCCAACCTGTACCTATTATCTGGATGTATTGGAACCAAGCTATCAAAAGACGGTCTGTTGTACGCAGTAGACGGGTCTAACCCGTTTACACTAATTATCTCCTGTACATTCATGGGTCTATTTTCCGCAAGTTTCCTAACTTGTGCCTGCACATAATCTCCTCTTCTCAGTCCAGCCTTTTTTATTCTAGACCCGGGTATATAAGCATCTCCTTCTCCTTGTTCATAGTTTTTCGCCCGCAAAAAACCATAACCATCTGGACATATTTCTAAGACTCCTTCACGGATCTCCATTTCTGACTCATCAAACTTTTCATTTTCATCAAAATCATCATCTTGAGTATTATTTTTATTTTTAGCATTGTTTTTTGATTGAACGCGAGTTTTATCTGAACCATTATTCTTGCTTCGTTTTTGAGAAGTTGTAGTAGTCCCTTCTGTGCTAGCAGCTAAAAAAGCAATTAAATCAACCTTTTTGCTAGAATTTGCCTCGCTACTTGGCATGCCTTGTTTTTTTGCCATATCCCTAAGCGTAAAGATAGTCTCTTTAGATAAGTCAATTTTAGTGTTGTTTTCCATAATTTCTCCTGCAAATCTTTATATTACAATGCATTAATATTATAAACTCTATAATAAGAGTTAATATTTGCACTTAAAACCCTTTTCACGGAATACTCTATCTAATCAGAGTAATAAACATAATCTACTTTAAGTATCTCTTTTTATAATCAAATATAATTTCAAATCTCGCTTTCTATTATTTTCTCGCTTATTCTACCCTAGGACTTTGTAAAACTATAACCCTTGTTCTGTCTCCATCAAACTCCGCCCTGTCAAATTTAATCTCGTCTGAATCAACATATTCAATATCGCTTTTATTAAATTTTTTTAAGAAATCATCTATTTCGTCAACATCAGTTAAATAATCTTCATGCATGTAATGCATCGGTATTACCACATCTGGCATTAGATAATCAACATATTCTTTAGCCTCATCTGCATCAATAGTATATTTCCCACCTATTGGTACTAATAAAATATTAATAGCACCTATCAATTCAGCGAGCATCGGCGTTATTTTCTCACCAATATCGCCTAAATGGCAAACTTCTACACCGTCCATACGAAAACGAAATACAATATTACGTCCTCTTAACGCACCTTTTTTATCATCATGGTAACTTAAAAAACCACTTATATCTACTCCATCTATTTCATGAGCACCAGTGCCGTTTAGTAACAATCTATACCCCTTAACTGCCTCAGCATTATTATGGTCAAAATGGCTATGGCTTATAGTTACGACATCAGCTTCAACTTCTGGAAACTTAACTCCACCCAGTTTAGAGCCATCGTACGGATCCGTTACGACACTCACACCTGTGCTTTCAGTAAGTTTAAACGAACTATGTCCTAACCAGCGAATTTTCATTATACCCTCTATGAAATATTATAAAAAAATTTAAATTAATAATTTTATTACCCCAATTAATACTATACTAGTTTTTATATCGTAAAATGTCAATAGTTATACGGTTTTTTGGTTTTACATATCATTGCTTTTCATTGCTTTTGTTTATAAGTATACAACTTAACTAACAAATAATACTATCAAACAAAAACCGTATCTAATATTACTCCTCTGGCTCAAGAATACTTTCTTTTGTTACCGCATCAGTTTTCCCAAGTAGCTCATGAATTCTATCAGCAGAATTCAGAAGTGGCGATACCGACTTATTCTGGTTACATGACGAAATAATATATGCAATAAACTTAGATAAATCTGCACTTATATACCAGTTTCTATCCTTCAGCTCTTCATTTGTGTAAGTAAGATTCGTGCCAATTACCGCTGTAAATAACCCTTCTTTATGTGCTTCGTCAAATTTTTCCAAACCTTCCGTAAATAATGCATAGGTCGCAGTTAAAAATATATCCTTACATCCTTTTTCTTTTAAATCCTTACACAGCCTTAACACTGAATCTCCTGTCGCAATTATATCATCAGCTACCAGCACATCTTTACCTTTAACATCCGTACCAATATACTCGTGAGCAACTATCGGGTTTCTGCCATTTACAACCGTAGTATAATCTCTTCGTTTATAAAACATTCCATAATTTACACCAAAAACTGAAGTATAGAAAATATTTCTCTTCATTGCACCTTCGTCTGGCGATACAACCATGAAATGTTCCTTATCTAACTTAAAATTTGGGAATGCCCTAACTAGTTCTTTTGTAACTTGGTATGTAGGAAAAAAGTTATCAAATCCCATCAAGGGAACTGCATTTTGCACTCTTGGATCATGGGCATCAAATGTAATTACTCCCGTTACTCCCATGCTATATAACTCCTGGAGCATCTGCGCACAATCTAGGCTCTCTCTTGCATTACGCCTGTGTTGTCTGCCTCCATATAGTGTAGGCATAATTACAGTAATTCTTGCTGCCTTTCCACCTGCTGCGCTTATTATCCTCTTTAAATCTGCATAATGATCATCTGGAGACATAGAGTTTTTTTGACCATACATATCATACTTGATGTTGTAATTACCCACATCTACTAAAATATAAATATCCGTCCCTCTTACGCTATCTTCTATTAAGCCTTTTGCATCTCCCGTAGTAAACCGTGGACAATGGCTTTCTAAGATAAAAGTATTACGATGAAATTGAGATAATTTTTTCCCAATATCTCTGTTATACCACTCAACTAAATAATCATCTATTTTTTTTCCTAACTCTTTAGCACCTTCTAAAACTACCAATCCAAGCGGTGCTACAGGTCTCGCATCTTCAAAAACATGATTAAAAAACGTGGGCATACTTCCTCCAAAAAAATCTTTTTCAAGCATCAGCTCGATTATAACATAACGTATTTTTTCTTACAATTGAATAACACTTATTAAAGTAGTTCACGGTTTTCTAAGGGCTTTTATTCTACCCGTCTTCTTTTCTTTATTATTGAGGTTTATCCTTTATTACCCCATCATCACGGAATTGTTTTTTAACTTTGTGTAAAACCAGGTTTACCTACGTCTTCTAAGCTAAATAAATCATCTTTTTCACCTGCAAACTGACAATTATATAGTTCGCAATAAAAACCTTCCTTCTCCATTAATTCATCATGGCATCCAATTTCTACAATATCACCATCATTCATAACCAAAATTTTCGCTGCCTGTCTGATAGTAGAAAGCCTATGAGCTATTACAAAACTGGTTTTCCCTTCCATCATATTAAGCATAGCACTTTGTACATATTTTTCAGTCCTTGTGTCAACCGAGCTCGTTGCCTCATCAAGGATAATAATTTTTGGATCTTTCAATATCGCTCTCGCTATTGTTAGAAGTTGTTTTTGTCCTGCACTAATATTGGATGCTCCTTCTTTTAACACAGTGTCATAACCATCTTCCATTAACATTATGAACGAATGGGCATATGCTTTCTTTGCAGCTTCAATTATCTCATCTCGTGTAGCATTTGGCTTCCCATATGCAATATTCTCTGCAATAGTTCCATGGAATAACCACGTATCTTGTAAAACCATACCATAAAGATCTCTTAAATCATTTCTTGAAAAGCTTCTAATGTCCACTCCATCAATTAAAATCCTCCCCGAATTTAGTTCATAGAATCTCATTAATAAGTTCACTAATGTTGTCTTTCCAGCCCCTGTTGGACCAACAATAGCCACTTGTTCACCAGCGTTTACAAATAGTGATAAATCCCTTATCAAAGGCTTATCCTCAGTGTATGAAAACGCAATGTTTTCAAAAACAACTTCTCCGATACATTCCGAAGGCACTAATGGAGTGGTTCCTTCTTCAGTCATTTCCTCCAGATCAAACACCTCAAAAACCCTTTCTGCAGCAGCCATTGATGATTGAATTGTGTTCGCGATATTACTTATATTCTCTATCGGCTGTGCAAACTGCCTAGTGTATGAAAGCAATGCCTGTATGTCTCCAATTGTGATCATACCGCTACCAGCTCTAAATCCGCCACCAACACAAATTCCTACGTACACTAAGTTGTTTACAAATTTAATAGAGGGCAATATTATCCCAGATAAAAACTGAGCTTTGCGTGTAGCTTTTTTAAGTTCTTTATTTATCTTCACATAAATTTTATTACTTTCGTCTTCCCTGTTATAAAGCTTAACCACCTGATGACCTGAGTACATTTCCTCGATAAACCCGTTCAATTCTCCGATACGGTTTTGCTGTTTAGCAAATTCTCGTTGCGACCTTTTTACTATTATTGACGACACTAAAAGCAGAATAGGTAAACTTGCTAGTGTTACTATCGACAACAACCAGTCTATTCTGAGCATCATGAATGTTACGCCTACTACTGTCATTGAGCCTGTAATGATTTGATTAATACTTTCTTGAATAGTTGCAGATATCATTTCAATGTCTATAGTGAATCTAGACAAAACCTCTCCTGATGGAGTTGTATCAAAATACGATAAAGGTACCTTGTCTAATTTGTTCTTTACATCATGACGCATTCTGCATACTAGTTTTTGTGAGGTAATACCTGCAATCAATGCACTCATAAATTGAAATAATGAATTTAACACGTACAAGCTCCCACTGGTTAATAACACCGGTGCAATATATGAATACAGTTGGTTATTACCTGGATTAGTAGGATCTGTGCTTGGTCTTATATTTGTGAAAAACTGCAAACTATCAACCAGCGCATTAGTAACTTTTTTCATTATGTCTGGAACCCAAATAGCAAACCAAGCACCAATCATGGCTAGTAAAATCATTACTATAATCATGGGATACTGAGGTTTTAAATACTTTATCAACCTCTTAACTGTGGCGCCAAAATTTTTGGCCTTGACTATATTGGAAATATCAGGCCCTGTTACGCCAAACCCGGCACCAATATTAATCCCGCCACCTTGGTTTTTTTGCTCTTCGCCTTTTATGATACCACTTGAATTTGGGCTCATAATCCTAACTCCTCTGCGCTAATTTGCGATAATGCAATATCTTTGTATAAAGGACAATTTTCTAAAAGTTCTTTATGCGTTCCTTTATTTACTATCCTTCCTTCATCCATAACCAAAATGAGATCTGCATCCATAATAGTTCCAATCCTTTGAGCTATGATGATTGTCGCTGTATCTTTTGTCACACTCTTAAGAGCATTACGTAAATTTTTATCGGTCCTGAAATCAAGAGCAGAAAAACTGTCATCAAATATTAAAATCTCCGGCTTTCTAATAATTGCTCTGGCTATTGATAATCTTTGTTTTTGTCCCCCGCTGAAGTTTCCTCCGCCTTGTTCCACCTCGCTATCCAAGCCACTTTCCTTGTTCTTTACAAACGCTTCGCTTTGAGCGATTCTCAGAGCTTCCCACATATCTTCCTCGGTAGCATCTGGTTTGCCCCATTTTAAATTCTCCGCAATAGTCCCAGAAAACAGCATAGCTTTTTGAGGAACAAATCCAATCATATCTCTAAGTTCTTCTTGCGGATACTCGCGAACATCAACGCCATTGATTACAACCTTTCCTTTTGTCACATCAAAAAACCTAGGGATTAGGTTAATGACTGTCGTCTTCCCTGAGCCAGTTCCACCTACAATAGCAGTAACTTTACCTTTTTCTGCCACAAAATCAATATCTTTCAAGAAGTCTGTATGTGAATCATCTTCAAATCTATAAGATACATTTTCAAATCGCACAACACCTCTTTCAGTGTATCTCCGATTAGGTTCAATAGGATCTTTGAGCCTTATTGCAGTATCCAAAACTTCATTAACCCTCGCTGCAGAAACTGTTGCACGTGGGAACATAACAAACACCGTAGCTAGCATGACAAGTGCCATCATAATTTGTTGCATGTATTGGATAACAGCCATCATATCACCGACCTTAACATCTTCATCATATGCTATCTGTTTACTTGCTATCCAAACAACACCAACCATTGCACAGTTTATACAAACAGCAATTAATGGCGATAGCACCGCATTGTACTTACTAATAGTTGTTGCCGTTTTTGTCAAACTAACATTAACTTCTTGGAACTTAGCATTTTCGGTTTCTTGTTTATTAAATGCTCTTACAACCCTGATACCAGTTAGCCCTTCTCTCGTTATTAAAGTCAATCTATCAACTCGTTTTTGTATTATTTTAAACATTGGCTGCACTATCTTTGCCGCTACAAAAGATGCTATAAACAAAATTGGCAACACGTAGAGGAGTACAGATGTCATCTTTAAACTTTTTTGAGCAGCCATTATAAACCCGCCAATGAGTGTTACGGGAGCTATAAATCCCGTTCTTAGCAATAACAATAGTATCTGTTGTATTTGATTTACGTCGTTTGTTGATCTTGTTATTAGGCTCGGTGTAGAAAACTGATTAAACTCAGATAAAGAAAATAACTGAACCTTATTAAATACTCTGGCGCGTATAAACGCAGAAAACTCAGATGCGTATTTAGCGCTAAATGCAGCAGCTAATATTGCCGCAACACAAGATGCGACTGTTAATAAAATCATTAATCCGCCTCTAGTCAAAATGAAGCGAAGATCCTGTGTTTGCACTTCTTTACCATCTGGAAGCATAATGTCATTTTTTGACAACAATTCGTGAACTCTCCCTTCTCTTGTAGCGGTTCCCGTTGGAGTGAGTTTAACATAATTAGCTAATTTTATCCAAAACTGTCTAAACTTACTATCTTTTATCCTGGTAACAACATCGCCATCAGCATCTTTGGTATAGGTGTCATCTATTGCCTTTAATATTGACTTCATTGAACGGTTTTTGTATTTAAATAATCTTTCAATCAGGATTAAATCATCGTCTGAGCCATATATTCTAGCTAACTCGGAAATCTTGTACCAGTACTGGTTTTCCTCCAGTATGTTTTCTATTTCTTCTACTGTCGTTTTACCCTCTTTGGCAAATCTCTCTAGGTTGTCCTCAATTAGAACCTTGTAGAGAAGGTCTCTGTTATAGTTGTTTGCCCTGGTACCTGCATCATATTCGCTTAACCCCCTGTCTCTATCTACCCATTTTGCTCCGTGATACTTATACGCAAAGCCTAATACGTTGTTACATATAATAACCTCATAATCTGGCATTGGGTCTGGTCTACCTGTAAAACTTTCTTTTGCAGTTGCGACTTCTTCTTCGTCTTTGTCACTATAAACGTATATAAGCTTGCTTTTATCCAACGCCTGGCCAAAACTATCAGTTGGAACCCTATTACCATCTTTATCAATAGGTATAGGCATCAGGTTCCCATGTATAGACTTTTTCATACGGCTAACACATGCCGTTAAAATCTTTCGATTATCATCGTTAGCCATAGCATCTTCATCCGCATTTGGATCTCTATCTAATAGTCCATTTACTGAGATTGTATTTTTAGATTTTTCTTCAAGTTCAATTGGTATCGACCTAGGATCACCTTGCTCGAAAATTATAAAATTATTAATAATTTTTCTTATTTCTTCTTGGTCTTCTTTTGAGTAATCTTCAAAATTTGCATCTAGTTTTTGATACCTCTTCAACCCATCATTAAATGGCGTAATAACCTTTTCAAAAAGCTCTTTGCTATCATGTACGGGAATATCCCTAAAAACAATATTAACACTATGTAAGTTCAGTGTTTCAGCTAGCGCAAATTTTAAATCATAAGTAGAAAAACCATCTACCATCTCAAAAACAGGGATTTTATCTTTGTCGTAACCCTTGAGTGTCTTTTCATTATCTACACCACTTACACTACTGGGCTTATCCATTTCAAGATGTTTATACAAAGGCTCGTAATCTATGTATATACCCTCGTTAATTATTTCGCTCATTTTTTCAGGCAAGTATAGTTCAGCAACAGCCTGGCAGGTAACAAGTATCATAATTACAGCTAATATCCATGCCATAGACTTAAAATCTTTGAACTGCCTAAACATAATAATATATCCCTCAATAATTATTTAGCGTATATTACCACACGATACGCCTTATAGTCAAGTATGCACCCGCGCACACATATTATTATATAATATTGTGAAACGCGATTTCCAGCCCTTATGTTACAAACCCAATAGGTTATATGTTGTCAATAGTTTAAGTTTTCACCTAAAATATTTAATTTTGTTATCCATAGATAAACGCTCTTCTGTCTATTATGCTTGTTTTAAATCTATTACAATATTACAGACTCGTCCCATGAAGAGTGTGGCTTTATGCCAAGAATTTGGGTAACAGTTGATGCTATATTAGACAACCCAAACTCTCCTTTTTTAACTATCGCATCAATTCCATAAATTATGAATGGAACCTTGTTTAAACTATGAGCAGTCCTAGGTTGCAACTCGCCTTTTTTATTTTTTTCAAACATTTCATCTGCATTGCCATGATCGGCTGTAATTAATAAACAATAACCTTTCTCATCAATTACTTGAAGCAAACGGCCTATAGCCAAATCTACTGCCTCAACACCTATTACTGTTGCATCAAAACTTCCAGTATGCCCAACCATGTCGCCATTAGGATAGTTACATCTAATGAAATCGTACTCATCAGAACATATAACCTTTATCATTTCATCAGTTATCTCGGCAGATTTCATCCACGGTCTTTCATCGAAAGAAACCTTGTCAGATGGAATTTCACAAAATGTTTCCAATTTATCATCAAATTTATCAAGTTTGTTTCCATTCCAAAAATATGTAACGTGTCCATACTTCTGAGTTTCAGAAATTGCGTATTGCCTTATATTGTTTTTAACTAATATCTCGCTTAATGTGTTTTTAATTTTAGGCGGCTCAACTAAAAACCTTTCTGGGATATGCTTGTCTCCATCATATTGAAGCATTCCTGCAAACATAATATTGGGAAGGACTCCTCTGTCAAATTCGCAAAATACTTCTTCTGTCAAGGCCCTGCTAATCTCTATTGCTCTATCCCCTCTAAAGTTGAATAATATAACACTATCACCATCTTTTATCTTACCAATGGGTTCATTATTGTCGTTTATAATGACAAAACCTGGTAGATCTTGATCTACTATCCCTACTTTTTCTTTCCTGTAGGTTGTAATTGCTTCAGTAGCACTAGTAAAACCCCTACCCTCACCTTTTACATGTAAATCATATCCTAGCTTAACCATATTCCAGTTTGCATTATACCTGTCCATTGTGATCTTCATCCTGCCACCACCACTTGCTATAGCACAATCAAATTCGTTAGACCTAAGTTTAGATATCTTATTTTCGAGCAAATCCACATAAGTTAAAGCAGATGTTGCAGGCACATCTCTTCCATCTAGCAATATATGCACTCTTGCACCCTTGATTTGTTCTTTCTTAGATTGCTCAAGTAATGAAAATAAGTGGCTTATGTTTGAGTGCACATTCCCATCAGAAAGCAAACCAATAAAATGAATATAGGAATTATTCTTGACACAGTTTTCAACTAGCTCATTCCAGGCTTTCGATTGGAACACTTCTTTGCTTTCAATTTTTTCATTGACGAGCTTTGCCCCTTGAGAATAGATTTGTCCACATCCCATGGCATTATGTCCAACCTCGCTGTTTCCCATATCTTCATCTGAAGGTAAGCCTACGGCTTCTCCATGGGCTTTAAGATAAGTATAACTAGCATTTTCCATTAACCAGTCAAGATTAGGTGTGCGCGCAACCGCTACTGCATTCCCTTCAGTCTTTTCTGAATACCCTATACCGTCCATGACTACTAAAACAACTTTTTTCATTCCTTAAACTCCTTTACAATAGTTGAAACCGCGATTGTCAGCGGTTTCAATTGTTATTTTATTCTTATGACTACCCGTTTTACGGTATATATTATTTATCGTAATTAACTATAACTGCAAAATCTTCCGCTTTTAATGATGCTCCGCCTATTAGTCCACCGTCTATTTCAGGCATGGCCATTAATTCTTTTGCGTTTTTAGCGTTCATACTGCCACCATATTGAATTCTTAGTGAATTGGCTGCATATTTGCCAAACATTTGTCTAATTATGCCTTTTCTCATAACTCCGATAGTTTCATTTGCGTCTTCAGCGGTTGCAGTCTTTCCAGTTCCTATTGCCCACACTGGTTCGTATGCAATAACTATATTTTTCAAATCTTTTTTTGTTAGCCCGGCCAAACCTTTTTCTATCTGCTCTGCTAAAACCCTATTTGTCTCACCAGCTTCTCGTTGTTCTAAAGTTTCGCCTACGCAAACTATAGCCTTCAACCCCGCTTCTAACGCAGCCTTTGTACGTGCATTTACAGACATATCAGTCTCGCCAAAATATTGTCTCCTTTCGCTATGGCCAATAATAACATATTTTACCTTTAGTTCTTTTAACATCTCAGCACTAACTTCGCCAGTGAATGCTCCTTTTGGTGCCCAATGCACATTTTGAGCCCCTAATTGCATTTTAGTTCCGCGCATAGCTTTTCTTGCTACCTCTAAGTTAGTATAAGGCACGCATAAAACCACCTCGCAATTAGCATCTTTCACTAGAGGGACTATTTCCTTAATTAAAGCCTTAGTCTCCTCTTGTGTTTTATTCATTTTCCAATTGCCTGCAATAATATCTCTTTTCATTTCCTACCTCCGTTATTTGTTATTAAGACAATCAATTCCTGGTAATGTTTTACCCTCTAAAAATTCAAGTGATGCTCCGCCACCTGTAGATATGTGAGTCATTTTGTCCGCAAATCCTAGTTGAGTTACTGCACTAGCACTATCCCCTCCGCCAATAATAGTAATAGCACCCGAGTTAGCAAGAGCGCGAGCAATTGCCATAGTGCCTTTAGCAAATTTATCAAACTCAAACACTCCCATAGGACCATTCCATACAACCGTCTTTGCTTTTTTAATTTCCTTAGAGAACAATTCGATTGTTTCTGATCCTATATCCATACCCATCCAGCCCTCTGGTGGAACATATCCTGTCTTTTGAACTAGTGATGCTGCATTATTTGAAAACTCACTTCCATATACATTATCCACTGGTAGTAATAACTTAACGCCCTTTCCCTTAGCTTTTTGCAATAACTCTAAAGCAAGGTCAAACTTATCTCTTTCACAAATTGAATTTCCTATTGGATGTTTCATTGCAGCCAAAAAGGTATATGCCATACCACCACCAATGATAATGCTATCTACTTTTTCAATTAGATTATTAATAACACTAATTTTATCGGAAACTTTAGCGCCACCTAGTATCGCAACAAATGGTCTTTCCGGGTTTTCTAATGCCTTACCCATAATGCTAATTTCTTTTCCAATTAAAAAACCTGCAACGGCTACTTTAGTGAATCCATATTGTACTATGCCTGCTGTTGAAGCATGTGCTCTATGTGCAGTTCCAAAAGCATCATTAACATAAATATCACAAAATTCGGCTAGAGCTTTACAAAAACCTTCATCATTTTCTTCTTCTTCCTTATGAAAACGCAAATTTTCTAATAAAACTATCTCTCCATCCTTACATGCATTAACTTTTTCATGAGCGGAAGGACCTATAACATCTTCGGCAAAAGCCACTGGCTTTCCTAGTAATTCAGATAGTTTTTCTGCAACTGGTTTTAATGAATACTTTAGATTAAACTCACCTTTTGGTCTACCCATATGAGAACATAAAATAACCTTTGCACCTTTTTCGGATAAATATTTAATTGTTGGCAAAGCTCCTTCTATTCTATTGGTATCAGTTATTACAGAACCTTGCATAGGAACGTTAAAGTCCACCCTAACTAAGCATTTTTTACCTTTTACATTTACATCTTCTATAGTTTTCTTATTCATAAGTTACCCCTCCTTAATCTGCATTTTTATTTGCATTTTCATTATACCACTTTATATATCTTTTGGTAAACGTTACATTACAATTAATGTTATATTTAATCAAAACTTTAACTTACGACAAAGCATTCCCTCTCTAGATGAATAATAGGTTTCATTATAGCACCATTCACCTTATTGCTTTAGTTCATCTTTAGCTTTACCTAAGATGTCAAAAATCTCGTCAATCCCATTTGATCTAGTTATCATTACCTTATACTTTTTTGCATCTTTAATCCCTTTTAAATATGAAACTAAATGTCTTTTCATGTTATTTGCAACTATATCTTCTGGTAAAACAGCTAATAACCCTCTTGTATGCCTTTCCATTAGGTTAAATATATCTGCGTCATATGGCTTTTCATCTAGCTCTGCAAATATATGCGGCTTACCAATCGCTGCCCTTGCTACCGCTATACCATCGCATCTTGTTTTTTCAAACATTTCAAGGGCATCATCTAAATTCTTAACCTCGCCATTTCCAATAACAGGAATACCCACCTGTTTCTTTGCCTCTTTTATCAAATCAAAATTTATAGGACCACTGTAATACTGATCTCGAACTCTAGCATGAATTGTAACAGCAGACACCCCTGCTTTTTCTGCAAGTTCACAAATTTGAACAGCATTTTGATTGTCTTGATAAAAGCCGGCACGCATTTTTACAGTAACTGGCCTTGAATCCGCAACATCGCATGCTGCCTTCATTACGTCATATGCCTTACCTGGATCTTTCATCAGAGCAGAACCATCTCCGTTTTTTACCACTTTAGGAACAGGACACCCCATGTTTATGTCTATTAAATCAAATTTTTTTAACCTTTGGTCTAAAATAGCTTTTTCAATAAAATACGGCTCCGATCCAAACAATTGTACTGCTTTAATAGGCTCTCTTTCATCCGTTAATAATAAATCCTCGCTTCTATTTCCACCGTAGATAAGTCCTTTTGCAGAAACCATTTCTGTATGACAAAGAGCTGCTCCATATTCGTAGCATAAAACCCTCATCATTACATCACTAAACCCCGCTATTGCGGGTAAAATAAACTTTGAACTTAAAGTTAAATTACCTATTATCAATCCACTCATTGTATCCTTATATATCTGATTGGTTTGTAAAAACCAATAAAACGGTAGCAAACTTACATTTTATAAATCGCCTAGAAAGTCAGACTAATTATCCTCAAACTTTTTGGATTCTTGGTAATATTTTTCCATTATATCAATATTTTCCGCTTTAAGTTCAAAACCTTTTTCTTTAGACATTTCGACTACATATGCAAATCTTTTTATAAACCTATTAGTTGTAGCATTTAGCGCAGACTCTGGATCAACCCCTATCTTCACTAAATAACTCATTACTGCAAACAACAAATCTCCTCCTTCCCATTCTTTTTCTTTCTGAGTCTTTGCTTCTTTTAATTCCTCAAGTTCCTCTGGTATTTTTGCAGCTGCAGAATCTAAGTTTGTAAAATCAAAACCATATTTCCGAATGATGCTTTCAACCTTCTTCGCCTTAAGCAATGCTCCAAATGTTACAGGAACACTTTCTATTTTGTCTAAAAAATTCTTCTGATTTTTCTCTTTTGACTTAGCTTTTTCCCAACTTTTTAGTGCATCTTCTGGAGTTTCGGCTTTGTTCTCTCCAAAGACATGAGTGTGCCTACTTATTAATTTTATACATAGTGCATTAATTATATCGTTTGTTGTGAACGTTCCTTCATCTTCCGCGATAGTAGCGTGAAAAAGCCCTTGTAACATAACATCCCCACTTTCCTCAATCATTTTTTCAACATCATTTAAGTCAACGGCTTCTGCTAATTCAAAAGCTTCCTCTATTGCATTAGGCTTAATGCTTTTATGTGTTTGTACTTTATCCCAATGACATCCATCTGGGTCTCTTAATCTTCTTATTATCTCTACTAAATCACCAAATGTATAATGATCTCGACTTAAAAAGCTAGCTGCCTTGATTATCAATCTCTCCACATACTTTAAATCCTTAGCTAAAACCTCTGTCGTATTTCCAGTTGCATTGTCAACTAATACACATTGGCAATTATCTCCAAATTCTGATAATATTTTTTCTCTTATTAATTTGAAATTACTGGAAGTTATTCCTTCTAAAATAATGGGGAAATTCCTTTCAAAACTGTTAATTTCCCTCCTAATAAAATCATCGCCTATAATAAAACTAAAAGAATTCATATCTCCTCCAAATACTGATTAAAATTATAAACTTTCTAAAGAATATACTCAAGTAATTGCCCTAACCTATCTCTTTCTCATTTTTTCTTGATTATAAGAACATAAATATGAACTATTCAACTATTCATATTTATATGGTATAATTTGCTTAAGTTAATTAGCTTTACAATCCTTTTGATTAATTGTTTAACGCTTATTGATTATTAAATGCCAAAGAGGACATTGATGAGATTAACATTTTTAGGCGCAGCTAGAGAAGTTACTGGAAGTTGCTATTATTTAGAAGTATCTGACTGTAAAATTTTAATTGATTGCGGGATGGAACAAGGTCCTGATTTATATGAAAACCAAGAACTCCCTGTACCAGCAAGTGAAGTAGATATTGTACTATTGACACACGCACATATCGACCATTCAGGACTTACTCCTCTTTTATACCGGAATGGTTTTAGAGGGGCAGTTTATATGACATCTGCTTCAATGGAATTATGTGAAATAATGCTACTTGATAGCGCGCATATCCAAGAGTTTGAAGCAGAACAACGTAATAAAAAAAGTAAAAAAAACTCCCCATCATACTATGCCCCATTATACACCCAAGAAGACGTCATAGGACTTGTTAAGCATTTCAAACCTATTGATTACGAAAAACCAACAAAAATATGGGAAGGAATAACTGTTACATACTATGATGCTGGACATCTTTTAGGATCTGCATCTATTGAAATATTGGCGGAAGAAGATAATGAAACTCGAACGATAGTTTTTTCGGGAGACATTGGAAATAAAAACAAACCCATAATTAAAAACCCAACCTACTTAACAAAAGCTGACTACGTAATAATGGAAAGCACCTATGGTGATAGAAAACATAACCATGTAAATAATTATGAAGATCAGTTAGTCAATATTTTAATCGATGCTTTTAATCGTGGCGGCAGCGTAATTATCCCTTCATTTGCGGTGGGAAGAATGCAAGAACTCTTGTATTTCCTTCGTTTAGTAAAAGAAGGCCCCAGGATTATGAAGTATAAAAACTTCAAAGTTTATGTTGACAGCCCTCTTGCAATCAGAGCCACACATATATTCCGTAAAAATTATTTAGAATATTTTGATCAGGAAACAACAAATTTAATTGCAAAAGGCATAAACCCACTCGAGTTTAAAAACTTAAAAATGAGCTTAACCGCAGATGATAGTAAAAGCATAGAGTTAGAGAAGGGATACAAAGTTATAATCTCAGCTTCTGGCATGTGTGAAGCTGGACGAATTCGCCACCATCTTAGAACCTACCTTCCCGGACCTAAAAACACAATAGTTTTTGTGGGATATCAAGTCCCTGGCACATTGGGTAGAATAATATTAGATGGAGCAAAATCCGTAAAATTATTCAACGAGAACATTCCCATTAATGCAAAAATTGTTCAAATGCAAGGCACAAGCTCACATGCGGACATGGATGACCTTAAAACTTGGGCGGAATCATTCAATCCGAAACCTGCTAGAATATTTATAACTCACGGTGATGAAGAAACATCCCTTTCCTTTGCGGAAATGCTAGAAGCAACCCAACAAACAATTAGTGTTCCTTATAATGGAGCTATATGGGACTTAATTACAGATGAAAGCATTTTTGAAGGCAATAAACAAATAAAACGACGTACCGACAGGCAAGCAAGAAAAAGATACCACGTAAAAATTTCTGGTGTTTATGGCAAACTTTTGGATGCGTTAGAACTTCTTTCCGAGTCAGTTAAGAAGAATGAAGGTTTAGAAAATCGAGAATTACGAAAATTTACTTCTGAAATTGAGGCACTCGCTCAAAAATGGGATAGAGATATTTAACTATACCTCATTCACTTTCACACATAACACGTTAAGCTGTTTAAAATAACTACTCAACCTTATTGTTGAGTTTAAACATTTCTTCTACTATTAGGTTATACTTAGCACTGTACTTTCCTTCTTTAAATATAAACCTATGAATCACCGTATTAACAGTTAAATCAATCGCCTCATCAACTTTTTGCACAACTGTAAAAAGCCCAGATAATGACAACTGAAATTCAACTGGATTTTCAATCAAATCCTTGCCTGTAAAGCCTATTACTTCTTTATTGATGTACAACATACCTTCGCCCATCTTTTCATATTCAAATGTAACATTATCCATCGAATACCAGCTCACAGGTTTTGATATTTCAAAAGTATCTTCTGATATCTCTTTGACAACAGATTCTTTTTGATAATCATACCAAGTATCAATCCTATCAAAAACAGGAGGAATATTATCATCAACTGCTTCAAACTGCCCAAACTTACCGTACATTACTTTATATCCACAAACTTTACAGAAAACTTCATCGCCTTTCGAATCCATCTCGTATTCCGTACCGCATTTTGGACACTTGTATAAAATATAATGCATACCCTCTGCGGGATTAATACACTTATATTGTAACTTGTTTTCTATCCTATATTCGTTATCATTATATTTAAACTTTTCTACAAGAACTTTATGCATATCCTCTGAAGACATCTCTTTAATTTGATCTTGACTAAATAGCACTTCAGATTTATATACAATCCTTCCCCTTCGAATTCCGTGGCCCCACCTAGGTTTAACAGAAAACCCACCATACGCATGAGAAAATACTACTGGAACATTTAATAGTTTTATCAACTTAGTAATAGCAGGAGCTATGTAATGCAAATTCCTACCATCGATTGATATTTTCCCTTCTGGGAACAATGCAATCGAACAGCCAGAAGCCACCGCCCTTTTTATGGCTTTTACACTGCTTAAATCTAAATCAAATTGACTAGTAGGAATCATCCTAAGTCCTTTTCTGAAAACATTCAGCCACTTCCAACTCAACACGTCTCTTCCGCAAACAACATTTAATCTTTTCTTTCTAACCGCTAAAAAACTAAATGCCACGTCCATTGGGGTGCTGTGTGTTCCAAGAGCAAGTACTGGACCTTTTATTTTATTAATCTCAGGATCTTTTTGAAATTTAACACTCACTAAAAAAGTAGACAAAAGCCTTAACATTGCCTTAACAACATTATAAGTTAAAACATTTGGACTTTTGGGCTTTGCTGCTTTCTTCATCATCTCACCTTTTAACAGTATGTTTCTATTTTAAATTTTCTGGATTTAGTGATTTAAGTTCAGGTAATACAAACCTACCATCTTTTCTTATTAATACACCGTCAAAGTAAATTTCACCGCCACCATATTCTGGAGTTTGTATCAATACGAGATCCCAATGTATAGCACTTTGGTTCCCATTGTTGCATTCGTCATAGCACGATCCTGGCGTGAAATGAATAGAGCCAGATATTTTTTCATCAAACAAAATATCACACATTGGATGATTAATATAGGGGTTAACTCCAAAAGCGAACTCCCCAATGTATCTTGCCCCTTCATCTGTATCCAATATTTTATTTAAAGCATCAGTGTTATTCGCAGTAGCTTCTATAATCTTCCCATTTTTAAACACAAACCTGACATCCTTAAACTCTATACCATTTTCTACAGACGGAGCGTTATATGAAATAACGCCATTAACACTATCTCTAACCGGTGCTGTATACACCTCGCCATCTGGGATGTTACGAAGACCAGAACATTTTTCACTTCCTATTCCATTTATACTAAATGAGATATCAGTACCCTTACCAACTATTCTTACCTTATCGGTTTTATTAATTAGTTCACAAAGTGAGTCCATGGCCTTATCCATTTTGGCATAATCCAAAGTACAGACATCAAAATAAAAATCTTCAAATGCTTTCGTAGAAGTTTTAGCGAGTGCAGCCATCCCCTCGTGTGGATATCTTAACACAACCCATTTAGTCTTTTTAACTCTTATCCCATGATGTACGGGGTGGTTATATTCTTTATCAAAAATAGCCATTTGCTTGCTTGGCACATCAGACAATTCAAAAGCATTGTTGCCCCCTCTTATGCCAATATATGCATCCATTTCATTCATTTTCATAGAATCAAATCTTGCCATTGTTTTAGCCAGCTCTTCAGTCATGCCCATATTAATTGTACGGGTAACCCTATTTTCATACAAATTCACAAAGGGCATTCCGCCTGCTTCATATATTTTTTCGACTAGCGGACAAACTAATTCGTGTCCAACATTTCTTGCTTCAATAAGGACTTTTTCACCCTTTTGTACTCTGCAAGAATAATTTACTAATACATCTGCTAGTTTATCAAGCCTGCTATCTCTCATTTTTTCCTCGTATAATAATATTGTTTGAATTTAACCAGTGTAAATGGTTAGCAACATTATATTTGCTTCTATGTCTTCATTAAATTTTAGTCTTTGTCTTTTGTTTCTTCCACTACTTCTTCACTTTTCTTATTGGATTCCTTTTCACTTGCCTTAGTTGAGGTTTTTTTGGTAGTGCCTTTTCCTTTAGTTGTCTTAGCTTTTGACTCCGTTTTTTTGCGTTCTTTAACCACAGGATATCTTAAATTTGCCTTTTTAGCATCAATTAATAGATTGTAGTATAGAGCGGCATCATATTTGGCCATTTCTAAATCCATATCTAAGCAAAAACCACACTCTTTTGGCGTTGCTCCAGGAATATCTCCCTCAAACTCGGCAGCATAATCAAAAGTTCTTTCAAGTAGTGGTAAAATATCCTCAGGAATTAAGTCTCCTAGCATTATCAAATAAAAACCAGTCCTGCATCCCATAGGCCCAAAATATATTATTTTATGTCCCCACATTTTATCATTTCTTAAATAGGTTGCAATAATATGCTCTAATGCATGGATTGAGCCAGTCTCCATAACTGGGTCTTGATATGGCTTTTTCATTCTTAAATCAAACGTTGTTATAACTCCATTGCCAATCATATATTTATCTGCTACAAACACACCACATTTCATCTTCAAGTGATTTACTTTAAAACTATTAATTTGCTCCATAAAAACTCCTTAAAACTTTTAACTAATTATATTAAAAACCCTCTACTGTATCAAGTTATTTTGCATATCGTTTAGTAAATAAACATAACCACCCCCTACAGTCAGAGATGGTTATGGCATTACTTTTAAATTCTAATGACTTAAACTATGACAACGTTTATCCATTATTTACTACTTATACTAGTCCCCAATAGTATCTGGGTCTTTTATGTTTCTTACCGTATATCTTGGATACAACTTAATACTGAACCTAAACCGGTCATCTGGATCAACTGGGTATAGCAGCTCTTCATCAACACACCATGCATCAAAAACAT
This sequence comes from Clostridiales bacterium, assembly GCA_012799455.1. Classification (GTDB taxonomy): domain Bacteria; phylum Bacillota; class Clostridia; order Christensenellales; family DTU072; genus MWEH01. The sequence goes on along the minus strand of JAAZLE010000084.1, from coordinate 31,000 downwards.
ATTCATTAGTTTGGCTAGAATGTGTCATTTTCAGGTCTGCCGTTAACTCGGAATTTTCCTTGATTCCACGCGGAGGGTCTTGGGTTAATGAAGGTTGCCTATCGTATCCCTTATCATTTTTTATAATCTCACCAATTTTTTGACCAGGCTCAAGTGTAACTATTTCAAATTCTTTATAGGCTTGTGATATCACCTTGTGTCCAGCTATTTTTTGAATCACACTACTCAAGTATGTTGGAGGTTCATTGTTCGAATCTGGAATCCACCAACCTTTACTATCATCATAATACTTACTGAAGTCTTCTATTCTTCTAAAATTGATTTCAACCGTTCCGCTCATGTGCCTCAAAACATCTTCATGTGTGTTTAATAGTCGTGAAAGAGCCCATTCATTATCATATACCTTTTGACAATGAACTATTTCTTTCTTTCCATGTTCGTTAATAACATAATATGCATGATTCTCAGGATTGTCATCATATTTTAAACTTGGATCTCTTTGACATTCTTCTGGATTTTCCGTAGCATTTGTCTGACAATCATACTTTTTCCTAATTAGTTTTTCTTCAAAATACACATCGACGTGATCTTGGGGGTGCTTCCAGTTATCTTTATTATCGTTATATTTTTTATAATCAACATTTAGAGTATCAGTAATATTTCTAGCAACTCCAGTCCAGTCATTATTTGATGCTGCTGTCATTTGCTCTTCAACGTCACTTTTACTGTAATTACTAGTAACATTTTTATACATAGCTACCGTTCTACCTAAATCTTCTATTTTTTCGCTAACAGCGTTTACGTGATACACTTCGGGGTTTTGAGCCTTAAACTTATCTATGTCTTCGGTGTATTCGAACCCTTCTAAAACTGCAAACAATCTTTCTAACTTCTTTCTTTGTATAACTTGTGTTTTTTTATTGCTTTGCATCTCGCTTATATAGTCAGCACTATATGATTTTATTTGATATTGTAAAGCGTAAACTAAGTCAGAATCTTTTTTGCTTTTATGTTCTAACATATACTTTTGGGTTTTTAATTGCTCTATTTGCATGTTCACCTTTTTAATTTTTTGCTGAGCAACTTTTTGCGTGCTTTCATCTAATTTTTTCCACTCTCTTGTAGCTGCATTATATCGTATTACGTTAGTGTCAACACCAGTATATTCATAATTAATATCTGATAGTTTTAGAGTTGACTCTAGACCAATTTTTAGCCCATCAAGCATCTCATCTGTATATTTTGTCCTATCATTTAAGGCATAGCCTATACCATTTTCAAAACCCACTCCCTTGTAGATTGATCTATCAATGTCTTCTTGTCTACTTTGGAATTCAAATTGCGCGCTATAATACTTTTTATAAAAATCTGCAGTATAGCGATATGCTTCTTTATAGAACTTTCTATCATAATCTCTATACTTTAAGGCATCTGCATGGTCTGCAAAATATTCTTTGTGGCCTAAGCTCAAATATTCTCTATACTTTGCATCATCTAATACATTGTATTCAGCTTTCTGATATTGATAAGTATATCCATAAACTCTCATGGCTATATCTTTTTTAGTAGGTCTCCATATCCCCCCTTTTACATCAGGTAATGTAATTTCCGCAAATGCTAAAAAGTTAGATAGCATACTATAGTCGAAAACCTCATCCCTCATATAATCTTTAAATTTTTCGGAATCAATCCTACTTTCTGTGTAGGTGGGAGAGCCGAGCGGAGGATTGCTTTCTTCGTTTAAATAAGCGGGGATCATAGTTTCTTCTACAACTTGTAGCTGATATGTCATATATTCCATTTGAAATCTTGCAAACATGTCTGCCTTTTCCTCGAATATTTTAAAAATTTCACCATATATCTTACGCTTTTTTAGTTTTGCTAAATCTTCCCACTCATCTTCAGTTTTCCCAAATGCAGTATCTCCATCTGGGTCTTTATAGTCTTTAAAATTGTCGCGTATGTCAGTAATTTCATCTAAGTTTTCATAATCAAATATCGCGCTGCCTTGACCTATTGTTAGAGGATATCTTGCATCGTCTCCTTGTTCATAGTCTTTAAAGTCATCATCCGTTCTAGTAATATACTCAACTAATTTAATCATCCTAGCCTCTTCAATACCAGCTAAAGACATTCTCTCTATGATTTTAGGAGCATCGGCATAACAAAAGATTTTTGTAACTGTTGTGGTTTTATCATCCACCCATTCCTTCCCACCATTTTCTAAAGTGTAATCGACCTCTTCAAAATGTGGAACATCAAAAGCATAATAGTTTTCATTAGACCACTCGTCGCTAGGGTTTTCAAGAAAATCCTCTCTAGACTCATCTTGTTTGTCTGCGATTTTTTGCGTCTCGCTAGCTAACTTTGAATCAGAATACGAGGCTTTTGGAATATTTAAATAATATTTTTCCTGTCCATAATCAACCAAATCCTTTAAAGGTTCTATAATCTTTTTCGCGGTATTACCACCTGAAGGTGGCGGATTAGGGTTACAGCCCGATATAAATATGGCAACCACAAGCGCGCCTACCATAATGGCTAAAACTAACGATAAAGCTACTTTCTTTTTCATTTTTAATCTCCTTTTGTTCGTCATAATCATAAGACTATACTGGATTATTTTATATTAACATACGTTTGTATCCACACTAAACATTTATCGTATCAAGTGTAAACAGTCATCTTCTAAGTTAATTGTAGCATAATAACTACATAGAGTAATCATTTTTCAGAACTTGTCCCTGTTTGACGAGTTCTCATAATTCAAACAGATATTCTATGGCGAGGGTGCCACTCTTATTAGAGAGGAATAGCGCCTCCAAGCGTCGTGTGCAGTATAAGCACTAAGGGCAGTAGTATCGGGTACATATATTGTTGTTACACCCGCTAACACATCACCTGCACCAAGCGTACACGGTGTTTGGCTTAGTAATGTCAGCGTTTGTATGCCACTACCGTAAAATGCATTTGTACCAATATGAGTAACTTCCAATGGAACCGTGAATTCATCTATAGTTCCTTTAAAGAATAGTAAGTTCCCACCGACAATGTATGCAGAATTATCATCCAAAGAATCATACCATGGCGTACCTGCAAATGCGTCTATGCCGACTGATTTTATGTACCCAGTTAAAGTAACAGTAGTTAATCCTGTACAATTTTTAAACAATTCAGTTGGTATTGAAATATTGGTAGTTACTTGCGAAAAATCTACATTAGTAATAGATGTATTGTTGTAGAATGCATGTTTTCCTATATGCGTAGTCGCTGCTGGAATTACAACATCTACATCAGGTGAAATATATGCTAAAAGCCTAACACCTGCTAACATAATAAACTTTGTCCCACCATTATTTGCGGAGTAATTTGTTAACCACGGAGTACCTGCAAAAGAACTTATACTCAAGTCTTGGAGTGAATTGTTTAGTGTAATATTTGCTAGTGAAGTACAACCAGTAAACTCTCCATTGACGAGCGTTTCTATATTCGTTTGGCTTAAATCCAAACTCACAATTTGTGTATTGTTTTGGAATACATATGGATACACCCCAGTTACTCCTGAAGGAAGAGTTACGCTTGTTAGATCTAGTACTTGGTATGCGAATATCTTATTATTGTATTTGGGGTAATTGCCAAGAGTTCTAATCCATGGGGTTCCGTAAAATGCATTTTTACCAATGTATGGGTTTCTAGGTAAATTAACCGTACCAAGAGAAGTGCAGCCAGAAAAAGAGTTTTCGGGGATAACGAATTCGTTTTGAGACGTATTGCTGAAATTAATCGAAACCATCGACTTGTTATTCGTAAATATCCCTTTTGCCATACTTGTTATAGTGCTTGGTATGGAAATCGTATTACTCGTACCTATATACATTAAGAGCTTATTGTTTACCGCTACATACAATGTCGACAATGAATTTATCCATGGGGTATTTGCAAAAGCCTTCTTCCCGATTTCATCGATCTCGGTTATTAAAGTTACATTTGATAACTGTCTACTCGATAAAAACGCCTCTTTTTCTATCACAATAGGATTAGTTCTATTTTCAAACGATAAATTCACTACAGATGATCCTTTGAACGCACCAGCTAAAACTCTACTAACGCTGGCAGGAATTACTAAGTTTTCAAGTTCTCCTTTATATCCCACTAGCATATTGTTAATTGTAATTAAACCGTCTTGAATATCTTCATAGTATTTGGTGTTCGCAAAAGTATTGGTCCCCAAGTAGCTAATGAAGCCTACGTTCGTAATCGTATCAAGATTAGTGCAACCATAGAATGCATAGTCTGCGAGTATAACATGACTGTTGTCAAATTCTAGTGTCGTAATAGTAGTGTTGTTTTTAAATACGTAGTCTGGGATGAATCTAACCTGCGATGGGATCGTTATAGTTGAAGAGATTGCCTTAAATGCTACCAATATCCCATTTACAACTACATAAACATCACCGGGTTGAGCGAGCTGGTTTTCTAACCACGCAGTACCATAAAACGCATTTGCACCTATTTCTTTAATATTGGAGCTAAATGTAATAGTAGCTAATGACGTAGCGCCCTTAAATGCATTCCTTGGAATTGTTGTAATTTGAGTTTGAGACAAATCAAGAGATACAATATTTGTGTTATTTTCAAACACATCGGCTGCTATACTCTTAACTTCAGAGCCAAGTATTATATCTGTATTCGTACCATTGTATTTTATAAGATTTCCATTACCCACAATTACAAATTCTGTTGTTTTACTTGCAAACCAAGGTGTTCCAGCAAACACATAAGAACCCAATGTTACACCAGAGCTTAAAGTCACCGCTCCTAAGCTGGTACATCCATTAAATGCATAGTCGGGAATATGGATAGTCTTGTTAATGTTAACACTAGTTATATTTCTGTTGTCCCTAAACGCATATTCTCCAATTTCTGTGGTTTTATCTGGAATAGTTACTTGTGGGTTTGTCCCCACATATGTTAGTAACCTGTATATGCTCTCATAAGTGTCTTCATAAACAATAAAACCACCGCCCGCACCCGACATTTGATTGTTAAGCCAAATGGTGCCAGCAAACGCAGCCTTGTCTACAAATCTTACACTTTCAGATAATTTTACTGTCGCTAAGCTTGAGCATTCCGCAAATGTCCCCGCTTCTATTCTTGTTAGACTAGAGTACTTATCAATTTCTAGGGAATTTATATTCTTATTCCCTGCGAAAACATAAGGATATATTATTTTAACTTCTTGCGGAATTACAATATTTGATGCATTCCCATTGTATGCTATCAATAATCCATTGATGATAACTAAATCTACTTGAGCATTAAGCCATGCTGTATCTTTGAAAGCATCTTGACCTATACTAGTTACAGTTTTTGGAATATTAATAATTTCTATTAGTGATGAACATCCAGAAAACGCTGCTACGGGAATCGTGTCTATCGCAGAGGCAGAGGCAAATTCAACTCTTGTTATATCAACATTTCCTCTAAAAGCATCTGTGCTTATAGAATTTATATTTTGATTTATAAACACATCACTACTCAAACCCTTATACTTTATTAATATTCCGGACATCCCATAACCGGTAGTAACGTAGTCACTTGGAATATCATTCAACCACTTTGTGCCCGTCACAGCGTCTCTACCTACAGATCTTATGTTAACAGGCCAATTAATATTTTCTATTGAATGCCAATCTTTTGCGTATTCACTAACGATAGCAGTTGTAGTATCATCAAAGAATAGTGTCACAATATTAGATAAAACCTTATCCGTTCCTATTAAGTCTTTAAGCGCAACTGCTCCATTTGACTTAAAAGTGGTTACTGTTGGCATGGATAAAAGATTATACATATCTTTTTGTGATAGCTTAGCCCCAACTCGCAACACTATTTGCGCTGGAGAAGTTGGGGAACTTTCAGAATTATATAGTGCGCCATCCGTAATCGAATAAATATCTGGAGTTATTTCAAATGAAAGTGTAGGATTTTGTTTATAAACAACCTTTTTTCCATCAGCTCTCAAGAAGAACGTAGCAGTATTTGCAAATGGCGTTCCGCTAAATGCGTTCTTCCCTACCGATTGAATGTGTGGTGTTGAAGAAGAACCAGAATTAAGTGGTACCGTGCTTAGAGACGTACATCCTTCAAACGCTGAGTCTCCTATATGTGCTAACACAGAAGCATCTCCACCCCAAGAAATATTTGCAAGTGAAGTAAGTCCCTTAAATGCATCTGCTGCTATGATCTTAATATCTGCAGGTAAATTAATAACTGTAACACTAGGGTCTCCTAAGTATTTTACAACTGTTCTGCCTTGCACTTGTGACCCTGATAGAATTAAGAGCCCATCAGAAACAGAAAACCCTGTTTCGTCAAACGCAGTTGGATCTACATACCTTAGAGTATCTGGAGAGTTAAATTCATTTAAGTGTTGACAACCTGTAAAGGCATATCCCAGTATCGTTGTCGCTTTACTATCAACTGTAAATCTTACACTTGTCACACCTAAGGTGCTTGACCAACTCCAAGATCCTGGAGTACCAGTCGCTGTACTAAATGCTCCTATATTTATGATTTCTACGTTGCCTGGAATTACCACACTTGTAGCATTCCCTCTGTACTTATATAAAATTTTATCACCTACGACAAGCATGTCTTTTCCATAAGTTACACTATCATAGTTAGTATACCAACTAGTAGTTTCAAACGCGTTTACACCAATGCTTTCTACACTCTTTGGAACTTTGATCTCATTAATGTTAACCCAGTCTTTCAACAAAATTTCTACTATTTCTACCGCACCTTCCAAAATCTCTACTGCTGTTAAACCTTCTGGTCTATAGTTGCGATCTTGAGGCTCGCCAGTTAAAACGATTTCTAACAAAGCATCGAGCGTGACATTACCTAAATAGTTAATTTTCGTGATTCCTACAGAGTTAATTATGCCTGTTAGTTGCTTTCCAGTTATTGTACGTTCTGATAAATTATCTGTCTTCTTAATACTTAAAGTTCTAGCTAACCTTAAGTTGGAAAAACTATATGCTGTTACTGTATCATCTAAATAAATTGTCAGAGCAGTAACAGTGGACATTAATACATTGTTCCCTAATTTAGTAATTATATACGTTGTTGCCCCACTGGTAACATCTTCTGGAATTACTGCTTCATTATTTTCACGCACCGATACTACTGGATATTGAGCGTAATCAATCGTATCTTTTTCGTAACTTGGAGTATTGTTAGGTATATCATATGACACCACAACGTCACGATACCAATGCAGTGTTGATTTAGTAACATCTCCTCCTATATCTATAAGGTAACTTTGACTTCTAACATCTAACAATACATTGCCCGTTATGTCCTTTCTTATTATTCTACTTACTTCTTTTTCGATGATAGGAACATTAGGCTCAACCTTTGTGCCATATACACTCCAGTTTTCTGCTGCCTGGAATAATGCATGGGCACTAGAATTTACAAATACTTCCTTCCCATTATCAAGTGTAAAACTATCATTTTGAACAGTTGGAATTGGACTTGTAGTATGTGCTAAAAATGTTTTAACTAGGTTAGTTGCGCCGTTAAATGCTAAGCTTTCAATTTTAACAACACTTGTTGGTATGTATACGATTTCTATTTGTTGATTGTCCTTAAACACACCATGACCGATTGTTTTAACTGTTGTCGGCAACCTTAGCACGCTATCGGCACCTTTATAATCTACTAGCATCCCGTCCAATACGAGAATAAAATCTTTATCTAGTGCGTTCATCCAGCCCGTCCCATTAAATGCACTATCTTTAATGGTTGTAATACTTATATTCAGTGCAGAGATTGTTTCTGCAGAGATGTTTTCTTCTAATGGAGTCGAAATTAATTCCTCACCTACTAAACTCAATATATTAATGTTATCGACAGTACTACATCCTTCCAAGAATGCAGTCTCGATAGTTAACTGCCCTGGTAAAATATTTACAGTCTTGATTTGTGAGGGTAAAGTATAACCGTCAAGCACTCCTTTTATGCTGTATGTCGATGCAGTATTCAATATACTCAACTGGTTATTAGCGCTCATAAGAGAACGAAGTATGGTTCCATCCATATCAACAGCAGATTCGTTTGGAGCAGTAATAGACAGTTCTTCTAACCTAGTAATCCCCGCAAACGAATACTGGCTGACAGAAGCTGTTAAACTTAGGCTTAATTTGGTTGTTTTTCTGGGGAGTGCATTATTTGCAATTTCTGTTACTCCCATGCCACTGAGACTTTCTGGCAATACGCATTCTATACCATCACCAAAACTCTTAATTATCTTACTGCCAGCTATACTGCCTTCTGAATAAACCCACTTATCTTCGTTGCTAGATCCATAATTAATCGCGAGCCCTTCCACATAATTAACGCTTATATTCTTTGATGTCGTTAAGTCGTTATATTTAGCCTTGTCAACTGCATCTAAGTTATCATCAACATACAATTCGATGCCTGGAACCGACACTCCAGCCTGCCATCTTTTTAGAGTGTTATTAATGAAATCTATTCCTTGATATGGTGAGCTCGTGGCCCCAAATATAACTAGTGTGCCAAGTTTCGTTGAATTTTCAAATGCATAATTTTCTATTCGTTCAAATCCGCTGGGCAATACAACTGCTTCTAAAGAATCACAGTTGCTAAACGCACTCACTCCCACTACCTTCCAATTTGAATTTGTTATATCTTCTGGAATAACATGTGTTATGTGCGTATTACCATAGAATGCTTTATCCATTACCTTTTTGACATTTGTTGGAATCATAACAACAGTAGAAAGCGATATACTTTGCTTGTAAGTGTACACTATACCATCCCCAATAATTACCAAACCACTTGGTTTATTTAACAACCATTTTGTACCGTAGAATGCATCCTGGCCAATACTGTTTATAGTTGTTGGCATTCCAGGGACCATAACTTCTGGATCAGACTCATCTGATATGTAAAAATTAGCTAAAGCTGACGCTCCATAAAAGGCATTCTTCCCTATTACATTAAGCTCATTTTCTGGAGACGCGTGTGACTTTATGTATACATTTTTAAGAGCAATGGCTCCACTAAAGGCATCATTTCGAATTTCTCTGATGCTGGTATCAAATCTAACAGTCTCTATGTATTTGCAGTTTCTAAACATTCCTTCAGCTATATAGTCGTTTTGCTCTATAATTTCAACTTCTTTCAAATTAGTTGGGGTCTCAGCACCAAAAATTTCCTGTAAAGTCTTGCTTGAAGTAACCGTAAGCTTACTTAGCACATTTCCAGCTTTTCTATACACATACGCTAAATCAAAATTGCTAGTTGGAATAAAGTCTAATATCTTTAAGTTAATGTTTCGTAGTAAAACGGCTTGAGAAAACGCATCTCTTTCAAAGGATACTGTAGATTCAAAACTAACTTCTTTGACTCTAGCATCAAACGCATAATTCAATATACGTGTAACATCTTTCTCAACATATACGCCAGGTATAAATATTTTGGATGGTATCTCAACTATCTCCTCATTACCTAGGTATTGTACTAACTGAACGCCTACCGCCCCATCTGCCTTATAAGACCATAGACCATCCGTGGATATGCTGTTTAAATCAACTATTTTTCCTTCATTATAATATTGTTGCCAGTTTGCATTTGCACTACTAGTTCCGTATTTAGCTGGTCCTTTTACATATATTTTCAAAACATTATAGGTTTCATCATTCCTGTAAAATACATTAGCACCTAAATTTATCGGGTTTTCACTATTGAAATTTGCACGTATTAGCTTACTACAATTTCCAAACGCAGCATTGCCCACATCTCTCACGCTTGCAGGTATATTTACACTAAGCAGTGATGAACATCCATAAAAAGCCTTTTCTCCTATCCTCTGCAGCGTTTCAGGTAAAATAACACTCTCTAATGATGTGTTGCCTACGAATGCAAATGATTCAATAGTTTCTAATTCAGTACCTTCTCTAAATGTTACGCTAGTTAAACTCGTACACCCTTCAAACGCATCGCTAGATATTGTTTTAACTGATGCTGGTATTTCTATAGTCTCTAGTGCGGTACATTGTTTGAATGCATCAGGCGCGATTTGATATAACGTGTTTGGTAAGGAAATGCTCACTACATTGCTTGCTAGTACTGGATTACTATAAATCGAAGCATTACCAATCCCTACTACTGGTTTACCTGCGTAATAATTGGGGACAACTATGGATGTCATGCCGCTAGGTACGTTAACCATGCTAGAGACTATATATCCCGTGCCATCTTGGTTGAGAATATAATCTATTCCTAAAGTTGCATCTGCCGTAATAGGTTCCCATCTAGCATACACTGTATAACTAGAAGTCAATGGCATATATGCTCCACCACCAGTAGTGTCCCATTTAGTCGTAAAATCTATTTCCTTATACCACCCTAAGAAAACAAATCCCGTCCGACCAGGTTGTGGTTTAGGTATAATGGGTATAGAATTATGTTTGGCTGTAAAATTAGCAGGCGCGTTTGTTACATCATCCATAGTATTGACATCAAACGTTATCGTGTAACTGTTGATTGTGTACCTAGCCTCAAAATCCGATGCTTCACCGTAAACATAAAACAGGTTACATGGGAAAGCAATAGATTTGACATTTAGATGCTCAGGAACCGTATTAGCCTTATCAATCCAACCACTTATTTCGTCGCGCACTATCCTAAAATTACTTAATTCCCAGCCTTCTTGACCCAAACCATGACTCTCATTATTTCCTCTATAAATTTGGTCTTTGTATATTATTAAACTTCCCTTGGTAGTGTCGAAGAACTTAACTCCCGAACCAGCATAATCTTCGTTAGTTAATACCCAGTACGTTATATCATCCACTATCATACGATCAATACTAAACCGTGTTGTCCTCCAACCATCAAATTTATGGCCTGTTCTTGTGGGGTCTATGATATCTGCAGGTTCTAACCCAAACGATACATACTCGTTGAACTCATCACGCAAGTTTTTGTTAGGTAACTTGTCATTGCCACTGTATAGGTTAGTAACTGCGAGTTCGTAAGTATTCTTTTCATAACGAGGTCTTAGTGTAATGTTTGCCTTTACCGCACTTGCACTTTCACCAGCTGGGTAAACATCCCATCCTGTAAAATTATGACCTTCTTTTTCCGGAATACCTACTCCAGAATTATTGAATAAAGCTTCGGCATTTTTACCGTACTCCACCTCATTCAATTGATAAATATCTACATTGTCTTTGTTTTGCCACGTTACTTTAAATGTCTTATATTTGAACCGAGCAACAAATGTCTTATTTTCTACAACTACTTTATCTATTTGATCTTCAGGCTCCCAGCCTAAGAATTCTTTCCCTACCGTAGCAAGTGCAATTTCGGCAGTATTATCTGGCGTCGCCACTTCCTCACTGGGATTACCCACTGGCGGTCTAACAATCTTCTGTCCATGCTCTACATTTAATACTACGTTTTCAATTTGGGAATCTATGTTAAAAATGACATTATAAATCTTAATATCATACTTTGGCTTTAAGATAAAATTCTTTCTTATGGCATTCGCGTTCCAATATGCCATTGACACTGGCTCTATAAAGGATCCATTGTCATAGATATACCACATCCCTGTATATCCTATCTTTTCAGGCAAAGCTGGCATTGCGCTTAGTTTTTTACCCTCTACTACTAGATATTCAGCAATTAACTGCTCACTATCTCCTTCCTCAAATCTTACTCTATATATATTCAACCAGTTAGCATAAATGGTAACCATTTCTTCCTGTTTAATTATATTTTCTGATAAAACCCACCTGTTTGAAACAGAGGGATTTTCATCTTCCGTATACCAATTGTCAAACTCATATCCTTCTCTTGTAGGCGTTGGATCATCAAGTTCTATAGTGCTGTCAAATTTAGCAGTGGTTTCGTAAAAACTATCGCCTTCTGGACTTACATAACCATTCTTCGGATATACCCGTACGTTTACATTCTTTGCAACATATCTAGGCCTCACTATCGTATCTTGCGTAATATTTTCAAAACTGTTGGCCCAATAACCAAGATCTTCATCAAAAGTATATCCATATTTTATTGGCGGTTGTCCTGGGTCCAATGCACTTTCTTGATATTTGACCTGTTGCTCATCAACTACCGTGCCATCTTCGGCCATGAAAGTCACTGTATATTCTAATTTTGAGAAGTGAGCGAATATGTATAACGGACTATTAATATTTTTAAGGGCATCGCCTGTTAAGCTCCAAATTGCTTTGTGTCCTGTCATGCTTGGTGGTGTGGGGTTTTCTACACTTCCTTCTTTAGGAACAAAAAACTCTTCATAAATTATGTATTCGTTATCTTGGTATGTTATGCTTTCCTCTAAATCTGGAAACGATGGAGCGTATGCGGAACCTATTAAATAATAGACTGGGAATGTTTTTTCCCACTTTGCATATAATGTTAGATTACCTTCAACAATGTCTAAATCGAAATCCCAAGGAACCGTAAAACCAGAATCTTTATACCACCTTATAAATCTATATCCTTCTAGAGTTGGACTTGCTGGCCTCTTATTTACACTTATCGTATTACCCGCGATAATTGTGACAGGAGGCAGTATTTCTGTGGAAGTAGTCAGGTTAAATGAAACCTCACACTCTTTCGAGGTGTATACAGCTATTACAGTAGCGTCATTAGTAATATTATTGAGCTCTGAGCTCCATGAGCCCGTAAACCTAGTTCTGCCTATTTCAGTAGGTGGTCTAATCCCCTCTAGTACATTTGCATATTCTGAGTACATGTTGGTACCATACGGAATATCTTCAATTGATTCTATCGTTTGTAATTTACCCTCTGAATCATAGTAACAAAATGTGACAGTATGTTTTTTTATGGTGTAAATACTCTTAACTCGTATATTGCCAGTGTATATCCGAGTGAAAACCTCCCTGTCCCAAACTCCATCGTACCCCTCCCAAATAGGGACAGAAGGAGCATCGGCTAACTCATCTCCCATCTTCACATACTTTACTATTTCTTCTCCATCATTAGGGCCACCGACTACTTCAAAAGTTACTGGCACTAAATCGACCCATTTTGCATAAATTGTTGTGTCTTCCTGAATTGTATCAACAGAAAAGTTCCACTTGTTAATCTTTCCTATTTCTTTATACCAGCCATCAAATGCCTTTTGTATGCCGTCTGGTTTTACAGGCTCTCCGGGATTTCTAACTGTTTTAAACTTACCTACGCGCTGATCTTCAATAGTCGCAGCACCATCTAGTCCGACATCAAAACTTACAGTGTAAAGAGCAGCAGTAGTAGCATCGGCGGAAACTGTTATGATAAATTTAGCTTGCGCTTTTTTATATTCAACAACCACTTCCAAAGAATCATCTTCTTTTGTTGTGTCAAAGTTTAATATTTTTATTTCATCTTGAATATCTGATAGCATCAGTGAAGACTCAATGCCGTCTGATCTTTTGACTAAAATTTTCATTCCAGTTAAATCAAACTTATCACCTATTGCATATTCCGTCTTATATTCGCTACTGGAGTCTATGGAAATACCCTCGATTGTTACACCAGAGCAAGCAGTAAGCGAAAGTACTACCATACTTGCCAACACAATCAAAATTAAAATTAGAAATATCTTTTTAGCCATCTAAGACTCCGAAAAATAAATTAGGCTTGAATTATCGCGCTTACGTATGTGTTTTTTCGCTCGCGTGCGCATATTCATATATTTTTAATTATATATAAGTGCATGTTAAAAATCAACAACTAAACTATCTATGTTTCGTGTTAGTATTGTGAACATTTTGTATGCTTGTGTGAATCCTGCCTTTTTTGTATCATATTTGTATGCAGATGATGAGTTTTTCGCAAACTGAATTAGACCAGTTAGTTGCCCTTCATAAAAGCAGTTTTATGGATGGGGATTTTTATATTGATTATTTCATAAAACATAAACTACCAAACTGCGACTGCTTTGTCGAAAAGCGCGACGATAAAATTGTTTCTGTTGCCTATGCCAAAAAAATAGATATCTATGTCGGCAACACCCTAATGCAAGTGCCTTTCTTGACTGGAGTAGCAACTGATAGTGCATACCGCCACCAAGGATTAGCAAAAAAACTATTAAATGAAAGCTGTGAACACTATAAAAATCTCGGAATGCCATTTATTTTATTGCATCCTTTTAACCATGATTTTTATAGAAAGCAAGATTATGTTACCGTGAGTAACATGGTGAATATAAACACCGTTAAACTTAAAACAATAATGCATAAACCAATACAAAAACTTGCTATAGAACCCTTAAAACAAACTGATTTTTTGATATGCTTAACACTATATAATGAGTTCACTAAAAATCTTGTCGGATACCATAAAAGAGATAATGATTATTATCAAATTCTTTTTGCCGAACATTTTGGAGATAGTGGAAAGGGATATCTTTTGTTGGATAACGGGATGCCTTTTGGCTATTTATTACACGATGGTAAAAATGTTAGAGAACTTATAATCCCTACATTAGTAAACGTGGAATTCCCACCTAATATTATCTTAAATAATGCAGTTATCTCACCCGAAATATTTCTACAAAACAAACTACCCGTACCCCCTCTTCAAGAGCATACTATGGGTAGAGTGGGAGATGTTTTTGCCATCTTAAAAAACGCTTTTTATAATCAAAATTTTTCAGGGACTTTTTCATTCAATACAAATAACCAATCCTTTGAAACAACTGTTGTCAATGGAAGATATGTAAAAACCTCTCTTTTGACAGATTATAACCCACACTTACCTTCAGAAAAAGACATACTGCTTGCCTTTTTTGGCAATAATAAAAGTGTTTTGCTTTTTAATAATGCTTTTACGGTGTATAATATGTTTATACTTGATACATATTAGGGATGGGGAAATCAAATTAGTTTTTATTTATAGCGTAATATCTAAATTGAGTTCACTTTTCTAGACATAACGACATAACGAGAAGAGGTATTTATGGGCAAGTCTAACGCAACTAATACGAGAGAAAAAAAATTTCTATTAATTGCTATTTCAATAATTTTAATAATAGCTTTTGTAACGAGTACTGTAATATTTTCTGTATATTATTTTAGTAAGTATTCAAAGAATCCAGAAATAACCGCAAGAGCAGAGAACATCATTCTAATGATAGGTGACGGTATGGGAGAAAAACATATTGAGGTTGCCTCGCTATATGAAGGCGCTCCTCTGACTATCAATTCTAGCCTGCCAGAGTATGGTTACGTTAAGACTCGCTCTTTAACCCCAGGTCCTACAGATAGTGCAGCTAGCGCGACAGCTATGGCCACTGGTAAGAAAGTTTGGAATCGTACAGTCTCAATGTTTAATGGTAAGCCACTAGAAACAATTACCGAGCTTGCCCAAAAAGCTGGTAAAAAGACAGGGCTCGTAACAACAAAATCTGTTACTGATGCAACCCCCGCTGCTTTTTCAGCTCATGTAAAACATCGTAAAAACCAAAGTGAAATCGCATTACAACAAATTGAAAATTCTAATTTAAATGTTTTGTTCGGTCTAGGACAAGAATACTATGCTCCCTATTCTACTAAAATCGCTAATGATACCCGAGATTACTTTACAAGCTTTTCCCAACTAAGCTCTGCAAGTAAAGAAAGTGTTTTTTGCATATTACCTGACGACGGAATAAGTACCATTAGTAACTCAGAAGAAACCCTAAGGGTCCTAACTGAAAAAGCTCTGGATATCTTATCTAAAGATAATCCGAATGGTTTTTTCCTTATGGTTGAAGGAGCAAAGATAGACACCATGAGTCATGATAATAACATGCAAGGTATGATTAATGAGTTAATGGCATTTGATGACGCTGTTGTCACCGCGCTACATTTTGCCCGAACTAATAAAAACACCACCGTTATTGTACTGGCAGATCACGAAACTGCAAGAATCCGCATTCCTGCTGATGCCGAAGCTAATGACATTAGTGATAAATGGTTTAAGTCAAGCATACATACAATGAGAGATGTTCCCTACTTTGCATTTGGTCCTGGGGCATCAGAAATACCCGATGAGATTGATAACACCGATGTGTTCTTGATAATGAAACAGTTATTTAATATTCCGTAATAAGTTAGTTTATATGAATATATCTTAGGAGGCGTTATGAACTCTGTTATTGAAAATGCCGTTAATTGGGCAAGCAAATTAGGCTTTGATGAACAATGGATAAAGAAGATACAAGCTTATGATCCCTGTGTGGAACTAGTACCATTTGACGAGAAGAACAAGGTGCTTTTTGCTAAAAAAGATCTTATGTTAAACTTAATATGTTATCTTAACTATTGCGATATAGCAGAAGCCTACTATACTAAAAAGAACATTCCGCAACATATACTAATCGACACACTGTTGGATATAAAAATATGGGCCTATAGACACAAGGAAATTTTTGGTGAATATGGACTTAAAGAAATTAATTGGACTCAAAACAATATAAAGGGCGTACTATTTAGAGTAGGAAGATTACAATACAAGTTTGGTAAAGCCTATTACTGGTCAAGAAAACATAAACTTAGAATAGGAGAGCCAATTTTAGAAATACACATTCCCAGAGGCGAACGACTTGTCTTTTCCGAATGTGAATTTTCATTCAGTTACGCAAAAGAATTTTTTGCTAATTATTTCCCTGAATACAAATATAACCACTACACATGTGGTTCGTGGATGCTTGATGACAAAACATTACCAAACCTTTTAAGTGCTGATTCAAATATACTCGCTTTTCAAGATGCTTTTCACGTACTTCTACGGGTGCGAAAATATGACTGCATTAGATTTGTTTTCGGAGAACATAAAAATAGTAAAAACCTGGATGACCTAGTTACTAAAACTTCCTTCCAAGCAAGCTTAAAAGAGCATATTTGCTCAGGTAAGCCTTGTTATGTTGGATACGGCATTTTAAAAGACGATTATAAGTAATCTGATTTTGTAAAACACTTAGCGTTTGCTGCTACGCTTAATTTAATAAAATCTTAACTTTAATTTGCTACACTTATCAATGAACTCATTGGTGGCAATATATTAACGAATTTCTCAGTAAGTTCGTTTTTATAATTTCCCCTTAGCGCACAATCCATGTTTGTCACATTTACAAAAACCACAACCTTTCCTCTTGTTAAAACCAACAACCCTTCTTTCTCCTTTATCTCCAAGGGTGCGTTAATTAATTCGTCTCTGTACTTCTTTCTAAATGTTCCTAATTTAATATAGTGATTCAATATATCTTCATCCCATCCCGATATTGGAAATGTTTCCCTATTTAATGGATCCTCAAATCCTTGCATCCCAATCTCATCTCCATAGTACAAAGTAGGAACTCCTGGCAATATATATTGTAAGACAGAAGCCACATATAACCGTTTTTTAGCTATGTTATATGCATCTACCGGCAATTTATAAAGGCTCCTTTCATGTTTAGTTTGAGGCACTTCTATATCTGCTAAAGCTGTAAGTATTCTCACAGTATCATGTGTCCCAAGTAGTGTCATGCATGAATCAATGGCACATTTTGGATAGTTTTCATAAATCTCGTATATACTATTAATAAATGATTTTACATCACAATCTTTCATCAGTTTAATTATGGCATCTTTAAATGGATAATTCATAACGCCATCTAACTGATCGCCCATAAAATATCTTCTTTTTTCACCGTAACTTTCTTTTGTGCTAGCATCTTCCCAAACTTCTCCTATAATGACCGTGTCTTGAGAAATATCCTTGCAACTTTTCCTTATTTTTTCTACAAAAGAGGAAGATAACTCATCCACAACATCTAGTCTCCAGCCTCTTATACCCATTTGAGTCCACTTTTCTATAACGCCATTTTTGCCCGTTATTAACTCATGATAACCTTTTGCGCTCCTTGCAACAGTCGGTACCACCGTTACTCCCCACCAACAAAGATACTCATCGGGCCAGTTTGTAAAAGTAAACCAATCATAATATGGACTCTCTTTAGATTGATAAGCACCTATGCTATCATATTTACCTAGTTTGTTGAAATAGATACTATCTGAACCGGTATGATTAAACACGCCATCTAAAATTATACTTATCCCTCTTGCCTTTGCCTTATGTATAAGCTCTTTCAATTCTTCTTCAGTTCCAAACAATTCATCAATTTTCAAATAATCACCAGTGTCATACCTATGATTGCTAAAACTTTCAAAAATAGGAGAAAAATAAATACATGTTACGCCTATGTTTTCCAAATAATCTAGTTTGGAAATAACACCTTTAAGATTACCTCCGAAAAAATCATCCGCCATATAGCCACGTTCGTCGCCTATTGATGGTTGTTGGTTCCAATTATTAAATATTCCGTGTCTAGGTCTAGAGCCATCTTCTATTCTCGCAAAACGATCAGGGAAAATATGATATATTAATCCACCCTTTAGCCAATCTGGTGTGATAAACTGAGACTTAAATACAGTCAGCTGCCATTCTGGCAACCAGTCTCCAATCACTGCCTTTCCCGTATTTTTATTCCTTCCTACAAATAAAATCCCATCTTCTGTTTGTATTTCAAACCTATAATAATGGACTCCGTCAATCCCAATCGTGAACTTTGTTGTATAAACATTGTAAGATCCTTCTTGATATTTAAATGTCAGTGGGAAATAAACTATATGCCCATCAGAGTCTCTTCTCAAAACCAACTTAACCCATGTTGCACATATTGAAACATGTACTGGAAATGTAATTTCAATTTCTTGAGTCGTTGAAACCGCTCCGAAAGGCTTTTTATATTCTGTACTTCTTGAGTTATATAATACTTTTCTCATTATCTAATACTTGCTTTGTTTTAACTCATGCAAAAATAAAGAGAAGGTTCCCCTTCTCTCTATCTCATTATTTAAATCTATCAAGGCGCCAAATTCTAGTGGCATATTCTTCTACGCTTCTATCCGCAGCAAAAAAACCTGCATATGCTGTGTTTTTTAGTGACATCCTTTGGAAACGATATTTGTCCTTATATGCCTCATCCACTGCATTTTGCGTATCTATATAACTAGCAAAGTCTGCAAGTACAAAGTATGGGTCTGCGTATCCATTTCTTCCCAATGTAAGACTGTCTGCTATTTCTGAGAACTTTACACCGTTGATCCCCTTTCTCAACAATTCAATTATATTCCTAATCCTTTCATCATTGGAATAATACTCAGTAGGATTATAGTTAGGTCTTAACTTTTCAACCTCATCTTCAAATAATCCAAAAATAAAGATATTCTCATCCCCTACTCGTTCATGAATTTCAACGTTAGCACCATCCATTGTTCCGATTGTGACAGCACCATTTATCATAAACTTCATATTGCCCGTTCCAGAGGCTTCCTTTCCTGCTGTTGAGATTTGTTCACTTATTTCTGCTGCAGGCATAATTATCTCTGCCAAACTAACCCTGTAGTTTTCTAAAAATACTATCTTAATCTTGTCCTTTATGTCTGGATCATTATTAATTACTTCACTCATCATGTAGATTAGTCTAATAATCAATTTTGCCATATAATAAGAACTAGCAGCCTTTGCCCCAAAAATAAATGTTCTAGGAGTAATATCCAAATCTGGATTCTCTTTCAATCTCAAATATAAATCCAATATATTAAAAGCATTTAGTAGTTGTCTTTTGTACTCGTGTAATCTCTTAACTTGCACATCAAAAATGCTGTTAGGATTTACAGTCACACAATTAGCTTTACTAATATATTCCGCTAATCTTTCCTTGTTTTTTACTTTTATTGCGTGCCAGCGATCTAATACGTCATGGTCTCCTTGAAATTTCACAAGTTTCTCAAGTGCAGTAGGATCAGTTAAAAACTTATCGTTACCTGTTAATTCCTTAATAAACTCTGTGAGCAATGGATTTGCTTGCGCTAACCATCTTCTATGTGTAATACCATTTGTTACATTTGTAAATTTCTCTGGTGCAATTTTATAGTAATCCGAGAAAATTGTTTGTTTTAAAATTTCAGAGTGTAATGCAGAAACCCCATTAATTGTATGAGAAGATGCTAAACAAAGATTTGCCATTCTAATTTCTCCATCCGAAATAATTGCATTTTCGCTTATTCTTTGCCAGTCACCAGGGAACGCATCCCAAAGTACATTACAAAACCTTTGATTAATCTCTTTTACAATTTGATAAATCCTAGGTAGCAGTGTGGAAAACAACGCTTCTGGCCATGTTTCTAAAGCTTCTTGCATTACCGTATGGTTGGTATAGCTCATAACTTCTGTCACAACCTTCCATGCATCATCCCAAGAATAGCCGTGATTATCTAATAGAATTCTCATCATCTCCGGAATACAAAGGGTAGGATGAGTGTCGTTAATATGTATAGCTAACTTTTCCCCTAAATTACTTAGTGTCCCATACTGCTTTAGATGTTTGTGTATAATACTTTGTATGCTCGCAGACACAAAAAAGTATTGTTGTTTTAACCTTAAACTTTTGCCTTCTGGATGGTTATCTGCGGGATATAAAACCTTCGAAATAGCTTCAGCTATAGCTCTTGCTTCTATAGCCTTTAAATATTCGCCTCTTGAGAACAAAGACATATCTATCTGCACTGGCGCAGTGGCACTCCAAAGCCTTAGCACATTGACAGCCTTGCTTTTGTATCCACTTATATTTACATCGTATGGAACTGCAATAACTTCCGTTGCCCCTTTGTGCTCCACAATCAACTTTCCATTTTCATCCCAGCGTTCTTCGACATACCCATTAAATTTTATCGTCCAAGTTTCGCTTCTTTGATTTAACCACACATCTCCTTGTTTTAACCACTCATCTGGCATTTCCATCTGCCAACCATCTACAATTTTTTGTTTAAAAATACCATAGTCATACCTAAGACAATATCCAGTAGCTACATAATCGCAAGCAGTCAAACTGTCTAAATATGCAGCAGCAAGCCTACCTAACCCTCCATTTCCCAATCCAGCATCAGGTTCGATATCTATCAATCTTTCTATATCGAAGCCTAGTTCAGTAATGGTTTCCTTTGCTAAATCAAAAATATCTAGATTAAACAAATGGTTTTTCAGAGATCGTCCAAGTAAAAACTCCATGGACATATAGCACACATGCTTGTTGCCTTTTTTCCTACTTTTAGCCTTATAGTCTACCCTTTTTTCGGTTAGTATATCTTTAACCACAAGACATAATGCCCTATACATTAAATCTTCTGTTGCATCTTTATATTTGATTCCAAAATTAACTGCTAGTTTGTTTTCTAATCTTTCTCTAAAATCTAGTTTTGTTATTTTTGTCATATTTTTGCTTCTCCTAGTTACACTCTGCTATATTTATTTTTATTCTTAAACTCAATGTTATTGTTTTCCCCACATTCGCATCACACCATTGAGCTATTATGGATAAAAAATAACAACTGCCTCTTCACAGTTTATTTGCGGTAATTATAAATGAACTAACTATTACCTACTTGCTTCTAAAACTTTGTATATGAATTTACTCATACAATGAGTGTATTTATTGAAATACGCTGTAATTATACTATCTCAATACACTTCCGCGCAAACAAAGTAAATAAATCATTCGTCTTTTTCCACTTATGCTCAATAAACGGTCGCTTTTTAGTTTTTATAGATTTTTGTACATCATGATATATTCATCTGCCGACTTATTCCATGAAAAATCTTTTGACATACCATTTTTCACAATAATATCCCATTTTTCTGGCTGTTCGTAATACACTGTTACAGCCCTTCTTATGGCATCCAACATATCATATGCATCATATGATTTGAAAGTAAAACCAACACCTGTATCCTTTTCAGGATTAAATGGTTCTACAGTATCTTTTAATCCTCCTGTTTCTCTAACTATAGGAACAGTGCCATATCTCATTGCTATCATTTGCGACAAGCCACAAGGCTCAAACTTTGATGGCATTAAAAACATATCCGCCGCGGCATAAATTTTGCTTGCCATATCTGCAGAAAATGTTATGGCGGCATTAAGTTTAGTTGGGAACTGTTTTTCTGCCTCTTTTAGAGCATTTTCATACTTCCAGTCGCCCGTACCCAACACCACTAATTGCACTTCCATAGATAAGATTTCTTTTAACACTCTTGTTAATAAATCTATACCTTTTTGTCCCGCTAGCCTGCCAACCATACCAATTACTGGCACATCCGCAACAGGTAGCCCTACAAGTTTTTGTAACCCTTTTTTGTTAGCCTTTTTATTTGAGATGGCCTTATAAGAGTAATTTTTAAACAAAGCCTTATCCTTTTCTGGATTATACAAATCAACATCTATCCCATTTAAAATACCTTGTAATTTGTATTTTCTTTCATGTAAAATATGCTCCAAACCATATGAAAAATATGGATCTAAGATTTCATTTGCATACGTAGGTGATACTGTTATTACTTTATTTGCGGCTTCTATTCCGCCTTTTAACATATTTGCATCACCTTTATACTCCACAATACTTGCAAACTCATCTGGCAATCCAAAAACATTATCGATAACATAACTGCTCATTCTTCCTTGAAACTCAATATTATGTATGGCGAGAACAGTCTTAATATTTGTATATCCCTTAGCTTTTCTGTAAAACGCATCTAACATTACTGGTATTAATGCTGTCTGCCAATCGTTACAATGAATAACGTTAGGATAAAAACCCATAAGTGGGATTAACTCTAAAACAGCCTTTGAGAAAAACGCAAACCTTTCTCCATCATCAAAATGTCCGTAAATTGCCTTCCTCTTGAAGTAATACTCGTTATCTACAAAGAAGTATGACACACCCTGTTGGACATACTTATACAATCCAGCATATTGCCTCCTCCAACTGAGGGGTACTGTTGTATTGCCAATAAATTCCATATTATTCCTGAAACTAGAAGGGATTTCCTCATATAGAGGCAAAATAACTGCTACCTCCTGGCCCTCTTTTACGAGTGCTGGTGGAAGTGCAGCGGAAACATCTCCTAAACCTCCAGTCCTTATAAATGGACCTGCTTCTGAAGTTGCATATAAAATCTTCATACCTTTCTCCTTATAGCGTTCGCCCTATGAACAAACACCAACTTTTATAAACTTATTTTTTAATGGCTCAATTAATATCGATTTTGTACAGTCTAATATAACTCCTTACTAGACTACCTTATTTTTCACCACTACAATAGGATATGTTTGTAATCCTTTTAATTCTCTGCCAGATTGTACCGTAACTCTTTTGTCAGTAATTACATGCGATAACTGACTGTTTTCCATGATGGTACCATCTTCCATAACTATACTATCCCTGATTACCACACCATCTTCAACTTTTACATTACGGAATAAGATGCTATTGATTACTGTCCCGTTGATAGTACAGCCATCTGCGATTAGTGAGTTAACAACCACCGCCTTGTCACCATAGATTGTCGGCACACTGTCCTTAACTTTCGTGAATATTTTATTTTTCCCGCCAAAAAGCTGTTCTCTAATGTTATAGTCTAAAACCTTCATACTCTCTGCATAATAAGTTTTTACATCATCTATAATTGCAGCAAATTCTGTTATTTCATATGCCAATAACTTTCCATTTTTAACTTCTTTAAACAGTATGTCTGTTTCAAAATCTACAAACCCTCTAGCGTATGCCTGTTGTACCCATTCTAATAAAATACTTTTTGCTACTACGTAAACGCCTAAAGACACTAGTTTTAAATCTTGCGACGGGATTTCAACGGAATATAAATCATTTACGAAACCTTTTTTATCCCTTCCTACAATTACTCTTTTACTGGAGTTAACACATTGTGCCTTATGACACAAAATGGTAAGGTCTGCCCCGCTTTCAATATGTTTTTCTAACACTTTTGTGTAATCTATATTAGCAGCTGTATTACCATTACTCAAAATGACATAATCCTCAGGTGCTTTTTCTATGAAGTCTAATATCGTGTGCAGTGCCTCAATCTTTCCTTTATACATTTCTTTTGATGTGTTTAATCCAAATGGAGGGAATACTGCTATACCACTATTTTTACGGTTTAAATCCCAATCGCGTCCCATCCTGATATGATCCATCAGTGATGAATAGTTATTGCGAGTGATTATACCTATTCGTGTTGCCCCAGAGTTAACAAAACTAGATAGAGCAAAGTCGACTAGTCTATACCTGCCTGCAAAGGGCATTGAAGTCGTGGTCCGATGTATCGTTAAGTCATTAAACTTATTTTCGTTTCCGCTTGCAAACAAAATTGCCATCATCTTTGTATTCATGCTATTTTCCTCCTTCAGCACCGATCATTTCACCAGCTGCTACTTTATCACCTTTTTTGATTGAAACATTAGGCCCTACAACAGCAATTTTCCATTCTCCATTTATCGGACCTTTTTGCTCTTCGCCAATTATGCAGTTTTCACCAACTTCAGCATTCCAGCCCACGATAGCATGACTTACGACCGCACCTTTCCTAATTACGCAATTTGGCATTAATACACTGTCTTTTATTACCGCACCTTTCTCAACAACCACACCGGTTGATACGATTGAGTTTCTAATGTCTCCATCTATTTCCCCACCTTCAGAAACAACAGAATTAAATAACTTTGCATTTGCCCCAACATAATGTGGAGGTTCCGCAGCATTTCTTGCATATATAATCCATCTTCTATCGCTCAAATTAATTCCACTTTGGGGATCTAATAAGTCCATATTGGCTTCCCACAGCGATGAAATTGTTCCTACGTCCTTCCAATATCCTACAAAATCATATGTGTACATTTTCTGCCCATCTCTTAACATGTTAGGTATAATGTTTTTACCAAAATCGTTATAGGAGTTTTTGTCTGCCTCATCTTTTATGAGGTATTCTTTTAGTTTTGCCCACGTAAAGATATATATACCCATACTCGCTTTTGTTGATTTAGGATGCTTGGGCTTCTCTTCAAACTCAGTTATTCTGTTGTTACTGTCGGCACTCATTATTCCGAATCTAGATGCTTGTTCAATTGGTACATCTAGCACTGCTATGGTACAATCTGCGCCATTTTTAATATGACTATTTAACATCTTCGAATAATCCATCTTGTATATATGATCACCAGATAAGATTAAAACATACTCAGGATTATACCTATCAGCAAAATTGATATTTTGATATATTGCATTTGCCGTTCCTTTATACCACTCCCCAGATTTAGCGGTTTGGTATGGTGGCAATACAAAAGCGCCTCCATCTAGCCTGTCAAAATCCCAAGGCTGTCCATTTCCGATGTATTGGTTCAATTCGAATGGTTGATATTGAGTCAACACACCAATTGTATCAATATCTGAATTAATTGTATTCGATAGCGTGAAATCGATAATTCTATATTTCCCGCCAAATGGTACAGCAGGTTTGGCTACCTCCTTAGTTAAAACACCTAAACGGGTGCCCTGACCACCAGCTAATAACATTGCTACACATTGTTTGTCTGATGCCATGATTTTCCTCCTTAGTTTAATTTTTATTTTGTTGTTAATCTGTATTTCTATATTCTATGCTACGCTACACACGCATCTAATAATAAATAGAAATAACTATCACCATTGTACCATATACTACTAATTATTTCTCTATTTTCTTGTTTTACTTGCAACTTTGTCCTTTTTCAGTGGCTTTTTCTTGATTTTAAGTAAAAGAGCACTATTCCCCTCCAAATCAATGGATATTGACTGAGAATGCCCGTGACTAACAATTTTCTCAGCTTTTATATTCTGTCTCTCCCCTTTTAAATCATAAGACTCTTCATTTTTTGAATTTAGAACTATTTCATATGTACCTAATTCTGGAACACCAAAACGATATTTTTTCCTAAATACATCTGAAAAATTAATGACAACTATTACTTTATCTCCTTTTTTATCTTCGCGATAGTAAGCAATTACGTTTTGTATATTATCATCGACCACCAGCCATTTAAAGCCCTGATACGAATTATCTAGTTCATAAAGTGCAGGAGTTGTTAAATATATTTTGTTCAAAGCCTTGACAAATTTCTGCACCCCTCTATGTGTTTCGTATTCTAATAAAAACCAATCTAGCGGACGCTTAAAGTCCCATTCAATAAACTGCCCAATTTCGTTTCCCATAAAATTCAATTTCTTGCCAGGATGTGTCATTTGATATGTTAAAGCCGCTTTGACCGCATCAAACTTATCATAATATGTCCCTCTTGTTTTACTTATGAGAGAACACTTCCCATGCACTACTTCGTCGTGCGAAAACGGCAAAACATAATTTTCCGAAAAGGCATAAGTAATACCAAATGTTAATTTATTATGGGATCCTTTTCTAAAAAATGGATCTATGTTTAGATACTCTAAAAAGTCGTTCATCCAACCCATATTCCATTTAAAATTAAACCCCAGTCCCCCAATAGATGGCGGCATTGTAACCATCGGAAACGCAGTACTCTCCTCAGCTATAGTAACCACACCTGGAAACTTAGTTAGTATTAGCTCATTAAATTTTCGCACAAAATCAACTGCCTCTAGATTATATCTACCCCCCTCCTTATTAGGTCGCCATTCGCCATCTTTTCTGTCATAGTCAAGATAGAGCATACTCGCTACCGCATCTAGTCTAAGTCCATCAATGTGATAATATTCCAGCCAAAATGCTGCACACGATGTTAAAAAAGAACGTACAGTACCTTTGCCGTAGTCAAACACCATAGTCTCCCATGTTTTATGCTCGCTTTTAAATTCATCTGCATATTCAAACAATGGTGTACCATCAAACCTAAATAATCCAAATTCATCCTTTGGAAAATGAGAAAGCACAAGGTCAAGTATTACGTATATACCAACTTCATGACATTTATTTACAAAGTACATAAAATCGTGAGGCGTGCCAAATCTTGATGTGGGGGCAAAAAAGCCTGTCACCTGATACCCCCAACTCATCTCCAGTGGATGTTCAGTAATTGGTAATAATTCCACATGTGTATAACCCATTTCGACTAGGTAGGGAACTAATTCATCCGCTAGATTTCTATACGAATAATAATTACCATCTGCGTGTCTTCTCCACGAACCAGCGTGCACTTCGTATATATTCATAGGCGACTCATACGGATTATGCATCGCTCGTTTCTTTAAAAAATCTTCGTCTGTCCAATTAAAGCCAGAAATATCAAACAGTTTACTGGCGTTTGCGGGAGGAGTTTCGGTATGCGTAGCAAACGGATCTGCTTTATTAACTATCCGCCCATCAGCCCCTTCAATGCTAAGTTTATATACATCGTACTGTTTTAATCCAGAAATATAACACTCCCAAATCCCTTTTCCTAATTTTTTCATAGGGTTTTCTTCCCTACGCCAATTATTAAAATCTCCTACAATTGATATGCTTTTCGCAGCTGGTGCATACACTCTAAATCGCCACATCATTTTTCCGCGATACAAAACATAACTTGGCCCAAGTAGTTTATACAACTCACTATTGGTGCCTTCTTTAAAAAGATATATAGGAAAATCCATTTTACTTACTGACATACTTTTCTCCTACTAAATCAACTCATTAACAATCAATTTTTTCAACAGATTTCTAATTTATGGAAGGTAACCTTATTTTTGCGATAAATATAATTTATTTTAGTCTCTGATAAAGCCATCTTTATCAATTTTGAATTTATAATGACTAGTTTTTTTGCCCACCAGTAATCCCTCTAGATTTTTAACAACATCTAAATGTTTTTTTTCGTCTAAGGCGTACCCTATGACACCGCTCCCACTCCCTGTCATTACAACATATTCAAAACCAGCCATAGACAATAGATTATTTAATCTTTTAACGTTAGAATTGATTGATATCGCAGTTTTTTCTAAAGAGTTGAATGGTTTTAAGTTTTTCAAATAATCATCAACTAACCCGTGTGCCCCACCAATACTATCATACATTTTATATATATCTTCAGTTTTTAACTGCACTGTTTCATCAATCAAAAGACTTACATATAAAGATTTTGGCAAACTAACCGTCCCTACTTTTTCACCAAATCCTCTTACTCTAGTAATCCCACCTTTGTACATAGCAGGAATGTCACTTCCAGCCTTCATTAAAATAGTGCTATCGATATCACACAACGAAAATAGTTTTCTCATTCCGATAGCGACGGCTGCAGCATCCGCTGATGATCCCCCGATTCCAGAAGCGACTGGTATTACTTTGTTTATAAAAATATCCACTCCAGATGTGTCATATGTGTCTTGAATTATCTTAGCCATTTTATAGGCTACATCATTCAAAAACATAGCTCCACTATCATATGTAACACTAATTTTTTTATCTTCTCTTTTGGTGATTTTTACCAAATCAAAAATTGGAATAGGCGCAATTATTGTATCTAAATAATGCCACCCATTATCCGCTATGCCCGTTATATCTAAACAAAGATTAACTTTAGCATATGCTTTAATGATAACAGCGTTATGATTCAATTTTCTCCTCTCAAGTAAGTGTTACAAATACTATTTACATTATATTTAAATACTAACCGAAAAGCAATACACTACTAATTAGCATTGTAAAGTTATAAAAATGAGTTTGATTTTCACGCTGAGATTGATGTTTTTGTATCTAGAGCTACGCTTTTATATTCCCGCTTGGCTAAAATACTATAATTTAAAAAATAAAACTCCAGCCATAAACGATATAAGCCCAATCAATAAAACAAATTACATTTTCAAAAATATATTAAGTTCAATCACTTATGCACATTTTTAAAAGAATGAGTTCAGAAGAAAAGAAGGATGTATGGTATAAACAACTAACCAAACATCCGCCATCTCATCTTTTGTTTTTGCGTACACAAAAAACGACATATTGCTTTATATGCGCATGAAAACTACTTTGGTGTTATATACTACAGTCGGAACCTACCTATTTCTATGGTACAAGAAATCTAATAGTATGCATAAAGCCATTATAAAGGCCTCATTACCTGACATAATATCGATTCTATAAGCGTCTCTAACGCTGACTATCTTCTTGCTTATTCTGGCCGCAACGGGGCCTTCTTCATCTGTCCCTTGATAAACTGCAAAATCCCAAGCTAAAATGCCACCACGAATGAAATAATCACCAAACACTTCTGATTCAATAGCTAGTTTTTTAATCCCAATAGAAAATTTTACCTTAACAGACGCTACTTTTTCATCTTGAGCATTAAATATATCAAACTTTGGAAGCAATTTAAATAGTTTTTTCCTAACTTTAAATATAGGAGCTCCAGTTGGAGTGTTTAGCCAAAATGTCTTCCTTATGGATATTAGACTTCCTTTACATTGAAATCTAGGATTGCCAACAGTATCTTTAATGATATAACTGTCTCTTAAAGATAAGAGCTTTTGATTAATTATATATTGTCCCAATTTATACTCCTTACCATATTCAATAAATATGGTTTTATTTGCTAAAATTATTTTAACACTTATTCCTATAATTTTCAATATTTGCCTTTAAAAGCATATTTTTATTAAATAACGTGTGGGCAGGCAACTTTTTAGCAAGATTTTAATTTGCATTTTTGCATTTTAAAATGGTATAATTGCAAAACATGATGACAGTTAATCCCTCAGGAATAGAAATTGAGCGTAAATTCTTAATACGATATCCAGACATAAAACTTTTAGAAAAAATCGGTTCAAGGACGGAGATCGAACAGACATATTTAGCTAGCGATGATATCGCACGAAGAATACGCAAAACAACCGAACGTGGTGTTTCGGCGTACTTTTATTGCCAAAAACAAGATATTACTCCTCGAAAACGAACGGAGGATGAAGTATTAATATCTGAGGCAAAATATAACGAACTCCTTGCAGAAGCAGTTACTGGAACACTCAAAAAAACCAGATTTCATGTTCCCTTTTTAGAATTTAACTTAGAAATAGATGTTTATCCTTTCTGGGATGATCGCGCGATTTTAGAAATAGAACTATCTTTTGAAAATGAGGAAATACAATTCCCACACTATATTGAAGTTATCGGCGAAGTGACAGAAGACCATTCATACCGTAACATATCACTAGCACGCATGTTTGCTGATTCTTAATTTTTATCTATCACCATTTACATTCACACTATAATTTCCACCCGCACCTAATTGTTGCCATAGCTACGATTGGTGACTATAGATGCTGATTTGAACCCTACAACATAATATCATTACTTTTATTTAATTAACGCGTAATATTTACATCCGTACGCACTAAATATTTGACTGTTTTCGCGCATATGTGCTAATGTACTTAATATTAATAACGTTATATCAGTAATGATGTAAACATTTGGAGGCAAATATGTCTAGGGCGAACGAATATAGAACACACAATTCTTCAAATATCAATGAAAGTCTAAATAATCAAAAAATAACCTTTGCTGGCTGGATTGATACAATTAGAGATCATGGCGGAATAATCTTTTTGGATGTAAGAGATCACTATGGTTTCTTGCAAGTTGTCGTTGAGGACGATAGTATAATCTCTTCTCTCAAAAAAGAACAATGCATATCTGCTGAAGGAACTTTGAAAGTCAGAGATAAGAATTCAATTAACCCAAAAATCAATACTGGAACCGTTGAACTTTTTGCCTCAAAAATAACAATACTAGGTGATGTTATTTCACAAGTTCCTTTTGACATAAGTGATAGCAAAAATATCCGAGAGGACCTTAGACTAAAGTATAGGTATCTCGACTTAAGGAATCCTGATGTACATAAAAACATCGTACTACGCTCCAAGGTAGTCAATCATATACGTAAAAAAATGATAGAACTAGGTTTCCTAGAAGTAACCACCCCGATACTAACAGCCTCTTCCCCAGAAGGAGCAAGAGATTATCTAGTTCCTAGCAGAAAGCATAAAGGGCGTTTTTACGCTCTTCC
>JAAZLE010000083.1 GCA_012799455.1 Clostridiales bacterium | reverse complement strand
TAATCCATATCGCCATATTCTTGAGCGGGATGATTTCTTCCTGTTGTTTCAACCTGGTTTCTCTTTTTAACAAACTTGATATTAAATGGTAAAACTTCTGAAAGTGTTAAATCTTTAGATGTAACTGCTTCTAAGTATGCCTCTGAATCGACTAGTTTAAGATTGTCTGGTTCGGAAACTAATATGCCAGCATAGTTATATGATATACCTTCTTTGTTTAGACTATCTGCAAGTGGCAAATATAGAGCACCGCCGGCTTTGACTGGTCCGAATTTTTTACGAACCGCCATAAGATATATGTATGGCTGTATAGCAAGACCAGTACAAATTCTCGCTGCCTGATGGTTTTCTTTACAGCCCTTTCCTGATTTATAATCTACAACCAAACAAGCCGTAGGCTCACCATCTTCTTTGTATAAATCCACCCTATCTATAACACCATGAATGGATAATATATATTTATTACCATCTTCATCTTCTACTTCTAAATTAGGTGAAAGACCATTTCCTTCATTAAATGCCATTTCAAATTCTTCTGGTCTATATGATCCTTTAGCCACATTGGAAGTAAGAGATTTAACTATGTTTTTCAACTCTTCCTTTAGGTTTTCCATTACTAAAGCATTTGTGGGATCATCATTAAATGCATCCATATTAGGAGTTTTAGCTAATACCCTATTAAATGCATCATCTAAAAGTTTAAACATCTGCTTTTCATCGTCTTGGAGTTTTACGTAATCCAATCCTTCATTTTTAACACTTTTAAAGTACTCCTCTAACACCCCGTGAATTATTGTACCTACATCTGTAATCTCTAGCCCACCTTCCTTTCTTTTTTCAGCTTTTGCGCCGTATTGAATAAAAAAGTTATATGGGCAATTAAAATATGCCTCCAATCTACTTGCTGATATAGTATATTTACCATCTGCGGTTTGCTTTAAAAGTTTTGTTAAATATCCCTTGTTAGGTTTTACACCTTCTTCCCTTGATTTAGGCCTTATGATAGACTTCCCTTCATCATCTAAACTCGCATATATAGTACTTAATATATCACTTCTTAGTTTCAGCTTGTCTTGTGGCTGAGGTACATTTATGTTGGCCAGTAGCGTAAACAATGTGTTTTCCTGGGTACAGCATATGTCCTCTAACTTACTAATATTATCTGCTTTGACTTTCTCTAGCTTGTCTAGTCCATACTCTGCTAATAAAGACACTGGTTTTAAATTCAACATATTGATGATTTCTTTGTATGCATCAGACGGCGTATCCGACTCGCCACTTAAATTATAGTCGGAACAGCTTATATAAAATTTATCGGTAAACTTAGATAATAAATCTATGAACTTAAACTTTGCTCTTTGAATGATGTCCTTGTCTGTTGGATATATAGACATAGGTATTTTTTCTAAATTATCCATATCCCGCTGAGATAAAAGCTCTGCTGGGAGCATTGCTGTCATGTTACTACTCGATGCCCCAACCACAAATATTACTTTACTTCTTAAAATACAATCTTGAAGCATATCCCCTACAAAAACACTATCTAAAAATCTTGGAAGCATCGCAATTTGCCTTTGCGAAAACAATGTCTTTATATGTTTTT
>JAAZLE010000082.1 GCA_012799455.1 Clostridiales bacterium | reverse complement strand
GATAACTAATAAAACAGTTTGAATCGCTCTTGCTTTACCCATTTTGTCACCTTCAACATTTATTATGCTTGCATACCCAGTAGCTCTTTTACACTAGTATAACATTTATTCATCCGCTTTTAACCTTTTATAAAAAACTGTGGTTTTTGTCCGTAGCTATTTTTTTCTGTTTTGGTGGATTCTATAAGGCAACCTATTTCCATACTCCCGGACATCCAATGATAAGAAATGTATTTTCGACCGAATTTATTCTTAAACTATCTTCTTTTTGTCAGCATCAAATCCTTTGTTTGACTTTATAACAAACCCTTGAGTTTTTACCACAACAGTTGGATGTTTCTTTATTAAAGATTGAAAACTAATTTCTGACACCTGCAACATTTTTTTGAGTGCTAACATGGTATTATATGCATCGTTTGCCGCATCGTGAACAAGATCTTTTCTCTCGACATCTAGTTTTTTTAACATATTTGCGAGACCTACTATATCTTTCGTATTAGTAATGACTTTGTAAATCTCTTGCGTATCACAAAACTTATAATCTATACTCGGTAGTTCATATCTTTTACACTCTCCATTTAACGCACGCACATCTCGTTTAAAACTAAATTCAATAACATAACAGGCACCATTTATAAGCCCTTTTATTTGAGGATAATAATCTTCAAAAGACGGACATGATTCATAATATTCTCTCGTTCTTGTAAGAATGTTTTTTAAAGCATACTTATCCCAAGCTTTTACTTCAATTCCAGAATTAATAATTAAATTATTTTTTTCTATAATCTCAAATTTTTCATCTGTTAAAACATAACCAAACTCACATATTTTTATACTGTTAGTTTTGCAGGTTGCATACTCTAAATCAAAAAATAAATATTTACTCAAACTTGCCCTCCCTTTGGCTACATAGCAAAAAAATCAATCTTACATACTGTGTTTTCAACAATACTTGTATGTGCTTACTACTTGCAACTATGATAGTTTAGTATATTTGGCACTCACTATTAAGAGCCAATTACAATAAAATAAGACTAAGGTAAAGAACCATAGTCTTGTTTGTTTGTGTTAGCACTAACTAAATGATACAATCCGTACCCCTAGCACAAAAGTTCGTACCCTTTGGAGTGTTTTCGTACCCCCTATAGCTTATCAATAATTGACGCCAATTTATCTCTTTGCTTTTTATCTAGCTTTTTAACCTTTTCTTCTAGCGACTCTTTCTTTTTTACTTCAGGAGGAGTCGTTTTCTTTATAGTTATTACTTCATTTTCAACATTGATTTCCACATACTCTCCAGCTTTAAATCCTACTTCTTCAAGCCATTTGCATTTTAATAGTAATGTTGGAACCGGAGTATAATTTCCACCACCCATTGATTGCTCATAAATTTTTAATTTTCTTTTCAAATAAATCACCTCTAATCTTCATTTTTATCTTCTGATTCATCTAACAATTTAGAAAATAAATCTCCAAACAAATCACCTAAGGTTGTGCCTGATGAATTATCCGAATACACTACACCATCTTTTCTTTCTTTTTTCTTTTTGTGCTCAATATAACTTTTATCTCTCTTGTCTTTTATGATAGCACCATCCTCAAATAAAAAATCAAAAGATATCAAAGGCATTTTATCTAGTTCATTTTCTGTAATGTTTAATCTTTCTAAAAGTTCATCAAAATCTATGATTTCAATGTTAGATCCATTGTCATTTGCCTCGTGTACATAATTTAATTTAGAATCAGTTCGCAATGAACCATCTTCCATACGAACATCGTATTTTACAAATATATCGGACAATGACGCCTTAAGTATAACTTGTCCTCCTTCATTTACAATCAATTGGACAAGGTTAAGCATTTGTCTATAATGATGTTCTTCATAGTTAATGCTAATGGAAACTTTTTTGTTTTTAAATTTATCCTTGCCTTTTCCTTGAGGTTTAACATTATCCAAAAACTGAAGATATCTCTTTTTGTTATCCCCATATTTTTTGATATCATTTAAACCATCACCATTTAGATTATCTTTAAATTCTTGTTCTCGTTTTATCCTCGCTTTTTCAATGGAATCAACAATATAATTTTCAGTTCTATCTTTAGCATTCGGACAAAGTTGAATAATCTCCTCAAATGTGAAACCAAGACTATCAAGCATCTTTTTTAATTCAAGCATTGAGTTGTAAGCATCAGTTTCTGCATCGTGAGTATTTTCTTCGCCATTT
This sequence comes from Clostridiales bacterium, assembly GCA_012799455.1. Taxonomy (GTDB): domain Bacteria; phylum Bacillota; class Clostridia; order Christensenellales; family DTU072; genus MWEH01. The sequence continues at coordinate 14,860 of JAAZLE010000082.1, read as the reverse complement.
ATTCCAAGTGCAATGAGTATGTTTTCTACAGAAGTGTCTTTCTTTGTGTTACTATAGTCCTTAAAAATGGCTTTTATGTCATAAAAATCATAATCCAAACTAGGTTTTTCATATCTTTGACAATCATCATTTAATGCTTTCGCATCTCCGTTTAATGAATGACCAATTATGTAATCGGCACTTTCTATTAATCTTTTAATACTTGAGTAGTAATATGGGAAAGTTTCACTATTTTCATATTCATATACTTTTCTAGTTAAAATTGTTCTTACTACACGCCAATCCCACTCTTCTTTTGATATATTAGGATCTATTATAAAGTTGTTTCGCTCTTGGACATTAAAATGTTCATCCGTTACAACATATCCAAATTCACATATTTTAATATTGCCACCTTTTGAAGTAGCATATTCTAAATCATAAAATAAATATTTCACCCGAGTAATCACTCCCTATTATTTCATAAAGATATAACTTGCATTGACTATATCAAGCCTTTTTCTTGTTACCTCTCGACAAATATTAGATTCATCATTGCATACAAGAATAAATTTTCTATCCCCACCATCTTCTTTATTAAGTTCAACACAAGCATGTCCCACAGTCCCACTTCCGGCAAAGTAATCCATTATTAGAGAATTTTTATTAGTTGTTGCTCTAATTAGTTCTTTCATTAATTTTAGTGGTTTTGGGGTTGAAAAATAATCTCTTCTTCCAAACAACTCGTTAATTTCATCCTTTGCAGATGATGTCGTTCCAAAACAATCAAATACATCTGGCACATCGTCAATTTTTTCTTTTAATACACCATTTTCTATATATGGTTGCATAATTTTGTTTAAGGTTGCACGTTCACTTTTTCTACAAATTATAATGTATTCGCAAAGAACAACCTTCTTGTTCGGGTTTACACTTCTATTTGTATCAAAAAATTCATGTAGTTTTTTCCATTTATATGTTTTTACTAGTTTTTCTCCAAACACATCACTACAAAGCTTAGAAAGATTAATTACCTCTCCTTCGTCAATATTGATTACAAGGAAACCTTTATCAGACAATAACTTATAAGAACTTTGAATTCTTGATGCCATAAAATTATGATAACCATCCTCATAATTACCATCTTTATAACCAATATAATCAATGTGTGAATTATATGGTGGATCAATTAAAATTGAATCAATCTTTTCTTTATATGCTTTTTGCATACTGCCTAAGGTAAACTCATTATCAGATTCAAATAAATAATTACTATATTCTTCTCTTATTATTAACTTCGCAGGACAATTAGAAAATGCATTGTTATCAATGATTGTCCCATTTTTAACCGATACTTCCTTCAATGAAGAACAGTATGCAAATGCCCATTCTCCAACATAAGTAATCAAATCACTACAATAAATTTTCGCTAATGATGAGCAATTTGTAAAACAAGACTTATTAATAATATTTACATTATGTAAATTAATTTCGGTCATATTAGAACACCCTGAAAAAGAACCTCTTTCAAGAGTAATTACCGATTCAGGAATATTAACAATGCCATTAGCTTTCCATGCAGGATAACAAATAATCTTGCTCATATCTTTGTTGTATAAAACTCCATCTACAACTTTAAAATACGGAGTTTTAGATTCAAAATGAATATTAGAACATCCCACAAAAGGATTGTAACCAATATCGTTTAATGATTCAGGAAAAACTATTGTTTCAATCCCTTTACAATTCCAAAAAGAATTCCTATTTATTGTCTTAATTCCATCTAGTAATTCTAATCTCTTATTTTTAATTTTATTAAGTGTTCCAACTACAGAAGTCTTAAATCCATTATAAATAACATCATCTTTAATATAATAGGCTTTGGAGTTATTAACCAATTCAAGTTTTGAGCATCCTGAAAACGGATTGTTTTCCATCTTTTCAAGCGTAGAAGGTAAAGTGATTTTCACAAATCTATCGCACAAAAAGAATGTATGCTTACATATTAAAGTTACACCTTCAGGAACAATAAATTCATTTTCGTCACCCTTAATAGAACAATAAATCATCGTCTTTTTATCAGCTGTATATAAAGCACCGTTTTCAGACACATAAGCATTAGATTCATTATTTATTTCAATCAATGGGCATCCAGCAAACGGATTATTGCCCATAAGGGAAACCGAACTAGGAATATTAATTTTTCTAAGATTTTTACAATTATAGAAAGTATCCCCACCCATGTTTTTTAACGAGTTAGGAAGAATAACTTCTTCTATATATTGATTATCCCAAAAAGCCGAAGATTCTAATTCTTCAATTCCATACGGCACATAAACAATCTTTGATTTTCCAACATAACGCATAACCCTATTTTCTTCGATAATAAAGTCAGGAGCATCGTATTCTATAGTTTCTTGTTTTCTTAAATCAATCGCATTTAGATTTTCAAATAAACCATATTCATAGATTTCATCATCAAATATCTTTGTTTTATATTCCAATACACCACTGACAAGCCTCGATTTATAAAGAGCTTGCTTTGTAAGTAGCCCATCTAATTCAAACTGATCATCCCACACAATAAATCTAATTTGATATCCATTGAAAACCATTTGAAAGTTTCCACTCGTTAATTCAAAATCGTTTGTAGAATAACCTAGCATTAATAGTCTGTTAATGCATTCAAGTTTCACAAAACTCTCATGGGAATCTAATTCAAATGCTTTAACATCATTTATATATACAGTTTGATTTAAGGAATCGATTTTTATATAAGTACCATTTTCATAGTTTTTTTCAAAAATATCAGGAGTATGCTCATAAAAACGCATAGCTACATAAAGAGCCGTATATTTCATATTTTTGCTTAGTCTTAAATCACTTAATTTAGGCATTTTTATTAAGCTCCTCTAGTATTTTGTCAACAACTTGTTCAGGATTCATTTTTGATGTGTCGATAACAATAAAAGGAAGATTCTTGTTTTTACAAAATTCTATCATTCTTGAATAAATCACTTCAGATTTTTTTGCTTTTGAAATATCACTATCGTTTTTATCCCTTGAAATAAGTCTATTTACTATAGTTTCCGAAGGAGAATATAAAATAACAGTCAACTTTGGAACACCTAATTTTTGAATTAACAAGTCATATACTTCGCCATTTGTATCAGAACCACTCCATGCATAATTTGATGCAAAATGCCTATCAGTTACAATATTAATATCCTTAAACAATTCATACATATAAATGCTACCAAGACCGTAAAACCAAGAAGTGAACACTCTATTTGAATTAGCATTAACTTGATTTCTAATTCTAAGGTAGTCATCAAATTTATTTTCGTCTTCATCGAACAAATAATGAAGAGGTTTTTCTACAAATTTATAACCGAGCTTTTCGGCTAAAAGTTGGCATGTTGTCGATTTACCTACGCCATCCATTCCCTCAATAGATATATGGACCATCTTTATTTTCCTCCTTTAACTTAATCATTTCATCCAATGTCACCGGTTCATAATTGGTAACATCTACCCCGCAATTATACGCAGGTTTATCTAGATAATATTGTTTGATTTCTTGATATGCTTTACCGTTTTTGACTGTTTTATTATGTACATGACCATAAACAAGAATCCCGTTTCTATTGAATTCCATCCAATCCATAACTGGATAATGACAAACACACACCTTTCTTCCTTCATCATCTATCAAATCCATAAAGTTTATCGATTCAAAAATATTGGATTCTTTAATAGCCTCAAGAATTTTTAAATCATGATTGCCAATGATAAAATGTTTTATCCCGTTTAGTTGTCTAAATAGATTAACCGATTCAATGCTTGTGTCTTCAACTATATCTCCGAGAACATATACAATGTCATTTGATTTTACTTTTCTATTCCATCTTAATATAATCTCTCGTCTATATTCTTCTAATCCACTAAAAGGCCTCAAACATTTATCAAAAATTTTTTGATCATCAAAATGTATATCTGAAATGTAATAAATCATTAGTTTGTCTTCCTATTTTGGCTTTCTTTCATTTTTCCCGAAGTAAAGAAATCCTGTATTTCCAAGTACCCACTTACTCTTCTAATTCTAGTAATGTTATGGCTACCACATTCAGGACAATAATCAAAAGTTCCTGTAGTACCACAGTCAGCACACACATCTTTGGGGAAGTTGAATCCAAGATAATGAACTCCACTTTCAATTGCTATTTCTACAAGTTCATCCAATCCCACTGCATTTCCTAAAGGTGCCTCTGCCAATTCTACATAAGTAATACATCCACCATTGGCATAGATATGAAATGGTCCTTCATATTGAATTTTCCTATAGGCAGGAATTTTACTGTCAACATCAACATGGAATGAATTTGTATAGTAGTCTTTTTTCAAAATCTCACAGTCAAATATCTTCTTATCAATTTTGACAAATCTACCACTAATTAACTCTCCACTAGTTGCAAGAAGAGAAAAATTTAAATGATATTTTTCCTTTTGAGAATCAACATAATTTCTCATAAACTTTACAAAATCCAAAGCAAGTTTATAAGCATCATTGTCTTTCCAATACTTTTTGCCGGTTATTATTTCTACTGTTTCAGTTAATCCAATAAAACCAATTGATAATGTCCCATGCTTGAATATCTCCTTTAAGTCGGTCGTATTGAAGTCTTCGCACCATAGATTATATTCGAGATTTGTTGGAAATAAATCCTTATCGCTATTACATGTCTTTTCAAATCTATCTAATAAAATGTCTTTTGTTAATTCTGCAATATGTTTCCATTTTTCTTTTAGGGTTTCGTATCTCTCTTTGATATCAGCTGATTGACAATCACGAACAGACTCAAGAGCTAGTCTTGGAAGATTTATGGAAATATTATCAATATTACTTCTCCCAATCGCACCTTGCTTTCCATACAAATCATCAACCACCCTTGTTCTACAGCCCATAATAGAAAGCTTAGATGGGTCTATATTTTTGTCTGCCTCACAATCACATAGCAAATACGTCGGTATCATTTTTTTTGCCGTACAAAGTAACGCTTTTTCAAGCAAATCATAATTATTATCTTCTTTATTTCTACTAATACCTTTATGAACCTTAAACACAATGTTTGGTTTATAAACTAAAGAACCACTTTTGTAAAATTCATCTATTAAAGTAAAAGCAAGAAACCTGGCAAAATCATTATTAGCAAGTCCAATATTGAAAGTCACATAATAAGATGTTTGTCCCATTCTTGTGTGCATGTTGTTACAAAATATAATTAAAGAACGAATTGATGCTGCAAAAATGTCTTTTTTATCTTTATAATTAACATTCATATTTGTGAAGATAGTTGCAAAGTCATTATCAAAGTTTGCAAATGACATGCCCCCTGATTGCTCATTGCCCATCTTCGCTACTAGTTCCTTAATAAAATCAAATGTCGAGATAATCTTCTCTATTTCACTTAATCCTTCATATTTGGAATAAGGGAATGCATTCAAAATATCAAAGGTCAAGCAATTATAAGTCAAACCATAAGCATCTAAATCGTGGATGTGAATATAGCCTTCCTTATGTTTTTTTGCCCACTCAGGATTTAGTGAATCAAGAATAGACTTCTTTATCTCTTTTTCACCAATGTTATAAACTTTTCCGACATAGCTTTTACGATTAGATGCGTTGTCGTTTTTATTTTGTTTTAACATCTCTACTCACCTCCAAGAATTCCTGATTCTTAGAACCTACGAACGGTTTTGTTGTTATTTTCAGCTCTTGAACGAATGGGCCGACTTTTATGTATTTTAAATAACTTAAGATTTCTGCTGGAACTTCTTTTAACTCATGACCTGTATATAAACATAAATCAAAGTCTGATAATTCATTCAGCAATTCAAGCAAAGAGTCCTTTTGCATTAAAGGTTCTCCGCCGGTAATTGTTAATTTCTTATTGAAACACTTTTCTCTCAATTGTTTAGCTAATTCTTTTACATCAATCTTTTTTCCTTTTGTAATATCCCATGTGCTTTGATTTTGACAACCGGTACAATGAAGATTACAACCTTGTAGAAATAATACAGTCCTATAACCTACACCGTCGCATAATGACGGATTGTCCATAATAGAGTTTATATATAAATATGCCATTATTTAACTTCTCCTTGATTATTAGAATTTGCAAGATACGAATCTAAATTATTAAAAACATAAATTAACTTTTCAGGATTAATTATTTCTGATGTTTGAATTGGTTTTGCTCTATCTTTTAAATAAACAAGTACTGTTCCGTGGTTCTTTTTAGAATTATTTCCTAGTTCCATTTTTTCAATTTGTGTAACAGGAACATATATTGTCCTATCAAATTGTGCATCAGACCATCCAATAATAACGAAGTGTGTTTGACTTAATGTACCAAATGCAGAATAACCTCCACCTCTTCTAATTCTTTTAATTATAGAAATTGGAATTGATAACATACATAGCATCATAAACGCCACTAAACTACCTACATATGCAATCCATCCAGCAGCATGGACTTTTCCCAACAAACCTAGCCCAACTATCCCCGTAACGAGTCCTATGAGCATTATTGAGAAAAATACTATAACTTTTATATAATCTTTTGCTGTTACTGCGTATTCATAGATTCTATATCTAAATGAATTATTAACCTTTTCTTTTTGTTCGGAACTTAAATTATGAAGAACAGAATTAAGAACTGTTTTGTCATTCAAATCTATTTTTTCATCAAGTAGTGCATCAAAAGACACATCCAAAACTTTTGACAAATCTCTAATGTTATTTAACTTCGGTTCACAATTTCCATTTTCCCAATCGGATACAGTTTGCCTGCTTATACCATTTTCATTTACTTTTGATAAATTTAATCCTAATCCTTCTTGAGAATAGCCACGAGCTTTTCTTATAATTCTTATTTTTTCAGAAAGTTGCATGATGTTGCCTCCTTATGTCTATATTGTAAAGCAAAACCGTACATGAAATCTACCATGTATAGCCTTGAACTTTGTCAGTCATGAGTTTACATTTATCTAATTAAATCAGAAAAAAGCATAAAATGAATTGTTTTTAGCCGTTTTTTGATAGAAATAAAAAAACCAGCCACTATTTTTAGGAGCTGGGTAATTTTAATATGAAGTTTAGTTTATTTCACATTGATTTTTTTTCCATTTCTAAATAGAAAAGTAACCGTTTCATCTTTGTTTACTGTTGCTCTATCAATTAAGTAGCACCAGATGTCTTCATCAAACTCTTCAATAATTAACGGTCTATTTTCTAGATCCTTTGCAAATGATTCTAGGTACTTGGCTTTAGCTTTTTTCTCAACTATTTCAAGTTCCTTTTTATTCAACTTTTCACTTATCGAATTGTGTTCAGCATCATATTCATTGTATCTTTCTTGGAACTCATCCTGATTCATAGCTTCATTTGCATTCTTTGAAATAAGATTCTCAACCAGAACTATTATATCCTGGCCTCTTTTCTTTAAAGTGTCTATTTCTTTTTCAACTGCTGATGTATCGCATAAAAGCTGAATCATTTCTTTAGTGTCTTCAACTAGTTGAGTTCTGTTACTCATAAACTTTGAGTATGCTTCACGGTTAAATTTGTATTGCTAAAAATTTGATCCATATTTAATCTTCCACCTCAATTCCGTACTTTTCAAATAATGGTGCTAATTTTCTCTTTGTTTTAATGGTCGGTTTGTATTTTCCAGACTCCCATCTATTTACAGCACCAAAAGAAACTTGCAACATTTCGGCAAATTCCATCTGAGTTAAAATCATTTTACTTCTTAGCTTTTTTATAGCTTCTGCATATGTCATACCAGCACCTCCCAGTATAAATATTCATTATGAAACTATTATAACACTTTCTTTGCGTTTTGTGGACATTTTTAAGCAACTTTTTAAGAAAATATAAAATTATTTTTGTTCAGGCATTATTTTCACATAAAAAAGCCTTTTGGTAAAGGAAAAGCCTTTCAGTAGAGAAAAAGCCTTTTGGTAGAAATGAGCAAAATAAAAAGGCTTAGAAAATCATCTAAAATTGACAACTTCTAAGCCTTAATCTGTTAAATTGCTTCTGACGGAAAGGAAATATCTCCCTATCTGCCGTAAAAAACAAAAAGGTATGACTTGTATCATACCTATCGTTGTAATATGGTGGAGGTGAGGAGATTTGAACTCCTGTCCAGACGGGTCACCGAATGACTTTCTACATACTTAGTTTGTTATCAAGTTTCGCCTTTACAAAGTCAACAAACAAACTTATGTACCAGCAAAGCCTCTAAATTCCGTTCCACATTCGAGACACTATGTGTATCGGTTCCCTACTAAACCACGCAGGAGTTCTGATCGTAGGTCTCAGGTCCCACGGCCGCTTTCTAGCAAGCAGCGAACTGTAAATCGTATTGATCGTCAGTTATTTTTTTGTTTTCCGTTTTTAAGAAGACGAGCCTTCTGTATGCTTATCACCCCTTAACGCCGCAAGTCGAATCCTAAAACACCCCCGTATTACCGAGGAAATTTATAGAAAAATTGCTTACTTTCATAAGGTAAAATGATTATATCATTGTTTTTGCATTTATACAAATGCTTAATGCCTTGGGTTAGTTGCAGTTAGTTAAAATCTATCAAAAGTTTGTATGTTATAGGCTTGGCAAATACTTGGTTTTAAAACTACGGTTTTATTTATAGTTCATAATATGACTTATATGCGTAAGCCATTTATCTACTATATCGATGCTTGTGTAGTTGTATATCATTCTGGTTCCAACAACATCTTCTATTTCGTTTAGAATCCATTCGCCATCATTAAATATAAAGTCAATACCTACAAAATCAAAACTTAAAGAATTATACAGTTTGTTGATTATATCTTTTTGATACGGAGTGCATTCAACAATGCTAGCAGTTCCGCCGAGAGAAAAGTTGCTTCTAAAATCTTTTTCTGACCTTCTAAGCACACTGAGCGCAACTTCTCCTGCTAGTACATACACCCGCATGTCCATACCTGGAATTGAACATAATGGTTGAGCAATAACAGATTTGTCTTCTAAGTTTTTGATGACACTTGGAAAGTCGATATTGTTTTTCACTAAAAACACTTCGCTTCCACCATGCCCAGCAACCGACTTAAGTACATATGGTGGAGTAAATGTTGGAGGCGTATCGTTTATTACCCTTTCTGTTGGCATTACATCTATACCTAGGCTTTTACAAAATAGATAAGTTTTATATTTATCATTTGCTATAAATGAAGTTTTCGCATTGTTAAAACAACGGATTCCTCTAGCCTCTAAAGCTGCTGTTAAGCTTGGATTAATGGTTCTTACAATTGCAAAATCTGGAAAATCTATATTATTAGGGATAGAGTGCGCACTTTCCATAATTTTAAACTGGATGTTCAAATTATGTTTTTTGGACAGCGCTAAAATATGGTTAATGAACCATTCGTTACGCTTTGCGCCTTCATTGTCATATACGAGCCAACCTTTAATTTTATCGATATCTGCCATTATCCCAACTCTATAAATTACTAATTTTTAATATGTTTTACGCAGCTAAAGTAAGCTTGGTCATCACATGATCTATGATATGTTTACTCATATCAATACCGGTACACTCTAGTGTGGTTTTGAAATGCGGATTAGAATTTATCTCACATAAAATTGGTGTGTTATTAGGACCAAATAAAACATCTACTCCCGCAAAATCCAGCCCTGCTGCAGCACAAGCTCTAAGTGCTATTGTTTCCTCAGCTTTGTTTATTTCTATTTTTTCCATCTTGCCACCGATTGTGATATTTGACCTAAAATCATGGTCATTAAATCTAAACATCGACGCTACAACCTTGCCACCTACAACATTAATACGAATGTCTTTCCCTCGGCTTGCTAAAATAAACTCCTGAAATAACAGCTCTTTATGCCCCGCTTTAGCTATAACTTCTTTTGCTTCGTCAGGAGACTCAACTAGGTAAACTTGTTGCCCAAACGAGCCATATGCCTCTTTAATAACAAATGGAAAAGAAAAGGTTTCTATTACATAATCTAGGAAACTAAGGTTGTTATATCCAAATGCTTCAAAGGTCATCGGTGCACAAATAGTTCTTGGCATAGGTATGTCATACTCTTCCATACATAGCGCCGTAAGTTTTTTATTGTCGCATATTTTAATTGCTTTAGAAGAGTTAAAAACAGGGATTCCTTTCATCTCTAACTTTCTAGCTAAGATTACATCTTTATCCCAAAATAGTACAAAATCAGGTCTTTTAAAATCTTTACTATCTTTAAAGTTTTTACATAAAACTTTGTCAGATGTCACAACCTGAAGGCCAACACCCAAAGCGCTCGCACTACGTTTTAGCATCTCATACACTTCGTTAAATTTTTGCAAGTTAACAAAACAGTTAACTACCAGCCATCCGTTCACAACTTTCTCCTATTTTTCAATAGCATTAATTTTTTCCATTGCTTTATCAAGCCAGTTTCCATTAAATAATTCTATCTTTCCTTTATCACATGCAGCTGCTAAGCTTGCATCAAGTGGGATTCTTCCTAAAACATCTAATTTATATTCTTTTGCAACATCTTCTAATTTACTGTCACCAAAAACTTTAATTTCCTTCCCGCAATCTGGACACTTTACATAACTCATGTTCTCTACAATACCGATAACCGGTATCTCCATTAAATCTGCCATCTTGACAGCTTTAGCAACAATCATAGAAACAAGTTCTTGAGGAGAAGTTACAACGATAATACCATCAACTGGTATAGATTGAAATACCGTAAGTGGTACGTCTCCTGTTCCAGGTGGCATATCTATAAACATTATATCGACTTTATCCCAAATAACATCTGTCCAAAATTGTTTAACAGTATTTGCTAGAATTGGGCCTCTCCAAACTACGGGATCAGTCGCATTTTCAAGTAGTAAATTAATCGACATTACTTTAATACCCATATGACTTGTAGCTGGGAATATCCCTAAATCACATGCAGAAACTGTACCTTCAATACCAAATGCTTTTGGAATAGACGGGCCTGTTATATCTGCATCTAATATGCCTACATTTAATCCTTCTCTTTGTGCAAGCACTGCTAACATGGAAGTAACTATTGACTTACCTACCCCTCCTTTACCACTTACAACACCTATAACTTTTTTGATCTTGCTAAGTTCATTGGGCTTTTCCATTAAATCTCTTTCATCACATTCTACATGACAATCTTGACAATTATGATCGCAATCTTTACTCATTTTCAACCTTTTAATAATGTTGTTTGAATTTAATCAGCGTGGTGATTATCAACATTATTTTATATATTCAGCATATCGCCTGCTGAAAAATACTCTAGTTTGTCTTTTAAAGCTTCTTTTAGCATTTTGTATGGCTCAACACCCGTACAATGACAAGTATAATACTTTGTGTCTTGTTTGTTTAGGCTTTTTCCTAGTCTTTGTAGTACAGTTATATCTTCATCTTTTCCGCTTCCTAAACCAGATAAGTGAAATCCACTAATTACATAGTCAGGTTCTTCCCCTTCTATTTCTATAAATCTTTTGATAATGTTTGTTATGCCGTTATGGGCGCATCCTGCAATAAGTATTTTAGTCCCATTTAAGGTTATAACTAGATTTTGCTCGTGTAAAAAATCATCTTCTTTATATTCAGCGCCAACCTGTACTTTAAGTCTTTTATTTGTAGAAAACCTATCTTCTAATATTTTGACACTTGAAAAAAGTTTTAATTCATCATCAATAACTATGTCAGAGTCCACTAGTTTAATTCTAGAGCTTTTAGCTAATGATTTATCTAGTCCTATATATTCAATTCCAGATGTGCGCTCCGAATAATAGTCTCCAAAGGCTCCTTTTTTTATGTATATTACGGCTTTATAATTTATATCTAAAAATGCCTTTAGTCCCCCACCATGGTCATAGTGCCCATGAGATAAAATAACTGTATCAACTTCTTTTAAATTAATACCTAAGGCTTTTGCATTTTCTATAAATAAAGAACTAGCTCCTACATCAAATAGTAGTTTATGATTATTGGTTTCAATATATAAACTAAGTCCGTGCTCACAGCCTAAATCTTCTCTATTTGATATATTATCAACCAAACTAACTATTTTCATTAACTTGTTTCCTTATATTATGCTCGCCTATGCTTACTATTATACACCCAATTAGTATATTCTATAAAATAATTTCCTAATAAAAAAGCCTCTCGGATGAGAGACTTCAGTATCTTTGATTTTAAATTGTTTATTCAAAAGGCACTTCAAACGGTTGTTGTTTTTTGTACACAGTCCAGTGCGTAAATCCTATCTTTTTCATCTCTTCCAAAACAAGATCATATCTGGACCCGACTTCTTCTAGCCTATGTGCATCCGATGAAAAAACTATTTTTCTCCCACCTAAATCATAATACCTTTGTAAGATTGGGATCTCTGGTAAAAACTGTAGAGTATTGTCTCGTATATGAGTATTAATTTCTATTGTCTTATCCTTTTCTATAATTTTTTTTAGCAGTATATCTATTTTTTCTTGATATTCTGGTTGCCACAAACTTGGATTTTCATATGGTGCATATCTAGTAATATATCCAATATGCCCTATTAAATTATATGGGTATGGAACATCTAAGCTCTCAATTAGTAATTCTAGGTATCTGTTATATACATCAACTTGATTTTTATTCCTGAAAAAACTAGAAAAATATGCATCTCCTCCATCTACTGTGTGTATAGAGTTTATTATCACATCAAAGTTATAGTGTTTTAGTTCCCTTTCGTATATTGGAACCGCTTTTGGACAAAACCCAGCTTCCACCCCAAACGCAAAATACATAGGTGATTGTTTGTATTTTTCTTTTAAAAACTTATATACCAGCTTATATTTTGGCAGGTTCAATTGTCTTACAAACTTTTCTTTAACACCAAATTTATAGTCTCTATCAAGATGTTCTGTTATAGCAAAATAAGTCATACCGAGTTCCTCAGCACGATTTCTTAATTCTTCCATCTTTACTTTCCCATCATGGGATAATTTAGAATGCGAGTGTGAATCAACCATAACATATTCCTTCATAATTCTACATTGCTTGCATTATATCATAATATCACTACACCATTAAATAAAAACATGAACATTCTTTTACGCGAAAAAGCAATCCAAAATACTCATTTAGCACGGAAAGGCAACCTCAAAACTCCAAATATTGCACGAAAAGGCAACCTCGAAAGCTTCGAAAAAGCAAACTTCAAAAGATTGATTACACAAAAATGCAATTATTATATGCCCTTATTTTAACAGAGATTTTTTCAGCAGATTTGTTTTATTACATAAAGTTTTTATACTTACGGTTTAAGACAGCCTATGGGAACAACAAAAACACCATCATCTCGCCTATAACCATATTGAGTTGCAGTGATAACTATTTTCAAATCAGGTAAACGGATTGGGCTTTGAGTTTCCAGTTTGTTGGCTTCTTTAATTAGCCGTTCTATTTCAAGTAAATGTTTTGCGCCGTCGTCGATCTCACTTGAGCCAAGCTTAAATTCTATTAAAGCAAACCTACCATCATTAAGATGTAGTACTCCATCAGCTTCTAATCCATATCTATCACGATAATATGACATATAACCATCTAAGGCAGATGAATATATTTTTAAATCTCTAATGCATAAGGATTCAAACAAAAAGCCAAGTGTTTTAAAATCTCTGTTAAAATATTTAGGCGAAAGACCTAGTGCCGCGACTGCAATTGACGGGTCGACAAGATTTCTTTTCTTTGATGAACGAATAACTGTTTTTGAACGAATTGCTGGGTTCCATGAATCTATATCCTCTACTATATAAAGTTTTTCCAATGCGCGAATGTAGTCATTAAAGGTCGATTGGCTAATATCAAAATTTGATTTTACATCTCCCCATATTGTTTTAGTAGTGGCTAGCGTACATATATTCCGGCTATATGACTGTAAAATTGACTGCGCCCATTTCCGATTTCTTTTGACATTATCGATATTTGATATATCTACCAAATAGGTTTGTCTAAACAAATCTTTTGCGACCTCTAATTGCGAGCGCTCTGTGGGATTTGAAAGGCTTTTAGGCCAACCGCCACGACATATGGCAAAAATCACATCATCAATTGACATATCGGATACACATCCATCAAATGAGTCTGGATTATCAAATAATTGTATAAGAGACACCGAACCATTTGATTCTTCACTTTCGTATAAGCTCATAGGATACATTTGTAAGCGACTAATTCGCATCGTTCCAGTATGCGGTGTCTCAACCTCCTTTGAAGATGAACCCGTGAGAATGTATAATCCATTTTTTCTCTCATCGTCTATAGATTTTCTAATTGCACCCCACAGTTTAGGAGCATCCTGCCATTCATCAAACAATATTGGCGTTTCTCCTATTAACAATTTACTTGGAGCATTTGTAGCAACTGAAAGCAGATTTTCTCGTAAATCTTCATCTTGAAATTCTATTACACTTTTTGATTTTTGTTTGGCTGATGTTGTTTTGCCACAACCTTTAGGTCCTACTATTAACGTTGCACCAAAAGATTCCAACTTTAAATCTAACAACTCATCAATAACTCTTTTTTTATAGTCCATACACAACTCCTTACTGATTTGATAATACCATATACGCTAGCATTTTTCAAGACGTTTTGTTATGATTTGAGGCTTTTTATTGTTATGATTTGAGGCTTTTTGTTGTTATGATTTGAGGTATTTAACTTTACACATTTGAGATGTTTTGTTTTACACATTATGCTTGCCAATAGAATCGAACATAAAAGCCGAAAGTTTGAAATGTCAAT
>JAAZLE010000081.1 GCA_012799455.1 Clostridiales bacterium | reverse complement strand
TCCAACTACATCGGGAACAGGCTCGGAAGTTACATCTGTATCGGTATGCACGGATGAAGATAGTGGTGTTAAAGGACCATTAGTAAGTAATAATTTTTATCCATACCTTGCAATAATAGATTATATGCTAACTTTAAGTGTACCAAAATATACAACGGCAATTAGCGGACTAGATGCACTTTCACATGCGTTAGAGGCGTTTTGGAATGTCAATCGTTTACCAATTACAGATATGTACGCCAAAAAAGCAGTAGAGTTAATAATAAATAACATTGAAAAGGCATACGATGATGGAAGTAACATAGAGGCAAGAAAGGCTATGAGTCTTGGGTCAGTATATGCAGGACTCGCTTTTGCGCCTACAAGAACAGCTGCTGTACATGCATGCAGTTATGCTCTATCTAATCAATATAACCTGCCACATGGTGAGGCATGTGCGTTTACTATGGGGTTTTTCCTGCAAGAAAATGCTGATGTTGATAAAAGACTTAACATACTTGCTAAAGATTTAGGCTTTAAAAATGTAGATAGTATGGTAGATAAGATAGAAAACCTAAAAAAGAAATTCGCACTAAAAACAACACTAAAAGATATTGGGTGTGTAGATGTAGGAAAACTTGTGAGAGAATGCCTTGCGCATCCACTGTTTAATAACAATCCGAGAAAATATACAGAGGAAAGTTTAACTAAAGCATTTAAAAAGTATTTTAAAAACTAATTAATGGTGGTGAGTATGAAACAAAAGATAAATTTAGGTATTGTTTGTTTAGTTAGGCATACATTTGATTTTAAAGCAGCTAATGAAATATATAAAAAAATATTGACAGAACTTGAAACCGATGAGAGTATAGAGCTCTATCCTGTTAATGAGGCCGTAATAGAATCTAAAGAAGCAATCAAAGCTGGGAAATATTTTGCTGAAAAACATGTAGATGCCATTGCTGTTATATCGGGAACTTTCCATCTAGGGCATTTGGTGCTCGAGATAAAGAAGTGGTGTGATAAACCAGTTTTATTATGGGGACTTCCCGAACTTCCTTATGATGGAGGGAAAATTAGATTAAACTCGGTTTGTGGTGTAAACTTAAATGCATCTAATTTAACAAAAAGTGGACACTTAGACTATACATATACTGTGAGTGATAATATAGATCAGGACTTTTTAGATGCTATTCGTATGATAAAGGTTTTAAAAGAAGCGAAGGTCGGGATATTAGGTTCTAGGGCACATGGATTCTTTAACGTGGGAGTTAGTGAACTTGCTTTGTATAAAAAATATGGATGCTTGGTAGATAGTTATCAGTTGGATGAAGTCTTTAACTATAAAGAAGATAGTAACCGAGTTAATTACTACGAAAATAAGATTAACAAAACCTTCAATACAAAAGGTATAACTAAAGAACAGGTATCTAAAACTGCAATTCTTGCATCCAAAATAGAATGTTTCATCAATGATAAAGGTCTTGATATTTTAGCTATCAGATGCTGGCCTGAGTTTGCAGCAGGGTTTTCAATAGCCCCATGTGCAGCTATGTCTATACTGCAAGATGAAGGATATATACTAGCCTGCGAGGGCGATATAGACTGTGGGTTAACTATGCTTTGTCACAAAGCAATAGGTGCAAGAACTCCGTTTATGGCGGACTTATCGCAAGTTAATTTAGTTGAAGATTATGCGTTGATGTGGCACTGCGGAGTGGCACCAAGTTCATTATGCGATGGCATTTGTACGCCTACGCTAGACACATATTTTGCAGGTGGCAAAGGTGTTACTGCAGGTTTTGTTATGAAGTCAGGCAAGGTCCATGTTGCTAGGCTAGATAGCGTTAATGGGGAGTATAGGATATTTCAAGAAACTGGCAAAGCTATACCGATGGAGAAAGAACTGTCGGGTACATATGCTAAATGTATTTTTGATAATGGACTAAAAAAAGTTCTTGATAAATTAGTTTATTCGGGAACGGCACATCATCTATCCATGGTATATGGTGATTATACAAAAGCGTTTGAAATATTTGCCCGTCTTACAAACACGGAAGTCATAGTCTAACATTAGATTATTAGAGGAACTAAATATGCGTATTAATAAAGTTGGAGAAAACATTAGTATTGTATATAAAGATAGGTTGGTATTTAACCATTCTAAAGAACAGCCATTTATCAGTGGTGTGGATTTAGATGTTAAGTATAAATCAGTGCATGGAACCTTTAGTGTAAAAAGTAAAGCTAAAAAGATCTTTCCTTTAACAGAATGTGACATTGTATCTGAGGAAAGTAAAAAAATAGAGTTAGTCTTTAAAAACAACTCGGTAGCGGTAAACATACAAATCGTAGCAAAAGAAGATACTCTTGTATTTACCTTAGATGCAAACAAAGATATGCCGTATCGTATAGTATTTCCATCTACTGAAAATGAAGCAATATTTGGTGGTGGGGAACAATATAGAAAGCTTAATTTAAAAGGAGAAAAGGTAATAAACTTTGTATCTGAGCATATTAAAATTAAGCCCATAGTATTAAAAACCATATTTAATTTTATTCCATATAAACCAAGAAAACATAAAGATATTGCCACATACTCACCAATGACTACATTTATGTCTAGTGAAAGATATGGTATAAGGTTTGATGTGGATGTATACGGCGAAAGTGATTTTCAAAACACAAAATATTCAACTTACACTTTTAAAAAGTGCCCAAGAAGCATTTCAATATTTTATGGTGACTCTTTTAAAGAAGTGAATATGCTAATGAATAAAGATATAGAAAACAATGAATATTTACCAGACTGGGCATATGACGGAATGATACTAGGCGTTCAGGGTGGAATAAATAGAGTAGTAGAAAAACTTACCAAGATTCAAAATAAGGGTGTTTCTGTTTGTGGTGTTTGGTGCCAGGATTGGTGTGGCAAAAAGGTTACTGCAGTAGGTTCACAGGTGTATTGGAACTGGTCTGTCGATAACGAAAGATATCCAAAATTAAAAGAAGAAATAGCTAGCCTTAAAGAAAAAGGGGTTAGGTTTTTAGGTTACATAAATCCATACCTTGTAAAAGACGGACCTATGTACAACTACTGCAAAGAAAAAGGATATCTTGTTAAAAATAAAAAAGGTGATATATATCATATAAAATCTACAACATTTGATGCAGCAATGATGGATTTAACAAATGAAGGAATGGTTCACTACCTTAAAGAAACTAT
>JAAZLE010000080.1 GCA_012799455.1 Clostridiales bacterium | reverse complement strand
ATATTCTAGTTCACCCATATTCACCCATATTCCCAGTAGTAGCTGATAGCGACGGGCTTACTACGCGAGCGCGAGTTTGTGGATAGTAACCAAATAAGATGTATGCGCCGCTATCGGAACGAACACCCTCACTATCTACTCTTTGATATACCGTCCATCTTGCTTCATAGTTTTTATGTGCTGCTGGCATATAAAAAGTCCAACTTGCATCTGTAGAAACTCTGGTTTCTCCTTCGTACCAGCCATCAAATGTATATCCCGTTTTTGTTGAAGCTGTCACAGTTACACTAGTACCATACTCTGCATTTACAACATTTTCTGACACAGTTCCTGCAGCAAGAATGTTTTTACTTAAATTAACGTTATGTCTATTTTTTGTCCATTTTGCATAAACTGTGATGTTTTCTGCTGGCATTGTATTAAAGGCGTATTCTGATGTTAGTCCTGCATTACTATACCACCCTGCAAATGTATATCCTGTCCTTGTTGGAGGGGTTGGTGCTTCTATTGCATTGGTGTACAGTTCTGTTATTGAAGCGACTTCACTTCCCCCGTTTGAGTTGAAAGTAACGGTGTATCTACCAAGAACCCATCTTGCCTCAAGAACTCTGACACCATCGGGCATAGTAAATGTGTAATCTTTATCTACAGAAACTATGTCATCTCCCTCACACCAGCCTATAAATAAATATCCTGGATTGGTTGTTGCTGTTACAGTTACCCTAGTTCCGGCATCGATATCTCCACCGCCACTAACCCACACCTGCTGCATTAATGTTTTTTCTTAGAGTTAACGAAAGTCTATAATTTTGGAACAGTCTTAATGTATACTTGGTCGTTTTTTTACCATCTTCGGATTTGACCATAACGAAGAAAATATTTTCGCCATCTTGGAGGTTTAAATCAGCATCTTTTGCGAGACTTTCCTGGCATTCTTCATCTTTATATAACTCCCAGGTCGCCCCTTCAGACAAAGCCAAAACTGCAGGCAGGTCAACACTTTGACCCTGCTCAACTGCTAGAGATATACTGTTCTCTAGTATTCCACCTTCTACTGCAGTTACGTTGGCATCCCTAGGCTCTACCGGGATGCCTTGGTCATCTGGTCCTTTATTTTTGGTTACCGCTATTACAACAGTAGCAATTATGCTTGCTACCAGTAATACTGCCATGACGATTATTATGATATTTTTTGCTGCTCCTTCTTTTTTCATAACGTCCTCCAAGTTGTTATGCTATTTACATCAAATAGATGCTTCAATTTTATATTTTGCTTTCCGTATTATATGCATAGAAACAATTATCTGTTTTTGCGCTAGGCACATAAAAACAGCACGCCGTTTTTCATGGTACCGTGCTGTTAATTTCAAGCAAAGTTTAGGCTATACAAGCTAAATTTGACCAAGTCTCTAGTGAAAATAAATTCTTCGTGACTTTTCTCTCCCCGGGTTATCCTGTTTTAGTCCTCTCCCGAACTGTCTTTTACTACCATAGGATTCTTAAGAAAATCCTGTCCAGTTTTGCGCTAAAGCGCTAAAGTAACATAACCATAAAACTTAGAACCCCTCTACATTTTTTTTATTTTATCCCTATATAGCGCGCGAGTCAATAGTGAATGTTTTTTTATTTGTTTCTCTTTTGACCAATCTTTTCACACACCCACCGAAAATCCAATACTGATTTAAAAGTTCTTATATACTCACACTCAAAAGTCTATGCTCTTTCTCTCCATCTCCTATTTATTACTGAAACCAGCAAAAGCCAAGTCTCATATAATTAAAAAGAAGGTATCTAAACCCTCTGTTTTTGAAACTCTTTTCCTTGTTTATCAAATATTTAGTAGATTAGTTAGAGTTTATATTTCATGATATCCATCATTTGTTATTTGGTTATTTAAAGACAACCTTAAAAATGCTGCGGCATCTATAATACACTGCTTAATTTTGTATCTTGGGCTATTCTTTGTTTCTGGAGCTCGTACATATCTATCATGGATATTTCTAAACTCCCAATGCGGGATGCCGTTTCTTCTTAATATGT
>JAAZLE010000079.1 GCA_012799455.1 Clostridiales bacterium | reverse complement strand
TATACCTTGGAAAAACTGGAAGACGAGTCGAACCATATATCATTATGGGTACAGAACTAGACGTGGATGGAAATCCCGAAAAGATAGATATGCGCATCGAGTTTTTGGATTTTTCATTAAGCGCTACGAGTGTCTATTACAATGCAGACTAGCCTACCTTAGCCTCATACTAAAACTATATTTATAACACAATAAAAAACCTCGCGATAATACGAGGTTTTATTTAGTTTAGCATATAATATAAACTGGTTTTGCATCCTATACTATATGTTTTTAATTAACTACTCAGCAGCGCGAAATGCTAATCTATGAATGATTTTCTAATGTCTTGCTGTAAAAAACTGAACATATTACTAGCTTAGTTATGGTTTCAAAGCGGTTATTGGCAATATATAAATTCCAGTTTTTTCATCTTTTTCAATTGCACGATGTGTTCCTGTAATGATACACATAAATACTGGTTTTTTTTCTACATTCGTATAAAATTTACTTAAACTTTGTTTAGCATCGCTGATTCCATTTTCAGTAAGCTTTATCTCTACCGCGCCGTACGCCCCATCTCTAAATTCCAAAATAGCATCGACCTCATCTCCAGAATTATTATCTCTAAAATGAAATAAATTTCCTTCTAAATAATCCATATATATTTTTAAATCTCTTTCCACAAGAGCTTCAAACATTAAACCAAATGTTTCAAAATCATTCATCAGCTTTTCTTCGTTTAAATTCAAGATAGCACACGCCAGTGAAGGGTCTACAAAATGTCTTTTTACAGACTTACCAACTCTTTTAGAAGAACGGTAATTAATATCGAAGGCGGGCTGGTTATTAATCAAAAACAAACTTTCTAAAACACTCAAATAATCATACACTGTTGTTCTGCTCGCGATTAGATCTTCCGATGTTTCATATTCTTCTATATCCTTAATGATTGTCGAAACATTTGCTAAAGATGTTTCATTTCTTGCAAGAGATCTTAAAAGCATTTTCATTTTATTAGAATCTCTTTTTTTGTCTCTTCGTTCATTTATATCTATATTAATTAAAGAGTCTATATAACTTTTAGGGATGATGCCTACATCTTTTTCATCAACCGTTAAATTTTGTGGCCATCCTCCGCGAATAATTAATCGTGCAATCTTAAACAATTCTGTTTTTGGCAGCCCTTTTAATTTAACATTTCCTTCAAGCATATCCAAAATAGACACATCACCTGTTGAATCCTCGGATTCATACAAACTCATAGGAAACATCTGAATGTTTGCTATTCGGCCAGTCCCAGAATGAAAAATATGCTCTTCTTTTTCTTCTTTTGTTAAGGTGGTAGAACCAGTTAAAATAAACTTGCCTTTGTTATGATCTTCATCACATTCATGCCTAACCGCATCCCATATGCTAGGTGATAACTGCCATTCATCAATAAGCTGGGGAGACTCCCCTGTAAAAATATATTTAGGATTAACATTGGCTAGATCTCTTAAGTTTTTTTCAGTCATATATGTAACACTGTTTGCATGATTAAGAGAAGTCCATGTTTTTCCGCACCATTTAGGACCTTTGATAGAAATAGCTCCGAATATATTTAAATATCTTGCTATTTTTTTATCTACTAACCTGTTTTTGTATTCTTTTTTTCTCAATGTCATAGTTTACCTCAATCCTATTATAATATTTTAATGAACACTTTTCAAGCATTTCGGTGAACACTTTTCAGCAGTTTTGATGAACACTTTTCGGGCATTTTAGTGAACACTTTTCAGCAGAAAAAGTCCAGGTTGTACCTATCAATAAAAATAAATACAGCAATCATTTTTTATTTTTACAAGTAGATAAATCTCTTACTTCCAAACATCGTATCAGCGACACTCTAATACTTATCCATTCCATAAAAACAAATTCATTATGATAGAACACAATGTAATAATCGAACCAGAGTTATTGTATAAAAAAACACACGGTTTTGCCGCGTGTTCTTTATTTCAATAATGGTCTAATTGTTTTTACCAAGAATTAATAATTTTCTGCTCTGACTTCAAAGAAACTTTGTGAGTAGTTACAAATCGGGCAGGCTTTTGGAGCTTCTTTAGAGTTAACTAAATGTCCACAAACTCTGCATTCCCATGTGGTAGCATCTGACTTTTTGAACACCTTTTTTGTTTCTACATTACTTAGAAGTTTACGATACCTTTCCTCGTGGGCTTTTTCTACCGCACCTACTGCTCTAAACTTCTTAGCAAGTTCTGGGAATCCTTCTTTCTCAGCAACATTTGCAAAATCAGCATACATTTCTGTCCACTCATAGTTTTCACCTTCTGCTGCGTTTAGTAAATTGACTGGCGTAGTATTAATTCCGCCAAGTTCCTCAAACCATAATTTTGCGTGCTCTTGCTCATTACGGGCTGTTTTTAGAAACAGTTCAGCAATTTGATCATATCCTTCATTTGAAGCAACTTTTGCCCAATATGTGTACTTATTTCTAGCTTGGCTTTCACCCGCAAAGGCATCTTGTAAATTCTTTTCAGTTTGAGTTCCTGAGTATTTACTATCCTTTTTGCCCTCTTCAATTAATTCAAACTTATCAGCTGGCACCATGCAAATTGGGCAGGTGTAATCAGCAGTTAATTCACCCTCTAAAATATATCCGCAAACTGTACAACGATACTTTTTCATATTCCTCTCCTTCGATCAATTGATCTAATCATTTTTATTTTATTACTACCATTATATATTTTTTATACCTTTAAATCGAGAGATTTACAGACTATATTAAATCCTAGCTTATCCATACACTATTTGATATCTATAGTTCACTTGCATTGCAAGCTTATAAAACCCAAATTTAACTCATAAAAAAAGCGCCGTTACCAGCGCTTTTTTTCTTTGACTAAATATTAATCTTGATTGACTAGCCTTTAAATGCTTTGATAGCGGCCTCATCGCCCCAAACAACCCACTTTCCTATTTTTTCAACAGTTGTATTTGGGTTTTCTTCTTTGATCTTCTTATAGTCTGCACTTGCTGCTGATGTTGAGCTATAAAGAACACCTGTCATAGAACTCGTTAGTTTGGTTGCCACGATAACACCAGCAACTCCTTCGACTTCTCTTTGCCCGCCGACTACTAAATAACCTGCCTCACTTAGGTTTTCTTTAGCTTTTTCGACTGTGGATGGTCCGCATGCTACTAAAAACATCGCTGCTAAAACTACTATTAATACTACTGAAATAATTGGTAATATTTTTTTCATATTTCACCTTCTAATATTTTGTCTTACCAATAATAATTATATCACAAGACGACTAAATAGCAATCTTTTAAATGTCTCTGAAAGTTACGAATTATGTAGTTTTGTTTACGAACACTGATAAGTTTTGTGTTTTTCACAGTGTATAATATTGATGAAATATCGTTAACACACTACTGAGTAAAAAAAATGTCAGGCCGACTAATGACCTGACAAAGATATGTTATCTAAAATAACTATTGCTGTTTTTTACTTTAATCCTTTTCTTTCCTTGTACTCTTTAACCATAACTTTTACACCTTCCTGCCAAGGCATCTTTGGTTCAAAGCCAAGTTCTTTTTTGGCCTTAGTCGGCAAGAAATAAAAATCATGTCCCGCATGCTGAATACGCATTCTGGTAAGTATTGGACCATTTTTAATTCTGAATAATTTATAAATGCCTTCCAAAATGCAAGCGCCTAGATATGCTACCCAATACGGTGATGATAGTTTTGGAGTTTTTACTCCTAATTCCTTAGAAATTGCCTCAACCCACTCTTTCCACCTGATTTTTTCACCAGATACAATATTATATGCATCGCCGCCGGTCCCAAACTCTAGTGCCCTACATAATCCTTGTACTAAATCTGTTACATACACCCGCGAAGTTAAAAATTTACCACCGCTGATGACACCCATTTGGTTTTTTAAAATAGCATCCATAATTGGACCTTGCACTGTAGTATCCCCAGGACCATATACTGTACATGGGCGTATGCAAACTGTTTTCATTTCTTCAGAATTAAACTCTCTGACCATTTTTTCTGCAATTTTCTTAGTTTGTGCATAAAATCCTGTTGGTGGAGAGTAATACACACCATCTTCAGTTTCGTCAATATGGCCTAAAAGCCCATGAATGTCGATTGTACTTATAAACAAGAATTTTTTCACACCCACTTCCTTAGCCTTTTTCATTAAGTCTTCAGTCATCACAACATTTGCTTCATAAAACTTTTGGTATGGACCCCAGTCAGAAACTCTGCCAGCTGCATGTATAACATCAGTTACTCCTTCCGGAATATCATAAGGTTTCATTAAGTCCGCTTAAAAAAAGGAAAGGTTCTGATTTTCAATTGCTTTGAGCTGATCGGCAATCTTTAGGTCCATAGCAATTACCTTTGCCCCTTCGCTTAAAATATACTTAACCGTTTCTTTTCCTAAAAACCCAGAAGCTCCCGTTACTAAAAATGTGCGCTTTTCCGCATCTTTAAAAATTTTTGTCATACCTCACCTCCACTTTAAAGTACCACTTAGTACTCAATTATAAGATATAACTATAATATGTTGTATAAACCAACTTTTGTCAATACTGAAATTTTTAAGTGCCAAACTGTGCAATATTATAAAAATTTATGTCGTAAAACCTAACTATTTTGAATTTGGTTTCTCTTTTCTTTTGTACATCAATAGCAGTGCTGAGTGTAATGTTACTAAAACACTACTTGCGTTATGAATTAATGCTCCGGCCACAATATTTACGTAGCCTAATGCAGATAAAATAATAGATACAATGCTTATAATCAGTGACAATGTTATATTTATCTTTATTGTCAAAAGAGTTCGTTTTGAAAGATGGAATAAGTACGGTATCTTTTTTATATTTTTGGTCATTAAACTGATTTCAGCTGTTTCCATTGCTACACTACTTCCCATTGCAGCTATTGCAATAGATGAATCTGCCGAAGCTAAAGCAGCAGCATCATTTACACCGTCTCCTATCATTAATACTTTTTTACCATCTTTTTTCATATCTTCTATTATTTTTACTTTGTCTTCCGGTAAAAGATTTGCCTGAATATGTTCTATCCCTACTTTATTGCCTATCATACGAGCACTGTCTAGAGTATCGCCTGTCAACATAACACACTCTTTTCTCATCTTTTTTAACTCTTCAACTGACCAGACAATATCTTCTCTTAGAGTATCACTTAAAGCTATTGAACCTATATATTTACCATCCAAAAGAACAGATATAACAGTATATCCCAACTGTTCAATATTTTGGTACGCTTCTGTAGGCATCGAGTCTTTAACATAATCTAACTTATATACCCCTACCTTTTTATTATCAATTATAGCCTCTACACCAACTCCCAAAATGCTCTCTGTTTTTGTACTTTCTAAAAGGTCATAATTATTGTACTCAAGGATTGCCTTCGCTATTGGATGTTCGCTTTTACTTTCCACTGACGCTGCGTAGATTATTAAATCTTTTTCAGATGTTTGATATGGGTATAACCTTTCAATTTTAATTTTCCCTTCAGTAAGTGTTCCTGTTTTATCAAATGCTACTGTATCTATTTTGGTAATCTTTTCTAGAGCAAGTCCGCTTTTTATTAAAATCCCGTTTTTACTCGCATTGCCAATTGCTGCTGCAATAGCGACAGGAGTTGCTAAAGCTAGCGCACAAGGACAAAATACAACTAAAACAGTTGCTGCTCTTTGTACTGACTCAAGATGAGATAGTCTAAATCCGAATAGTGATATAATTAAAACCAACATACTAACTATTAATGAACCAACAACTAAATACCCTGCCCATTTATCAGCAAGCTTCACAACTGGTGCTTTTTTCTTTGATGCTTCGTCTATGTATTTTATCAACTTGGAAATAGTCGTTTCCCCCGATGGAGTTTCAACCACAACCTCTATTGCTCCAGCAAGGTTTTTGGTCCCAGAATATACTTTGTCACCTATGTAGCTATCTTTTGCTAAAAACTCACCAGTTATATTTGATGCATCAATGGAAGTTTCGCCATGTGTAATTTCCCCATCAACCGAGATTATTTCATTGGGCCTAATTAATACAATATCTCCGACTAATATATCTTCAATACCGACAGATTCAAACTCGCCAGTTTCATTTTTACGCATCGCTGTACTCGGTTGCGTTTTAATTAAATTCTTAATTGCGGACTTTGATTTTGATAATGTTAGTTCTTCTAAAACTTCTCCGATAGCCATTATTACAGAGACTTCAGCTGCGGCAAAAAAGAATCCATGATTATGTCCAGATCCTACTTCTGCGCCTCCAAAGATGGAAATAAATCCAATAGCAATACTAGCTATAATTGCCATAGTAACAAGGAGAGCACTTGTTATCTTTTTCCTTTTTAAGTTATACAATGCTGCCTTAAATATAGGCGTTCCCGACACGACTATTGCTATCCATGCAGGATCCAAAACTGCCAGCTTATGCGACCCTAATTTAGAATAAACATCAAATTGCGAAAGCAAGTAGCTTGCAATAACAGATACTATTGAAACAATTAAATAAACTAATGTTTTACCTCTTTTATTGACCTTTTTGGGAACACTGCAGCATCCTCCCAATCCATGGTCTAAACTCACATGGCTAGAGCAACCGCAGCCTTCCGTTTCATGCTTAACATCATTACAGCCAACGCAGCTACTGCAATCCTCTGGTCTTTGGTCCACATCCTCCTTCCCAAATTCGCTACTCCCTTCCGTATTTTGGTTTATATCTTTATGACCAGAGCAACTACATCCTCCTGGTTTATAATCAATTTCTTTATCACCAGAACTATGAAGCTCTGTCTTTTTGTTATGAGCAATTTCGTAAGGAGTTGTACAATGTGTTTTTTCCTCTTTATGGCAATTGCATTCTTTATGAGATGATTTTTCTATATATAACTTATCTTTATTTTCCATCCTTTACTCCAACTATTTTGCAATAAATTTATCCAGGATTTTACTAAACTTCTGCACTTCATCTAGATTGCCAGTTTGGATGCTCTCTACGATACAATTGTTTAAGTGATTCATAACAACCTTCTGTCCCACCTGCCTGATTGCACCCTGTATAGCTAAAATCTGAATCATTATATCCTCACATTCTTCACCCGACTCAACCATCCGTTTAATTCCTTTTATTTGACCTTCAATTCTATTTAATCTTGTTACTAAACCTTTATTTAATTCAACTGATCTCATTTTTCACCTCTTGCATATACCCCCTATAGGTATATTGATAACCATAATATATACTATTTATCGCCGCTTTGTAAAGCATAAATACCACATAAAATCTCGGCTGTTATTAGATGCCACCCCGAGATTAGCCGAGAAATCTATTGTCTCATTCTGTCTTTTGTTATATAATAATTATGTATAAAGTTGCACTTGGAGGAAAACATGTCATATATCACGCGACACTTAGAAGATGTAGTTATTAGACTAAGTAAGTCTTTCCCTGCAATTCTTTTAACAGGTCCTAGGCAAACTGGAAAAACCACCATGTTACAAATGCTTGCAAAAAAAGAAAATATAGGAAGACGCTATATAACGTTAGATGATTTAGTCGCGCGAGAAATGGCACAAAATGATCCTGCCCTCTTTTTGCAAATTTATGAGCCTCCCGTGCTTATAGATGAAATTCAGTACGCTCCAAAACTATTCACATATATTAAGATGCATATAGATTCATATCATAACCCTGGCGATTTTTGGATGACTGGCTCGCAAGTTTTTAGTTTAATGCGTGGAGTACAAGAATCGCTAGCTGGCCGCGTAGCAATTTTGCATATGTCTCCCATGTCACAGCGTGAAAAAATGAATAGGCCACCATTTTCATTCAATTTAGACCTTGCTTCGTTAATTACTGAAAATGAAAATATAACACCTATTACGACTTTAGAGGCATTTAGTCGAATATGGCAAGGTTCTATGCCAGGACTCGTTAGTGCTTCATTCGCCAATAGAGATATTTATTACTCGTCATATATTTCTACGTATATATCACGAGATGTTCGTGATATCGCTGGAGCAGTTGATGTTTTAAAATTTAACAAATTTATAACTGCAGTTGCTGCCCGTACTTCTCAGTTGCTTAATTATCAATCTATCGCTACAGATGCAGAAATTGATGTTCAAACTGCAAAAACATGGATTAATATTTTAGAAACATTAGGTATTATTTTCATATTACATCCTTACTCAAACAATGTTTTAAAGCGTACAATAAAAACACCTAAGGTTTACTTTTACGACACAGGATTAGTATGCTACCTCACCAAATGGTCAACACCTGAAGTCGCCGAAAAAGGCGCTATGAATGGCGCGCTTTTTGAAAACTATGTCGTTTCAGAAATAATTAAAAATTATCAAAATACTGGAATTGAACCATTTATTTATTTTTATAGAGATCGCGACGGAAAAGAAATTGACATTATTTTGGAAAAAGACGGAAAGTTGCATCCTATTGAAATTAAAAAATCCGTTAAGCCAGACATAAGAATTACCCGAACTTTCTCTACACTGAATAAAGCACCTTTAGAAATAAGCACTAGCGCAGTTATTTGTATGGCAAATAATATAAGTGCTTTTAATCGTGAAAATCTCATAGTCCCAATCTGGATTTTGTAGCAAAAAACTATAATATGCCATTTATATCAACTTAGAAATCAACTCGCGTGCTTAAAATTTCGGCTATTATTGGACACCACCCCAAGATTAGCCGAATTTAGCCTTACTTATGTCAGTCACGCGTGTATTAAAAAGTACTTTACTTTATATTAAAGTATGTATATAATGAAAAAGCGTCGCAATTTGCGATTCCTTGCTCTTTCGAGAGCCAATAAAATGTCCAAAAGGAGGTAAGATGTCATGAAAAGAAAGTACCAATTGCTATTCATAATCAAAGATGGTCTTTCTGAGGAAGATACAGAGGCTCAAGTAACGAGATACTCTGATCTGATTGAAAGTCTTGGTGGCGCAGTAACATTAGTGAACAAGTGGGGATCTCGTAGGTTTGCTTACGAAATCGATCGCATGACACATGGTTACTATGTGCTATTCAACTTTGAAGCAGATGCAACAGTTCCTGCAGAAGTAGACAGACAGATGAGAATCAATGACAATATCGTCAGACAAATGATCACCCTACTATAATCGGGTAAGGAGAAAAACATGAACAAAGCTATTTTAATAGGAAATTTAACAAAAGATCCATATAGTGGTCAAACCGCAAACGGCATTAGTTATTGTAGGTTTACAGTGGCTGCCGATCGTAACTACACAAGTAATGACGGAACTAAAGCAACAGATTTTCTACCCGTTGTTACATGGAGAGGACTTGCTGAAAACTGTGGTAAGTACCTAAAGAAAGGAAGTAAGGTTGGCGTTTGTGGATCAATCCAAACACGTTCGTATGACAAAGATGGCGAAACCAGATATGTAACTGAAATAGTCGCAGACGAAGTACAGTTTTTATCTACCAAAGGCGATAGTTCAGACTCAGATTTCGGAAACGAAGATCTCCCTGACCTTCCCGAAGTAGCCAATAAAAAGCCACAATTTGGCAATGTCATACTTGATGGGAAAGTCCCATTTTAATTATGAATTATTAAGGAGAAATAAGTTATGACAAAAGAGATAGAATCTAAAGATGTGGTAAAAGAGAAAAAAGAAGCCACCGTTGCAGAAGAAAAGAAAACGGCTAAGCCTGCTGCTAAAAAAGAAGAGGCTGTTAAAACCGAAGAGAAAAAAGAAACTAAACCAGTAGCTAAAAAAGCAGATACTACCAAAACTGAAGAAGCAAAAGATGCTAAACCTGCTGCTAAAAAAGTAGAAGCCGCTAAAGTTGAAGAGAAAAAAGAAGTAAAGCCAGCAGTTAAAAAAGCTGATGCAGATAAAGCAGAAGAAGTTAAACCTGCTGCTAAAAAAGCAGATACTAGCAAAACTGAAGAAGCAAAAGAAATTAAACCTGCTGCTAAAACCGAAGAAAAAGAAGGCCCTGTAAAGAAAGCAGATTCTAAAAAAGATAATGCTGAAGGAACAGAGGGAAAAACCTTCGAAAGAAAACCCAGAGCTCCTTATCAAAAAGGTGAAAGAACCTTTTCAAGATCTGGCGGAAACTTCTATAGGCAAGGACCTAGAAGAAGAGTATGTTCTTTCTGCGCAAACAAAGTTGATGAAATTGATTATA
Organism: Clostridiales bacterium; assembly: GCA_012799455.1. Lineage (GTDB taxonomy): Bacteria > Bacillota > Clostridia > Christensenellales > DTU072 > MWEH01. The sequence continues at coordinate 7,580 of JAAZLE010000079.1, read as the reverse complement.
TCAAACTAGCCGCAGAAATAAACAAAGGATATGACCCACACAGTAAAGAAGATCAACGCCCCCGCTACATCACCGAAAAAGGAAGAATACTTCCTAGAAGAATGAGCGGTGTTTGCGTTAAGCATCAAAGAGCCCTAGCAACAGCTGTTAAAAGAGCTCGCATAATGGGACTACTTCCATTCTCAGCTGACTAGTATTAATTTTGAACTAATATTAACGAAAAAGAATCGCAAAATCGCGATTCTTTTTTTATACGTAGTATATTCATACTATACTATCAGCTTACTATAACCTTAAATAACTTAGGCGATTTTCTTGTTTTTTCAATAATTATTTCTAGCCCTTCGCAATTATGAATGGGACTTGATAATATACATATTTTATTAAATCCAATCGTTTCTCCACGATACACTTCTTTCCCGTTATGTAGTATTTTAAAGGACTCTACGCGCTGACTAAACCTAACATCTTCAGCAATAGTTATCGCATTTACAGTAGAGGTTTTCATATTAATTTTGATAACCTTGTCTTCTTCTAAAACATATGAGGATTCAACAACATTTCCTAATTTTTCTTTAACTAACGCTTTAGCTTCCAATATCCTTGAGATATATGGTTTGGGTAATATCCCCTTGTCATTGGGAGGAACATTTAATAAAAGTGTGGCATTATTCCCAACCGATGTAAAGTAACAATTAACTAGACTTTCAGCAGAACGAATGTAAAACTTCTCCCAAAGAGGTCTCCAAAACCATCCTCTTTTGGTTACTGAAATATCCATTTCTGACGGCCACCACACCAACTTTTCTCCGACAAGCTGGTACCTTTCGCCAAGTAATATGCTTGAATTATTCAACTCATAATTTGCACCATCAATACTCCCATCATTCCTAACATTTAAACTCATATCTATCTCAGACATTTGTTGAGTTTCCTTTTGCTGGGAGACTTTAGAAATATTTAAATATGATTGTAACCTCTTAGGAACCACAGCGTATTCAGCGTTCCTAGCGATGCCAGCTTCATTTCCTATCCACCTAGCATCTGGGCCACAATTAACAATTGCAGCACTTGGTTGTAGCCTTCTAATTAAAGCATAATAGCGCTCCCAATCATACTCTTGTTTTTTCCCATTTGGGCCTTCCCCACAAGCGCCATCAAACCAAAAACAAAATATTTCGCCATATCCTGTACATAGTTCTTCTAATTGATTACAGAAAAATTCATTATACTCTTCTGTGCCGTATGTTTTCTCGTGTCTATCCCACGGTGAAAGATATATCCCTAATTTCATATTATATTTTTCACATGACTTTTGTAGTTGTTTAATAATATCACCTTTCCCATCTTGATAAGCTGTGTTTTTTATTGTGTATTCCGTATATGCACTTGGAAACAAACAAAAACCGTCATGATGCTTAGCGGTTATTATTATCCCCTTACTCCCAGTTTTTTTAAGGGCTTCTGCCCAACTATCGGTGTCAATATCCTTTAGCGTAAATACTCCGAGATCAACACTCCCAGACCCCCACTCTTTTTTTGTAAAAGTATTAAGACCAAAGTGTATGAAGTTATAATATGCAAGGTTTTGAAATTCAATTTGCCTTTCAGTAGGAACTATAGAAGTAATACCATCCAGAAACTCTTTATCGTTAATAGCCTCAGGATCTTCAAGCTGGGCTAGTGCTAACTGTTTAAGCTTTAACTTCTTCTTTTCATTGAATTTATTTACGATATAACTGAATGCTATTTTTACGAATTTTAACTCAGTTTCACTGGTGATTACTGCAAGCAGTATGATTAAAAAACCAAATAGTATTTTTATATTAAACCGTTCATTTAAAAATATTACAGCAAGGAAAACTCCGAATACTGATTCTAATGATAGTATTAGCGATGCTGAAACGGCTGATGTCCTTTTTAGCCCCCACACAGTAAATAAAAATGTAAGTGCTGTAGCTAAAAATAATAAATAAGCTAAAGACCACATCGTTTTTGGGCTTGGTAGAACATCTGGAGTTTGTTTAGTTATGAACATTAAAACCAAACAAACAATGCCTGCTGACATCATTTGTGTCATTGTAAATAGACCAGTTTCCAGCTTTTCACTCCACATGCCTGTTAGTGCCATATGTATCGCAAAAAATACTGTACTAATTAGCGTAAGCCCTTCACCTCTAAATGTAAACGAGGTCGCTCCACTACTACTATATGAAACAAGCCACACTCCTATAGCGCAAGCAACAGTAGCTATAAAGTTATATATCCCTGGTCTTTTACGAGTAAATATCCATAAACAATATGGGATTAAGAGACTGTATACTGAAGTCAAAAATGCACTTTTCCCAGCTGGGGTATATTTTAAACCATACGTTTGTAAAATATAACCTATCGCTAAAAGCACGCCTGTTAGTACGCCTTTCCAAAGATGCTCATTATTAAATTTTTTAAGTCTGTAAGCAAAGATAATCAATAATACTATTCCAGAACCTAATAGCCTTGTCGTTAACAAGAAATAAACGGAAATATCATCTAAAGCATCTTTTTGAAGGAAAAACGTACTACCCCAAATAGCAGCACTTAAAAATAAAACTAATTTAGATAAAATGTTCTCGCTTTTATTTGCCATATATAATCTTCCTATTTAACATTCACTAGCACTCCGCTGATATGATATCTCATTTTTTTAACATAAACAACCGCATGCTATGCGTTTTTTAAAGCAAAAATAATCTAAGCGGTTATCCGGCAGTTTTGCAAAATTTATTTAAAATTTTCTTTAGAATCTTTCTTTTACATGACGAGATTAATACTCTATTGAGAGATGTTTACATATACATTCTACTGATTCTTGAATTTAAATATTATCTAATTTATTGTTTAATTACGGTCTGAATAGTTAAGGTATAACATGCGACTTTAGACTTAAGTGGCAGATTACAGGGGGACGGCTTGAAAAAATTATAAAATTTTTAAAACTTTTAATAACTGCATTTTTGCTGGCTGCACTAGCTAGTTCTATTTTTGCTGTTTACGTACTAAATAACACTCCCGATATTTACATTGTATATGAAAATCCCAACGTAATAGAAACTTCTTACGTCGTTAAAAATGTAATAATAATGATTGGAGATGGTATGGGAGAAAATCATATTGAGGCTACAAGGCGATACTTTGGACTAGAGAAACTAAATATGGAAAAACTACCATACAAAGGACATGTAAAAACATCATGTATATTATTTGGAGAAGAGTTCCCTATTACTGATAGCGCAGCTGCAGCAACAGCGCTAGCTACTGGATATAAAACTCAAATTGGTATGATAGGCACTAGACCCGATTATACTAAATCTAATGAAGAAATGTTCTTGCCAGAAAACCTTTTGATTTTACCAAATGTAACTGAACGCGCTATGGCTACCGGAAGAAAAACCGGTATTGTTGCAACTAAAAACTTAAGCGATGCGACACCCGCAGGCTTTTCTGCACATGTTCTAAGTAGAACTGAACAAGCAGAAATTGCTAAACAACAAGTGAATTCTGGCATCGATGTTATTATGGGCGCTGGATATTCTTCATATTATCTTCCCCTAACCGATCAAATACTTGAAAACGGCTATCAAATTGCCACAACATACGAAGAACTTGTTAGTTTAACATCGGGTAAGGTTTATGGTGGTTTTAACTCAATCAACCATAACTCTATAGTTAATCTTGAAGTGATGGTCGAACAATCCTTAAAACTATTACATAATGAAGATGGTTTTTTTGCCATGTTTGAAGGATCAAAAATTGATTCTTACGCGCACGATAACAATATCTTTGGAGTAATAGATGAAACCAAGTCTTTTGATAATGCTGTAGGAATAGTTATGGAATATATAGATAGTAATCCTGACACTTTATTAATTGTCACTGCAGACCATGAAACAGGAGGACTTCAATCCAATCTTGATATAGAGGAAGGTGTAATTAACCATTATGAATTTACAACTGGAGGACACTCAGACCAGGAAGTTTTATACTTCATGTATGGTAAAGGGGCAGAAACAGTGGCTGCAAATATCGATAATACGGAAATTGCAAAACTTATTTTTAGAGCACTGGGATAACTATTATATATTATCAACGCAAAAATTAATAACACCTAGAGACTAAAGCTTCCAGGCGTTTTATTATTCATCAAATCTCATTATTCTGTTGGTTTTGGAATAAGCTTAGTTAACTCTTGAATATTTGTTTTCCCTACTACTGTTTTTGGAAATTTAGAAACAATTACAATATTGTGTGCCTTTGGAATAGCATAAGGTATTAAATTTTCCTTACATACTTCAAGTATCGTGTCACGCAATCCTTCCACATCAGTATTTGCAGACTCTACAAATGCAATAATTTTTCTATTTTCCTGAATTGTTATGCAATCCTTAACACTCTTTACTTTTTTAATTGTACTTTCTATTTCACTTGGGAAGATTGTTATTCCACTGACTTTAAAAATTCTCTTTTTTCTGTCTATAAAGTGAAGCTTACCTTCTTCATCTAAAAATCCGATATCGCCTGTGTTTACATATTTCTCATTATCTATGTATATGAAGGAATTTCCTTCTTTGTCTCCTAGATACCCATCCATTAATGTTGGACCCGCTACACATATCTCACCATTAGTATTTGTTGGAAGAACATTTCCTTCTTCATCAATTATTTTAAAACTAATCCCTCGAAGCGGAGGACCCATAGAAGTATTTTGTTTTTCTCCTTTTAAATTTACGCAACATACAGTAACAGTTTCGGTCAACCCATATCCTTCAGTTAACTCGGCATCCCCACCTAAACTTTTAACTCTTGTATCAAACTCTTCTTTTAACTCAGCAGATAACTTATCGCCACCTACAAACATATGCTCAAGCGAAAATAGTTTTTTGAAATTCTTATCGCTTAAGTCTAATAGCTTCTTGAACAAAATAGGAACGCCTGCACATATTGTTGCCTTTCTCTTATGCGTAACCTTAATCATTTCTTTAGGAGTAAATCTCGGAATTAGTATTATTTCAAACCCGTGGGAGAGCATAGCATGCATACATACTCCGAAGCCAAAGCCATGGAAAAGTGGCATAACGGTAATACACTTATTATGATCTACATCCATATTGGGAATAACATATGTTAATGCTTTTGAAAGCTCGTTAAGCGCGTAGTTTGAAAGCACTACAACCTTGGGTTCACCGCTTGTGCCAGCAGAGTGCATATAAACTGTAACCCTATGACTTTCACATGAAAACGATTCTTTGAGCCCCTTGTGTTTACTTAATACTTTTGCATATTGGGTAACACTTTTATTAAGTTTTGGCTCCTTTTGTGAATATATTAATTTTTTAACGATGGGTAAATAATCACTAACACTAGCGGTAACGATTTCGCCTTTAAATCCTTCTCTTAATACTTCTTCGTTTTCTTTATAAAATGTATCGAATGCAAAAAACATTTTCGTATTTGTTTTTTCCATTAACTTTACAACTGTTTTTGCAGGCAAAAACGGATGCATTATATTAGCAACAGCACCGCATTTATTCATAGCATAGAAAAGTATTATGGCATTGGGGATATTGGGTAAATTCATCGCTACAACATCACCTTTTTTAATACCGTAAGTGTTTCTTAATATCTCTGCCCAAAGGTCTACTTCCATAAAAAAATCGGACGCCTTGATTTGTTTGCCCATGTAGGATATAGCAACTTTATCCAAGCGACCGAAAAACCCATTTTTTACTAGCGTGTACATTTGTTGGTTAGTATCTTTAATTTCTATAACATCCATGCTTTAATCATACTCTATTTTAAAAATAGTTACAATGTAACAAGCGTCTTTAATTCAACCACAGCTTAATACAAAAAAACATCTATTAAAAGATTAGTTTGCAATCAAAATGATAATAATTAATCGCTTGTTGAAATATAACCTAACTCCCTCAAGTTGTATTTTTTATGCCCAACCTTATGAGGTCACGCTAAATATCATTGGGCTATCTTTTTATTCTACTGGTTCAGCATAATAAGCTGCTAAGCTCACGATCATATCGACAGTACCACAAATATTTAATACATATATGTCCATGTATTTTTCCTTATCCCAGCCACCTATATATTGCCCGGCAGGAATAAGCTTTCCATATTCTTTATCTACATAATTTTCCTCTGGATTGCAAAAAGCATATTGCTCGAAAATCTCTGCTTTATCTTCTGCGGACATCTCTTTTAAGTAAGTATCATACGCCCAGTTTAAAGCATAATCAAATTCTTCAATATACTCGCGTGGCACTTCTGAGTATTCTAATAAATCTATAAAGCCGTTAAATAGCACGCCATTAAACCAGGTGCTTGCGCCGCCACCAGTAGCTCCAGCATTTAAGTACCAGACTATCCCCTGCTCTTCAAACTCTTTTCTAAGCGCCGTCCCGGCTGCTGTAGCGATGGATATAGCATCATTTAAATATTTTTCATCCCCCGTATTTTCATACAGTGATACTGCACCAGAAATAGGCGTCCCTGTGTTATATGTATACGTCCTTTTATCTATTGATTTAACACTTAATATTTCATTATTTTCATTTTTATTAAAAGCCGTGCAGTCGTAAAAAACTCCTGCATCTCCTCTTAATGTCAGAACAAACTCATATGCTTTTTTCGCAGTGCTTAAGTACAGTTCGTTATTTGTATATTTGTATAAATCACTATAAAAAATTATTGCAGGTCCGTTTGAGCAAGTGTGTAACATATCTAGATATGAATCCCAGTAAAAACCACCCATTTCCTTTTCGGGGTTAACACCTTCTATCCCAAAATCTATAAATATCTGAGGATTAAGATCCACATATGCATACTCAATTAAATAGTCAGCTATCTCAATAGCATAGTCTAGATATTTTTGATCGCCAGTAAGTTCATACATATACACAATATCCCTTGCTAGCCACATATCATCGTCATATGAAATGCCGTTTATATTTTGACCGCCTTTATCGAGATCTCTGTAGTGGCGATATCCATCAAATTTTCCATCTGATGTATCTTTTCTATAATACATTAGTCCGTCCAAAGCACTATCGTACTCCGATATAGCACCAATATCCTCGCCTGTAACACTTTCATAAACCGCAAACTTATATAACATACTAAGAAAAGAGCCGTACTCCCATACCGACGCCTGTATGTTTGGGAAAAGCATGCCATAGCTTGAACGTACCGTTGTATTAAATGGAAATGGTATTCTTGAAAGCATCTTAATTTCATCGTTATGATAGTTATCATATATGCTTTGCTTTAAATAGCTAGCCCTTTCGAAATTTTGCCTAGCCTTATCTGCATCTCTTACTTTAATAGGTTCTTTCGCCACTTGAGTAGGCCCTATTCCCCTAATTATAGCAACCCCTGCAAGCGCAATAGACATTGCCAAAACGATAACTAATAAAACAGTTTGAATCGCTCTTGCTTTACCCATTTTGTCACCTTCAACATTTATTATGCTTGCATACCCAGTAGCTCTTTTACACTAGTATAACATTTATTCATCCGCTTTTAACCTT
>JAAZLE010000078.1 GCA_012799455.1 Clostridiales bacterium | reverse complement strand
GCGTAGCTTGTTAGGTATGCGCATCCTATTTTTATCGTCCAATTGTATATTATACTCGCCAAAAAATATCATACTTTTCTCCTTATGACTCCATTATACTAATAAAATTTTCCACTTTCAACCACTTGATTGTTAAAATAGCATAAATTTAAGCATTTTTTGGGAAAAAACTTTTTAACACCCTGTTTTTACCGCGCGCTCCAACACATTCAGAACATTTGTTCTTTATGACGGAAAACGATCTCATCTTCTTTTAGCGTTCGTAATAAGTAAATATTTTCTCGTTTACGCCTAAGCTATTTGTTTAAAATTTCTAAGTAATCAAGATAACAGCAAACTTCTCATGATATATGTATATAAAATGCAAAGATCACAATATTCTCATCGTGTCCTGTTAAATTGTTTTTTGATTAAATTAAAAGCTATGTGGTCTTTAAAAATATTCCTGAATAAAATCACATAATTTTACCATGTATTTACTTACGTCTATTCTGCTATAAGTGTAAGTTTATTATCACGTAAATCACAAGATAATAAATAATATTCAATACCTTCCTTACTAAAATTCAACGTGCTTTTACTTGTTTGTCCATGTATATGCCCGTATACGACCTTCCGCACGCCGTAATTCTTAAAAAGTTTCGTAAAAACAGAATTTTCATACATAGAATTAAAAGGAGGATAATGGATCATTGCTATCAAAACATCTTCCTTGTCTTCAATTAATCTGCTAGCAGCATCTAAACTTGTCTTCATTCGAGAAACTTCTCTATTTAATATTTTTTCATCTTGATTTGTTATTTGTATGTTATTCTCTGGAACAGTCCATCCTCTAGTTCCACAAAATATATATTTGCCTAATTTTATGGCATCATTTCTTAGAAAATACATATTTTGAGGCATTATATTCCTAATCTTTCCCAACCCAGTACTGGAAGAACACCAATAATCGTGGTTGCCTCTTATAATAATCTTCCGTCCCTTCATAGAGCCTATTTCATACAAGTCTTTTGAAACCATACTTAAACTTGAGGCCCATGAAATATCCCCTGGAATTAACACTACGTCTTCTTCTCTAACGGTCTTTTCCCAATGATCTTTAATTTTAATCCAATGATCTTCCCATATCATACCAAAAATATCCATGGGTTTATCTTCTGAAAATGAAAGATGTAAGTCACTAATACCATATACTCTCATGTAGAACCGCCCTATTATATAGTCTTATAATATTTAACATCATATACACCTCAATATCGTCTTTAGTATATATTTCTTTCTAGATTCTCTACTATACGATAACATCGAAAAATATTATGTTATTTTCGCTCCTATCGCACCCTCTAACGTTCGTATTATTAGTTCCTCTCCTTCCTTGGTCTTAGATGAATAGACAAACACATCATCAATGCCAATACCTAACTGATTTGCGATCCGCGCTTTACTTTGGTTAACCGCTCCTTTCTTTAACAAGTCGATCTTCGTAAGAATTACTAAAAAAGGCATTCTCCTATTGTACAAATAATTAATCATTATCTTATCATTATCAGTTACGTCTCTCCGAGAATCAATCAAGACAATAACGAGGCTAATATTACTACCCTCCTTAAAAAACCTATCTATCATCTTAGCCCAAGATTGTTTCATTTTTTTTGAAACACTAGCATATCCATACCCAGGTAAATCAATCAAATAAAAAACCCCATCGTTACACTCATAGCAATTAATAGTTCTTGTCTTCCCGGGCTCCCTGGAAACATATGCTAATTGTTTTCTCCCTGAAAGCGAATTGATTAGAGATGATTTCCCAACATTAGATCTACCTACCAGCGCAATGGTAGGCACCGAAAGCTCAGACAAACATGCATCTTCACCCATAATTTTATATAACTTAACTTTTCTTATTGTTGCCATAATTAAGAGTATCTACTAAAGTAGTAAGTTTAACCAACATAATTTGCTTATTAATAATATCACATTATCAAAGTTCAGCTAATACTTGTTCATAACTAAATTTCAGACTCAACAGAACTTTCTCTTATAATCAGCGGAGATGCATTTCCCAATATGCAATCTTTTGTGATAACTACTTTTTTAATATTTGAATCGCTGGGAACATCATACATCAG
>JAAZLE010000006.1 GCA_012799455.1 Clostridiales bacterium | reverse complement strand
ATATAGCAGGTGCTGTGCTTACTGTATTTGCTAGCCCTATCTCATTTAAAAACGTATCTACACCACTATGGTCTTTTGCAATAACTGGATTTTTACTAATGTTTGCAACTTTAGGGCTTTCATCTATCATAGCTGCATCTATTAGAGACTGGACACCAGTTGATAAAGTAGGACTGTTCCAAGGAGTAAGACTATCATTTATGGTTTTAATTCCAATGGTTATAGGGCCAATCTTTACCGTTATAATCACAAGACTAGGAACACCTGCTGGTGTTGATCAATTTGGTGAGCCTCTATACAACTATCCCCCACAGATGTTTGCCCTTGCTGCAGCAGTTCAGCTTGTTAACTTGCCAATAATTTTAAAACTACGAAAAGCCCTCAAGGAAAACTTGATGTAATAGTACATAAGTAAAGAGTTATAACTAAGTAAAAAGAGTCGTGGGGTACACGACTCTTCTTGTGTCATATCTATAAAGATTTAATTTTTTACGATTAACATTAGAGTTATCAAACAATCAAATCTTTTTAGTCTACAATAGCAGATAATTTATTTACTATATCGGGGAGTTTTTTCTCTAAATTAGGCCCATTTCCATTCTCGTCTACTTCACCAAACGAACCCATTTCTGCTATTACTTCATCTAGAACTTCTATTTTTGCCCTAAACCTATATATTTCTTTATCCTTAACTAGTCCAGAATAATAGTATGTGGCGGATTTTATCAAGTTTTTGGCAGTTAAAATATTAAAGCCTGTACGAACCTTCCCCTTTACTGCACGTTTTAAATATCTTATTGCTTTTTTGACTAACTTATTGGCTTCTTTTTCAGGTTTAACTCTTTTTAAAAGAGCTAGTAACACTCCGCATATGACTATAACTGACACTAAAGCTAATGGATATGTCCACCACAAATCCCCTGCTAAATCGGCTGGTATTGCAAGTATTAATTTAATCATGCCTCCACCTCCTCAGATGCACCTGTAGAAGAGCTAATCTCATGAACCCTGCGTGCAAGCGTAATCCCTTCTTTTTGAAACCTTGTAAGTAATGCTTCTAGAAAATCATTCCTTACATCCCAATACTCCGAATTATTTGCCCATGCTCTGGTCTTAATTTCTATACCCAATTCAGTTACAGCATTTATAACAATCCCCGGTGTTGGATACTCTAAAATGCCAGGTGTATTCTTTGCTACCTCAAATATGATTTCTTTTACTTTAGCAATATCGCTTTTGGTAGAAAACATAAGGGATATATCCATTCTTCTTGTAGGTCTATCAGAATAGTTATACAAACTAGAACTAACCACAAATTTATTTGGCACCCTTATGGAAATATTATCTGTTGATGTCAATAACGTTGCTGTAATTTTGATTTTTTTAACCATTCCGTCTACTCCTCCAATACTTACAAAATCATTTTCTTTAAAGGGCTTTGTAAATATCATTATTACACCCGCAACCAAATTAGATAGTATATCTTGTAGTGCAAGACCAATCGCAAGACCTGATGCTGCTATAATTGTGACTATCTGGGTCGTGTCTACATTAAATATGTCCATTATTATAAAGAACAAAAATAGTGCAAGCATAGATGTTGCGATAGACTGAATAAAAGATGCAACACTGCCATCAATTTTAGACTTACTAAAAATCGCTCTCAAAATTAGAATGACTACCTTTATGACTACAATGCCAAACATCAAGACAGCAACTGCTTCTAAAATGCTGACACCCGTGCCTTTTAAAAAACTAACAAGTACTCGTTTGAAGTCTTCCATTAGCATCCTCCTACTTAATAATTACTGCCATTACTTTAATACATTTATCATAAAAACGCAAAGGCTTACTATGTATCTAACCATATTCTTAAGACGATATAATTGAAATAATTTCTGTTTAGCAACTTAAATATAGAGTATATCTATGACACCTTGGCTTCTTTCACTCTATCCAAAACATATGCTTTAATATCCTGAACTACATTATTTCGGACGCCATTTCTGTCTAATATGATTCTATATCCATTTTGCATTTCAATTATTACAAGTCCTAAAGCTGAATAGATTTTCTTAACATCTTTATATTCAAAAATACTTATCATCTTGTTTACAGAGTTGCGCATCGTTATTTCTTTTCCAAAATAAAACGAAAGTATAAAGTCGCCTGTTAGTCCATACTTTTTATATTGCTCTTTCATCCCCTTTGTCATAGAGTAATTTGATAGTGTTGCCATGACAGGAATCATTACAAGACCTAGCGCAAAAAACGCAATCCCAAGTAATCTTACACTATCATTTTTTACTAAATACATCACTCCTATTCCAATAAATAAAAGTATTGTTACGATGTAGATTAACGATATTGGAAATCTAAAAGTGTTTGCCCAAGTGTACTTATACAAAAACTTTGTCGAGTATGTACTATCTACAATTACTTCACTACTTTGATAATTGTTCGTTCCTTCAATCTGAACACTTTCCAAAGCTTGATTTTCTACACCATCAACCCTTTCCTTATTTTGCTCGCTCATTTATAGCTTTCACCTCGTATTTTATTTATATGAAAAAGCAACCGCTTTATCTTGTACCGTAAATAATCTTATATATAACTAGAGGCACTATTAAAGCGCCTCTAATCTATTTAGTAGATATGAATATTTAGCAGTGCTTTAGCTGTTTACCTTTGTATATTTAAGCTAACCACCTAGGACGACTTCTTCTGCTTCTTCTACCACGTCTCTTTGTCATATATGCTCTAATTATTAGTAATGCGACAACTAGTACTATTACAGCAATTAAAACATAGAGCCATAGATAGTTTGTATAAACAACAACATAGCCACCATCTTCACTAACCGTCAGATTTATAGAGCCATCAGTTATGTTTGATCTACTTATACGTGTTTTGTTTCCTGCATTATCTATGTAATAAGCTCCAGTAAATAGAGACTTCTTAATACCAATATTGTTATAAACAACTTGTATCTCTTTCCCATCTTCGGGGGCTTCTGAAACATCGATTCTATATGCACTGGTTATGTTGTTTGTTGATGTGAAAGCTGTTGTGAAGAATTTATTTGCATCAACTGCCTTAACATCTATTGTCGAATTACCATCATAAACACCTTTAGCAGTAAACTCACATACATTACTTGTACTTGCACTCATATCCCTCTTGTATACAGTAATCTCGAGGGGCACACATATAAAGTCGTAACAATCGCTAACGCCTTCGCTTGCAACAATCGTGTATTCACCAGCCTTGAATGATGTGCAGTCTGGGGCAACTGGAACTTCGGTTAAGTTGCTTTCATCTTCGCCTGCAACAAAGCCTCTATACGATATTGCAAATGGTCTCATTTCATTTTCTATTGCAACTTGATTTTCAATAGAAACATATAACGGCACCTTGGTGATTACCAACTCTCTTGGTCCTGCAACATGTGTTACTTCATAGTTTGGATTGTTAACCACTACATTAACTGCATACCTTCCTGGCTTAATAGCTGAACCACCTACACCATAAGTTAGGGAAATAACATTTTGATCTCCTAAAGCAGTTGCGGTTGTGGCGAAATTCAGCGTCCTTTCGCTACCGTTATAAATGAACTGATTATCAGAGCTAACCGCCACGCCTATAGGCTTTTTATTAATTGTTATGGTCTCATTAACCCTTACTGGTAAGTAATTTCTACTGCCGTTAAAGCTAGCTGTTACAGTATGAGTTCCAGCTGGAGGATTTGTTTTATTTGCAAATGAATATTTTATACTTGTTGCCAAATCTGATCCATCACTTGCTGATACAGACACTTTAGTTCCAAGCGGCACAAAACTTCCGTATGTTTGTGTTTTACTGCCAATTAATTCTATTGTTGGTAAAATCTTGTTTATACGCATTGTCCTAGTTTGAGTTCTAATTCCTGCGTACTCATCATAAACTCTAACTAAAATCTTGTACTCACCCGCATTAATTGCTTCTTCTATTACACTATCTGTACTATCCTTAATGGTTATTGTTCTTGCAACATCCATGCCCGCTATTGTGGTTGATATTTGTGGGAGCTTTGCAGCATTATCAAAGAAATGAACTTCTTCTGGAATATCAATAATTATTGGATAAACTATTGCAGCAGGCAACTCCACAATATATGGGTCGGCGGGGAGTATATAGTTCATACTATTTACGCTTGTAATTGTCATTAATACAACGGCTTCGCCGACTGCTTCTAAGTCTTCAAACCTAGCTGTAAAACCAACGTCTATTGCATCATCTCCTTGTACGCCCAAGATTTTATAATGTTCTGTAGTTAGATTTATATAGTCTACATCTAAGTAATCTGAATAATATCTCGCATCACTTTCAACCGTTATTATAGCTGGGTTAATAGTTAAATCAGCCTTTTTCTCCGTATCAACTAGTTCTACAAAGTAGTTAGGAGAATCAGATACAAAATGAATACTTAGTTCAGACACGCCAATGTTTGTTCTTTCTCCATCATAGTAATATCCTACCTCGATACCATCTAAACCAACTGGAATATTTGTTGCAGTAATTCTTTGTGCGATTGCATTATATGTAACAACTGTGTCTACATAAATTAGTTCACTGAAGTCATATGCAATCTTGTTGATAACTAAGGAAGCACTTAAATCTTCAATTTCATTATAGTTATCATAGTCTCCGCTGAATTCGGCAACAACTATATAGTTGCCTGCAATGACTTTGCCATTATTTAAGTAATTTACGGTTACCCCTGTTGGTAAAACACCAGCAACTTCTAGTGAGTATGCATCGTTAGTGTAATCAACGGTCATACCTTCTAATACTACGCCTTCCATATTGTATGTAGCTTTATTAACTATAATGGTGAGCGATGTTTCTGCTGCTTTATAGTTAGCAGTTTCAATTGCTTTTATTACCACGTTTAATGCATTACCTTCTGCAACTGTTGTAAACGTATTATTTTGATATTCTAGCTCTGTTTCATCATGGTTTAGAGTTGCACCCGTAACAGTTTGTACATT
>JAAZLE010000077.1 GCA_012799455.1 Clostridiales bacterium | reverse complement strand
TAAGACGTATATATTACAGAATCCCGGGACAAAAAACATTAAATCTAACAGAAATTGCTAAAATTAATGCAGCACTAGATAGAGTATATAGACAATATAGAATCAACAAACTACGAGATGATAGTATCACTCGTAAAAGACTTATCGCTCAACAGTTAGAGGAAGAAGCTCAAGCAAAACGTTTAGCACTAAGAGAAGCTAGAGACTTAGAACGGCAGAAAAAACATGAAGAAGCTAGATTACGTCTAGAAAAACGAAAAGCCGAAGCCGCACAAAAAGCAGCACTACTCCGTGCAGAACAAGAAAGAATTGAAGCAGAATTAAAGGCCGAAGAAGAAAGAAAACTACTTGAAGAAGAACAGCGCCGCCTTGAAGAAGCTAGAAAGAGAGATGAGGAAAGAAGACGTCTAGAAGCTGAAAGACAAGCCCTTGAAGAAGCAAACAGACTAAAGATTATAGAAGAACAAACAATGGCAGCAAGAGTCTACCAGGAAATGGAAGAATACAAAAAACGCCTGGAAGCTGAACGCATAAGAGTTGAACAAGAACTATTAGAGCGTCAGGAAAGTTACTGGGCTAAACAAAAAGAGCTCCAGCTTAGATTCCATGTTGAATTAGATAGAAAAGAAATTAATGAACGCGAAAACATCTTCATGTCGAAGATGAAAAAAGATGAACTTGCTAAAACTAGAAAGCTTGAACTCCTAAAGAAGACACTTAGAAGCTCTATGATTGTTGAGCACTACGAAGAAATTGAAGCCATACTGGGTAAGGCAAAAGAAAACCTAACAGAAGAGCAAATTGCTAAAATTAGAGCTAATTTGAAAAAAGAAGAAAAAAAGGAAGAAAAACAACGTAAGCGCGCAGAATTAAAAGCAATGAAAAAAGCAGCAAGAGCAGCCAAAATTGCTAAACGCAAAGCTATTAAAGAAGAAGAGCTGGGTAAAGAACTAGATAAAGAAGTTGAAGACGAAGAATAGTTCATCCAGTAAAATTTAGTTGTTTATACAATGTTTATGACACAAAGCACCATTTCTGTTGACAAGAAAAAGAAAATTATACGCATTACTGTGTCAGCCGTATCTTGGGCTGTTTTTATAGCAATTGTTGCTATGTTTTTATCTGTATTTATACAAATTATCACCAAGCAAACCCCTGCTTTATTTGGGTATAGATTCTACTATGTTATATCGGACAGTATGTCACCTGAAATAGAACCTGGTGAAGTTATCGTTAGTAAAGTATATAACGTCAAAAAAGGCACTCCTGAGATTAATGTGGGAGACGTTATTACGTATATAATCCCAGAAGGTCAAGATCATGCTGGCATGCCAAATACACATAAGGTAATAAAAGCCCCATATGATAATAACGGCGAAATATACCTTCAAACTAAAGGTGTACACAATGTAATATCTGATAAACCCATCCCTATAACAGCTGTACAAGGCGTTATGGTTAGAAAATCGCCTTTTATGGCATCTGTATATTCTTTACTTGCCAGTAAAAATTCTATAATGATTATTATAATGATAGTGCCTCCATTTTTGACTATCGTTTCTTTAGTATATAGATTAGTTGTTACTATTAAGCAAAAAAATGATGAGGAAGAAAAACCTACACCGTTTTCCGAAGAAGAATATAAACAAAAAGTTATTAGCGATTATTTAAAATCAAAAGATAACAACCAAGATGATGGTAATAATACATAAATAATTACCTAATTTTATTATGAAAATTTTAATTGCCCCAGATAGTTTTAAAGGAACCATGTCTGCAGTAACCGTTTCCGAGGTTATTACTCGTGCTGCTTACCAAGTTTTTAAAGATTGTGAAATTATTCAAATCCCATTTTCTGATGGTGGAGATGGAAGTCTAGAATGCTTCCAGTTAGCTATCGGCGGTGAAATCATATCAACACAAGTTAAGGATCCATATTTTAATAATATAGATGCCGAATACTTAATTAAAGACAATCTTGCAATAATAGAATCTGCTAAGGCTTGTGGCATATCTTTACTCAATAAAGATATGCTTAATCCCCTTCTTACTACCACATATGGCGTAGGTCAGTTAATCCTTGATGCTTTAGCTAAAGGAGTAAAACAAATAATATTAACTCTTGGTGGGAGTTCTACAAACGATGGTGGCACCGGTATGCTCTGTGCCCTTGGTGCTGTCTTTTATGATGACTCTCATAATGCATTTGTCCCTACTGGTGGAACTTTAAAAAATATTGACTCCATTGATTTATCATGTATTAATAAGCATGTCTTTAATTCTCAGATAACCGCAATGTGCGATGTAGACAATACTATATGTGGACCCCTTGGAGCTACTTATGTCTATGGACCGCAAAAAGGCGCAAACGAGGAAGGACTACATTATTTAGAAAAAGGAATGTGTCATTATATAAATAAACTGATGGAGGCTTGTAATGACACAACTCTATTAGATTTACCAGGTGGTGGTGCCGCTGGTGGACTTGGCATTGCATCTTACGCATGTTTAATGGCGGATTTAAAAAAAGGTACAGACATAATGATTGAAACTTCAAAATTAAACCAGATAGCTAAAGAATCATCTCTTATAGTTACTGGGGAAGGAAAACTTGACAGTCAAAGCTTTATGGGCAAAGTAATAAGTGGGATTTCGAGCGTGGCAAGAAAATATAATAAACCCTTAATTGTTATAGCAGGAAGCGTTTCAACAGAAATAGCCGAAGACATTCTAAAGCAAAATGGTATTTTGTTTGCATTTCCTACTGGGGCTGATAGGACATCCTGGGATGACATTAAAACACATGCAGAAAAAGACCTGTTTAATGCTTCTGTCAAAGCATTTGAAAACTTTAAAAAACAATACCATTAAATATGTGGAATATGTTCCTTAACTTTTTTATAAAAACTCTCTCCATTTAATCCATAGTTGCAGTTGAAAATTTCTGCTATGGTTGCACCTATATCTCCAAATGTTTTCAGCGTGCCTAAATTAACATTTTTTCTAATCCTATAGCCATACATTAACATTGGTACATATTCTCTGGAATGGTCTGTCGATGGAGTTTCAGGGTCGCAACCGTGATCTGCTGTAATTATTAAAATATCATTATCTTTCATATTGTTTATAAATTTTCCTAACCAACTATCCATCTCAGACAAAGCTTTTGCAAATCCATCCACATCATTTCTATGCCCATATAACATATCAAAATCCACAAGGTTGGTAAAAACAAGCCCCTCCACATCCTTATCTAAGTATGAATATGCAATACTCATACCCTCATTATTATTTTTGGTATGAATTTCTTTTGTTAGTCCTTGCGATGAAAAAATGTCGCCAATTTTACCAATCCCTATTGTATCAAAACCATCTAATTCTAATATATCAAGAAGCGTTTTGCTAGGTGGTGCTATGGAAAAATCCTTCCTATTTGCTGTCCTTGTGAAATCACCTGGCTTGCCTATAAAAGGTCTTGCTATAACTCTTGCAACATTATGTTTCCCTGTAAGTATACGTCTAGCTATTTTGCAATATTCGTAAAGCCTTGGTACTGGGATAATATCTTCATGTGCGGCTATTTGAAAAACGCTATCTGCAGATGTATATACAATCAAATCTTTTGTTTGTAAATGTTTTTCCCCATAATCATTTATCACAGCTGTGCCTGAGTAAGGTTTATTACATAACACTTTTTTATTTGTAGCACTTTCAAACTGTGAAATAATATCATCTGGAAAACCGTCGGGATATACTGGGAACGGCTCTTTTAAAACTAAGCCCATCAGCTCAAAATGTCCAGTAGTTGTATCTTTCCCCTTTGACACCTCAGCTACTCTTGCAAAGCTTGCATATGGTCTATCTGTAGCAAACTCTTTATTATTTCCATCTATGTTAAATAGACCTAGTTTAATCAGATTAGGTGTATTAAAATATTTGCTTTTTGAAATAGAGTTTAATGTATTGCTCCCTTCATCTCCGTATATTTTGGCATCAGTAAGTTCGCCGATACCTAAACCATCTAATATGATAAGATGGACTCTCATACCTTTAATTGCAAGAAGATTAAATGGATCAAATGCTTTTGATTTGT
>JAAZLE010000076.1 GCA_012799455.1 Clostridiales bacterium | reverse complement strand
AGTTATTCAATAGATGCTCATTAAAGCCCCGACATTCTTTCCTCTAGTTTATGGAAGTTAAAAAGCATTAGGCTTTCTATTTGTTCCTTTCTTTTATCTTTAGGATAATTTGCAAATATGTACATGAAGCCGCCTATTAAACCTCTTGCTATTATGGTAGGAACTAAATAATCGTTCATAGCCTGGAAATCATGAAATGTTTCCCTTAACTGGCTAACAATTTGTTCAGTTAACTCTTGTTCATAACTTTCGTGCTTACTACCCAAACTTTTTTCAAGTAGAATTTTGATTTGAACAGAATACTTACTAAACATTTCTTCCAAAGTATCCGCAACCTTACCTGCGATTTCAACAAATGGTATAGAATAAGTATCATAAGGCTTATTTTGTAATTTATCCTTAATTTCATCCCTCAAAACATCTAAAATATTATTGCAGTGTTCTTTAGCAGGGACTACAACAGCATCAAATAAAATTTCTTTGCTGGGGAAATATCTATACATATTGCCAATAGGCTGATGGGATTGTCTACTAATTTGCATCATTCTTGCATTCATGTAACCATGTTTACTAAAAGATGCGGTAGCTGCCTTTAGTATCTTTTTTCTAACCTCTTCCTTTTGATATTGCATATATGGAATCCTCTTTAAATCTAAGACTATTTTGGAAAAAACGTTCGCTTATATTATATACAATAGCGCCTTTTTTAGTCAATATAAAATCTGGGAAAATTCGACAAAAAACCAAGCGAACCGATTTTCTCTTTATGTCGGTTCGCTAACTTTAGAATATAAAAACTCAGTTAACTGAAACTACTCCATTTCAAAGCATTAAATATGTTTATATGAAACTTATTTCTTTAAAGTCGACTCTAATCGTGAAGATATTTGCTCTATTGCCTCTTTGGTAAAAAATGGCTCAGGCTTAACATGCGACCACTTATTATTAGAAAAATCAAATATGTTAAAATGCACATGCGAACTGTCCGAATCTCCTACTATCAAATTCCCTATAATGTCACCTTTTTTTATATAGTCTCCTTCTTTAACAAAAATATTATTTGTTTGTTTTGCGCCAATTTCATCATCTGGCGAAAATGTTTCAAAAACCATTATCATACCATACTTTGAGTTCAATCCGACAATTACGCTGACAGCCCAATTCTCAGAGCCATTTTGCTCCATCTTTTTAACCTCTACTTTCATTACATAACTATCTTGCATAGCTAAAAAAGGTATAGCCTCTACCCCACCATAACTAAAGAAATCTATTGCTTTATGATTATCTGTTGAAAATTCTCTTATCATGTAATTGTCTATAACATTAAAATCAAATGGCGCGGCAAGAGTTAATTCTTCTAAACTAGAATAATTTTTATCTAGTATTTTTAATTTTCTTTCCTGGCTTTCCGTTTCTTCATTACACGCACTTAAAAATGCCAAGCCTACTATTACAATCAATAATATCAAACACAACGATTTAACCCATGACTTTTTCATGATTTAACCTCTTTACCCTCTCATCAAAAGACTGTGTATTGTTTTAATTATTATAGCATAAAATAGGTATATAAATATCTTTCTGTCCAAACAAAAAAACAACCTGCTCAAAACAGGTTGTTTAAGAACTTGGTGGAGGTAAACGGTCTCGAACCGATGACCTCTTGAATGCCATTCAAGCGCTCTACCAACTGAGCTATACCCCCACGGCAATTAAGTTCCTTCATTGTATTATACGACTTATTGTTTGTCAATTATTTTTATTACAGCAAGCTTGTTTGCTTACTTAGGTTTATTATCCATGAATGATGTTATTTTTTGTATGAATCAAATAGCTCCTTGAAGGCTGGAAGGGATCTTTCTATTGTATTATAATCCACACAATACGCAATCCTTGCATATCCCTTAACACCAAAACTATCACTTGGCACTATCAATATGCCTGAATTTTTTGCCCTTTCACAAAATGCTATCGAATCTTTTTCTAGAGATTTAACAAACAAGTAGAATGCTCCATCTGGTTTTAGACAATCATATCCTATATTAGTCAGATTTTCATATAATAGTGTGCGATTTTTATCGTAATCAAATATGTTTGTTTTTGCATCTATACATCTTTCAATGACTAACTGGAATAGAGTCGGCGCGCACACATAACCTAGAGCGCGACCTGCACCATTAATCGCTGCGTAAACCTTATCTTTTCCATAACATCTATCAGACACCGCTAAATACCCAATACGATCTCCTGGAATGGATAAAGACTTGCTATATGAATAGCAAATGATTGTGTTATCATACATAGATAAAATTGATGGAAGGATAGTATTTGAATAAACTAGCTCCCTGTATGGCTCGTCTGATATAACGAATATTGGGCTCCCAAACTCTTTACTTTTGGATTCTAATATATCGCATATTGCCTTAATTGTCTTTTGGTCATATACCTTACCTGAGGGATTATTTGGTGAATTAATGATTACACCTTTTGTGTTTTTAGTTATAGCCGCAGCAAAAGCTTTCACATCTATGTTTAAAGATGCATCGCAAGGTACTTCTACGACTTTTGCTCCTTGAGCTTCGATAAAAACTTTATATTCTGGAAAGTACGGTGCAAGTATAATGAACTCGTCTTTGTCTTCATTTAATGCCCTAACTGCAATGCAAAGTCCGGCTGCTGCCCCTGCAGTCATGTAGATATAGTCTGGACTTATGTTAGTGTTATTTTCTCTATTCAACTTGTCTGCTACAGCTTTTCTGGTTGATAAAAAACCTTGTGCAGAGCTGTATCCATGAACGTCTTTGCTCCCGAATTCTTTCAAAATACTAACTATGGCTTCATTGACTTCTTTTGGAGGTTCGACACTAGGATTGCCGAGTGAAAAATCATAAACCTTATCAGCACCAATTTCGGCAGCTCTTCTTTTACCAAACTCAAAAAGTTCTCTTATTGCAGATCTTGCAGACCCTAGTCCATACATCTTTTCATTAACCATTTTAGCTCCATACCTTTTCGCTCATATTTGTTGTTAAATATTAACATTTACTATAGTTTATAGTCAACGAACTAGGCATTAACCTGCATCTGCTGTAATACTCGAGGCGCTATCTGCAGTTGATCTTACATTAAAAACTTACTCTAGTGTCATGACGTGTTCTTTTTAAGCATATTGTAATAATTGCTAACAAAATTTTGCTGTGTTATTATCAAAATATATTTTATGTGAGGTGAGTATGAAAACAGTAGAAGACATGCAAAAATACTTTGAAATGGATAGGTATGTTGCAACTAGTGGTATAAAAATAACAGAGATAAACGATGAATTTGCAGTCTGTAAAGCAGATATTAAGGACTTCCATTTGAATGCACATGATATGGTTCAAGGAGGTATGCTTTTTACCATTTGTGATTTTGCATTTGCGGTAATTGCAAACTACCACTTCCCCAACACAATATCTCAATTTGGAACCATTTCATTTATAAACGCTTGTATTGATGCAGAATACATTACTGCTAAAGCACGTATCCTTACGTCTTCTCGCAGAAACTGTGTAGGAGAAGTAACCGTAACCGATAATAACGGCAAAGTCATTTGCGTTTCTCAATTCAATGGATTTATTAGAAAATAATTACTAAACTAAATTATTGATTATTAAGATAATAAAAAACGGCTTTTTAGGCCGTTTTTTTAGTTATTCTTTTTATTTCTCTGGAAATTCCATAAATCCTGGCACATATCTTCAAGATTTCTTTTAGCCTCCCAGTTTAGCTCTTTTTTTGCTTTATCAGGAGATGCATAGCATGTTGCAATATCTCCAGGGCGTCTTTCTCTTATTTCATATTTGACAGGTCTTCCACTTGCCTTTTCAAAAGCCTTTACCATATCTAAAACACTATAGCCAACGCCTGTTCCTAGATTTATTGCATCCACCCCATATTTTTCAATATTTTCTAAAGCTGCAATATGTCCTTCAGCAAGATCCATTACATGAATATAGTCTCTTACTCCTGTTCCATCCAGAGTGTCATAATCATTACCGTATACTTTTAGAAAAGGTAGTTCTCCTGCTGCTACTTTTGCAACATATGGCATTAAATTATTGGGTATGCCTGCAGGATCTTCGCCAATCAATCCGCTCTCATGTGCCCCAACTGGATTAAAGTATCTAAGCAGTAATATGTGCCAACTATTATCGCTTGTATACACATACCTTAATAAATCCTCTATAACTAGCTTAGTTGCGCCATACGGATTTGTTGTAGATAACCTGCACTCCTCATCAAGTGGCAACCTTTCAGGGGTTCCGTATACTGTAGCAGATGAACTAAATACTAGTTTTTTTACATCATATTTTGTCATTATCTCTAAAAGTGCTAGAGTCGACATTATGTTGTTTTCGTAATATAAAATAGGCTTTGCAACGCTTTCACCAACTGCTTTAAGCCCAGCAAAATGGATGACTGCATCTATTTTGTTCTCCGAAAAGATTTTATCTAGTAAGGCTTTATCACAAACATCACCTTCATAAAACTTAACTTTTTTACGAGTTATCTTTTCCACATTTTCAATTGCTTGATATGAACTATTTGAAAAATTATCAACTGCAACAACTTCATATCCTTTTTCTAGTAACACTACATCTGTATGTGTTGCTATATATCCTGCGCCACCTGTTACTAATACTTTCATGTTTTTCTCCTTCTTTTCCCACAAACTATTTAGCAATACTTTCTAACAATTGCTTTCATTTTATCTAAACTTTTCTCCATATCTTGAACTAATTTTATTTGCGTTCTAGCACGATCTAAATTATGCCCTTCTCTATGAATTCTAAAATATGTATCCCCATTGATATGGTCTGTTAAAAATCTCATTCCACACTCAAATGTCATAAGAATAGCACCGAATGCTAACTCCTCTTTTTCTGTCTCGGTCAGTCTTTCACCTACTTCACTGATAAAACCTTCTGCATATGCTTCAAACAGCTCTAGTGAAAAATTTACTTTAGATAGATCTTTTTCATCTTCCGCCCCAGTTGTCGCACCAGATCTAATACTGTCACCAAAGTCATACACAATACTTCCTGGCATAACGGTATCTAAATCAATAACAGTCGATGCAACCATTGCGTCTAAGTCAATTAACACATTGTTTAGTTTTGTATCATTATGGGTGACACGTAACGGAATTTCGCCGCTTGCAAGCATATTAACTATCCTTCCACAATAATGCTTTCTAGTCTTAAAAAATGCTATCTCTTCCGCGCAATCTTTTTTTCTATCCAGAGGATCTTCTTCTAAGGCTTTTATAAAGTTATTGTATCTGACTACTGTATTATGAAAATCCTTTATTGTTTCATGTAACTTTTCAGCTGGGAAACTATCTAACAGTTTTTGAAACCTACCAAAACCAACTGCAGATAATCTAAATTCTTCAGGGGTTGCTCTTCTTTCAATACTTAAAGCCCCTTCAATAAAATTATACATTCTATAAAAGTTCCCATCTTCCTCTAAATATTTTTCTCCACTTTTTGTTGGGATAACTACCATAACAGTATTCAAGTTTCCATTGTTTCTCTTGGTTTCTTCATATGTATATTCCGTTATATTTACAATGTTCTCCATTAAGGCTTTAACATTTTTAAATACCTTGTGATTAATTCTTTGCATCAAGTATCTAGGACCACCAATGGTTGTAACTAAGTATGTATCATTTATATGACCATGACCATATCTTTCAACCTTTACTACTTCGCCTTTACAATCAAACCTTGACGCTGTATTAATTAGTTTCTCCATTTATCCCCCCAAAATTTATCGCAACTTAAGCAGCAGTTTTATTTCAATATGAAAAAAATTTAACTATGTGCGCTAGTTATTATAATAACATAAAGCATGTACATTTTCTATAAAAAGGCACATATGGTAACTTGTGAGTTTTAATCCAAAAATAAGATAAGCCCTAAATAAACACTTTCAAATTGTATGGATATTAAATAGCATCTAAAAAAGATTTTACATATCTTTTCTAACTCTTTACAAAAACACTGTGGTTTGTTAAAATACAAATACTTTATGGGCAATTAACTCAGCTGGTAGAGTGCTTCCGTCACATGGAAGAAGTCAGGGGTTCGAGTCCCTTATTGCCCACCACTAATTTTTAGGCGAACTCTCATTTGGGTT
>JAAZLE010000075.1 GCA_012799455.1 Clostridiales bacterium | reverse complement strand
GTTGTTCCTCCTTCGTGGTATTTTTTCTGCTAATTAAATATTACACTATTCGAGGTCAACTCACACCTTTTTAAATTTTTTCGCCGACTCCCCCTAGGGGGAGTTACTCAGTCCTCCTGTTCTAATACCATTCTACTCCATACTTACTTTCTTTCTTCTAAACTTTGTAACAAATGTATTGTAAACCTACAACTAAAGATTTCACAACCTTGAATGCGCTTCTATGCTTAATTGTGCAAATGAAAAAAAGGTACCTGTTAGCACCTCTAATATGTTCGCTTAAATTTATATGTTTACCAACTAAATTAAGTTTTCGTTATTTCTGCGATTTGTTCTTGGTCTTGGGTTTGGTCTTTGTTGAAGTTGTCGTAGCGGGTTTTGAAGAGTTCGATTTCTTTGTTGGAGTACCAGCCATACATCCCTATCGGACGAGGAAAACCCCAGCCTTTGAAGAGGTTGTCGAGACTTGTTTCGAGGCTTTTTAAACCGTCCTTTTTTAGGTCGCCGACCTCGAAATATTTCCATGTGTTGTTCTTATCAAAGATGTATGCGTATTCAATTAATGGGTCGCGGTCTATTTCTTCTAAAGTACATTTAAATGGCGCTGTGTCTTCTGCGCTATATCCCCTATCTCGTCCATAAAAAACACAGACGTTTGAACATGGATTTTCATAACTATGATATTTTGTTTTCTCAGGGTCCATGATGGGAGCAAGATATGAAAGATCCCCTCTTTTAAATAATTCATCTACTCTTTCTCTCTCGCTATAGTGGTCTAAAAGTATTGCTCCATTATGAGTTAAATAACCATCGCTATGACAGTATAAAGCTTCGTATTCGCCCTCTTCTTTTTCTCTAAGTATTAGTGATCTTGTTGCCATTTATATTCTCCTATATTTAAAATTATTGTTTTGTTTAGGGTGCTTGTTTATGGTATTTTGTTACCCCTTTTTTATATAACTGTTTTATGCTTGACTGGCGCCTCGTTGGTAAACTTTCATAAATTCCATATAACTGCTTTATGTTTTGGATGATCTCATCTGTGGATTTCATAAGTTTTGTAAAGACGTAGAGAAATATTTACGTAAGGAAACAACGTATGTAAATCTTCATAAATTTCGTATAGCAGAAAATGAACATTTTATGGCCAGTTACAATAATGAGAGTTGTTACATTCTGTAAATTGCATATCTTATGTAGTCTTCTTTATCCACAATCTCGTTTGTTATGGTGTTTTTATTTAGGTAGGCAGTGATGCTTTCTATTTGCTCATCTGTTATGGAGATGTGGTCGCTAGAGTCCATATCAAACCCCACAAAGATCGCGTTTCCAACTATTACATCATCGTATTCTGGAAGAAAGAAGTTGGGCTTTTCTTCTTCGATAAACTTCCCTTCCTCGTTTATTATTATGTCCAGATTTTCGCAAAACGGTGCCGCCACGACTTCTATCCAGCCACGCACTGCTTCTTGTAAACTTTCAAGCTTTGTAGATACCATTTTTAACTCAGCTTCTTTCCCTTGCTCTTTAATAATTGCCCGCACAAATCTTTCGCCATCAAACTCAAAGTCCTCTCCTGATTCAAGACATTTGTTTAATTGTTCGTTTATGTTCATATTTGATTTTGTTTCTAACATTTACGCTCCTGTTTATTCTTTGTTTATATATGTTTGATTAATTAAAGGGAAGAAGATGATTCTTGGTTAAAATTGCTTTCAAACACATATTCGTCCGCTCTTCCTT
The DNA here is from genome assembly GCA_012799455.1 of Clostridiales bacterium. Taxonomy (GTDB): domain Bacteria; phylum Bacillota; class Clostridia; order Christensenellales; family DTU072; genus MWEH01. The sequence continues at coordinate 367 of JAAZLE010000075.1, read as the reverse complement.
TTTGGACACTTTCTTTTGCTACTTCTAGAAGTTCGTCTTTTCTACCTAACGTTACCGCCGTTTCTGCAGCTGTAATTACTATTTGAGATATTTGACGTATTGTATTCAAACTCTCTTTAAGTTTTTCATATTCTTGCGCTGTATATTCATATATGTTAGGGATGACGATATCTTCAGAATCAAGCCCAAGTCTTGTTAACGTTATATAGTTGATTGCTGAAAGCATTACTTCGTTTATCCCTATCTTTTCTGCTTCTACTAATCCTTTGTATCTTGGATTCATTAATTTCCTTATTAGTAATTTTTCATTTACTTCTTCTGTAACAATCCTTACCTTCTCTTCACTGTCTAGTTTTTTGAAATTTTC
>JAAZLE010000074.1 GCA_012799455.1 Clostridiales bacterium | reverse complement strand
GAAAAATCAATCTGGTTAGATAGGGACGGGATTTCATCTTTACCAAACCCTAGATTTTCAAGTAAACTTGCTGTCATCTTACTATCTATTTTGAGGCCGTAAATAGGTTTTTTAACCCTGGATGAAGAGGTTTTTTTAAAAGTTTGTGGACCTTGATTAGTCAAATTATTAATTAGCTCTGCACATGTTTTTATTAACTCTAAATCGCTAGTTTCCATCACCATGCTTATACCAGTTGAGGATAGGGAAAAATATCCAAGACCTCTAAAGACTCCATGCAAAAAGGCATATTTATCAGTCTTGTCTGTTACAAGAGATGCAAATATTTCTTTTCTAGCCGATGTTATTATAGACAATGAAACTCCCTCCAGTACTAAGTAAAAGCATTATTCTACTATGCAAGTTAGTTGTTATAGATAATGATAGTAAGGCTTGCTTTTGTTACTTATGTAGTAAAAAATATCAAATTTTTCATACAACATTCAAAGGCATTAATTGTTAAATTCATCAATTCTAGTTAGCGTTAAATGATATAAATAAATAACAAAAATACTCGCTGTCTCTATATTGTATACACCAAAAAACATATAAGTCAATGGAGAAACGGGGTTTTTCGTAAAGCAAATTTTTAAAGATAAAGAGGCAAAAATCATTATTTTTGAAAGCATTTTTTTGATACCCACAAACAGGCTCCCAAACTAGTAATAACAAGCAATAAATCATAGACTCCTTAAGTTTTTTAATAAGTTTAATCAATCAAATATATCTATGCTATAATAAACTTGGGAGCGTATGATTTAGAAAAGTAGGAGAGTTAAAAAATGAAAACTAAAAGAAATATAAAATGTATTTCATTAGCTACTTTATGTATATTCATAGTCATAGGTATTTTCACTCTGTATGCTTGTGCCAATGGTCAGATTGAATACCATATAGGATTTTCAGATCTTGCCATTTTTGGAAGTAAAGAAAATGAGGATGGTGGTATTGCTTATGGCTTAACAAAAACAATCAAAAGCGTAGAAGAATTAAGAGATGTGTGTGAAGAATGGAATAACCCTGCGTTTGATGAAAACAGTGATGGATATTCAAGCGAACTGAGCCAAAAAATACGAGGGTACGATGAAAAGTTTTTCGAGACTAAGGCACTAATAATCAATTCTTCATTGCAATACAACTCTGAAAGCGTGCCAAAAGTTGAGAAGTTAACACATAATGGAGATGTGTTGATTATACAAGTCAGTTTAAAAGATGGAATGTATTGGGACATCGCCGAAGGTTGGCTTTTCTTAATCGAGGTTAATAAAACATACATGGATGACATTACGTACATAACAATAGAAAATACAACGCGAGCAAAGTAGAATAAAAAGATAAAAGTCATATATGAATGGTTCAAACTATGACATAATAACTGGGAAATAAGCGAGGCATATAAAATGAAAACCAAGAACAATTATATGAAAAGCATTGCCTTAATAGTCATATGCATACTAGTCATAACGAGTGTTTTTTGTTTTTATGGATGCAAACCAGAATATACGATTCAAGCGACAAATCTTATGGAGGGTATAACACCTAACAGTGTTTCTTTATTAGAAGATTTAAGTATGGGCCGTCCTGCAATAACAGACTTTGCGGTTAAATTATTTAAAGCAAGTAATGAAGAGGGTAAAAATATTTTAATATCACCATTATCTGTGCTTTGTGCGCTTGCGATGACTGCAAATGGAGCAGCTGGTGAAACGCTTACGCAGATGGAATCGGTATTCGGCATGTCAATGGAGGAGATAAACCATTATCTTTATAGCTATATGAAATCTCTTACGGAAGGCGATAAATATAAGCTGAGTCTTGCAAACTCGATTTGGTTCACTGAAGATGAGAGATTTACCGTTAAGCGTGAGCTTTTGCAAAATAATGCGGACTACTATGGGGCTGATGTGTATAAAGCACCTTTTGATGAAACTACTCTGAAAGATATTAACCATTGGGTCAATGATAAAACCGATGGTATGATTCCAAAGATTTTAGATTACATACAACCTAAAGCAGTAATGTATCTCATAAATGCGCTGGCATTTGAGGCGGAGTGGGTAAAAGTATATGAAAAACATCAAGTTAAAGATGGGAAGTTTACAAAGGAAGATGGAACAAAGCAAGATGTAGAATTTATGTATAGCTTAGAAAGCTGTTATCTTGAAGATGAAAAAGCTTCTGGTTTTATAAAATATTATGCAGGGCAAAAATACGCATTTGCTGCGATACTTCCTAGCGAGGGAATAAGTATTTCGGAATACATTGCTTCGTTAGATGGAAACTCTTTAAAAACCTTATTAACAAATGTTCAAAACATGTCGCTGAAAGTGGCAATACCAAAGTTTGAAACTGAATACGCTGTAGAAATTTCTAAAACTCTTTCTGACTTAGGAATGAGCGATGCCTTTAGCCCAGAAGAAGCAAACTTTAAAAATCTTGGCACGTCTACAGAAGGGAATCTTTATATAAGCAACGTGTTTCATAAAACCTACATATCAGTTGGAGAAAAAGGAACCAAAGCAGGAGCTGCGACTGCGGTTGTAATGGAGCCTACATCTGGAGGACCTGATTTTGAACCTAAACAGATATATCTTGACAGACCATTTGTATACATGCTTATTGACTGTGAAAACAACATCCCGTTCTTTATAGGTACGATGATGGATATTAACCAGTAAATGTTACTAAACAAAGTCTTGTTCTCCACGGGACAAAGATGGATATTAAACACTAAATGTTACTAAACTAAGTCTCGCCCTTCACAGACGCGATGATGGATGTTTTATAACAACATAAATATAAAATAAGGTATAATATGTATAAGTATAAAATTTATTTTGATGATTCTGGCATTCCTAATAGGATGTTTGAAGAAAAGCCTTTAGAAGAGCAAATGTATATCTTTATGGAAATATTCCAACAGACTTTGATGTACCGTTGGATGACAGCATAGCAGATATATTTAGCATAGCAGAAGATATTATCACACATTTTCTTTTGTTAGATTATGAAAAAACTTTAAATTTAGTTAAAGCTTGCGAGGTAAAACTACTAATGTTTCTTAGCGAGTTTTTATACGATATTATTGAAGCCTGTCCAAAACAAGAGCTTATAACTGTGTTTGAAGATAGTCATGTTGGTATGTTCTCAGCT
>JAAZLE010000073.1 GCA_012799455.1 Clostridiales bacterium | reverse complement strand
CGCATGTGAATATTGCTATGTTAAAGAAGCGTGTCTTGGGACAACTCCCGAAAATACTAGGCAAAAGATTAACAAGGGCGAGGCTAACAAGTCACTTGCAAACAAGACAATATATTAAACATGTAAGCGGTATTAAGTAAGTATAGTTAGAAATAATTAGTTAGTGAAAAACAAGGAAGGTGAAAAAATGTCTAAGAAGTGGACGATAGATCAACAAAAAGCTATAGATTATGAATCAACAGATAGTAATAACAAAATTGTTTTAGCTTCTGCAGGAAGCGGTAAAACCAGCGTTATGGTGGAAAAGATTTTAAACCATATAGATAACTTTGGTAGTGTGAGAAGAATTATAGTTTCTACTTTTACGAATAATTCAGCGACGGATATGAAAGAAAAAATCGTTGAAGAATTAAAGCGGCGCATACGAGATAATACGGCTAATCAAAACCTTGTAAACCATTATCGTGAGCAACTTGCAGACTTGCCTCTTGCAAACATTGGGACAATTGATAGTTTTTGTAAATCATTGGTAGAAAAACACTATGAGGAAATAAAAGCAAGCCCACAGTTGGATTTATTATCACCTTCAGAAACAGACAACTTGTTACGTGAAAGCATACAGGAAGTAATCTTGGAAAAACTAAGCGAAGAAAACCCAGAAGAAGAATTTAAAAACTTACTTAAGGATTATACTTCGGGTAGAAGGTTTGATGCTATCTATAAAACGATTGAAGAAGTATACAATTTTTTAAGCGCGCTTCCAAGTGAAGAAGAAAAAATAGAAGAGATGATGGACGATGTAAACTCGAGCATTATGGAAGCCCGTGCTATTAATTGGTATATGAGAGACATAAAAGATAAATTATCGATTGCGATAGAAAGAGCAAATGAGGCTATGGTTTCAGAGGGCGAGAGTTTTGAAAACGAAGAAATTGAAATATTTATAGAAATTGCGAAAAAAATAATAAATGCACCTAATACCCTTAAAGCCTTTTGTGAAGTGCTAGATAATAATGACAAGATTAATATAGAAAATTTCACTAAAAAATTAAATGATATACGCGACCCTTTAAATAAATATTTAGAAGTATTTACTGATTATGATGAGGTTGAAAAAATAGAGTTGGAAGGGCGTAGGAGGGCAAAAGCATTACTGTGCCTTACGAAGGAATGTCTTGATAGGTTCCATGAAAATAAACAAGATGAAGGAGTTATGACTTTTAGCGACATAGAGAGGGCTGCCCTAAAGATCTTATCTTCAGATACCGATTCAGATGGGAGAAGCGAAGTAGCTAAGGATTTAAGAAACGATATAGACTACATTTTTATAGACGAATACCAAGATATTAATCTTTTACAAAATAGGATTTATGAATTGATTTCTAACGATAATATTTTTATGGTTGGCGATATTAAACAATCAATTTATGCTTTTAGACATTCTATGCCAGATATTATGCTAGGCGTTAGAGAAGATATCTCAAGTGGTTCAATGCCCGGTCAAGTTATCAACTTTAATCATAATTTCAGAAGCCACGAAAGTATTTTAGGTTTTGTCAACGGGGTGTTTGCATCATTAATGACTTCTGGTTTTGGACAGATTGATTATAAAAACGATGCTATGATGGAAACTGTTTTAGAATGGCCAGAAAAGGAAGGTGTCGTAACGGTAAAAAAAGTAGGCAAAGATGAAAAAGCACCAGCTATATTATCGGGTATATACTCTGTTCCTCGCGCGGAGAGAATGGATAGCATTGTAGAAAGGATGGAAACTAGCTGGGTAGCGAGAGCAATTCAATATATTGTAGGAAATGAAACGATTTATGATATAAAAGAAGGAAAAGAGCGTCCCGTAGAATATCGAGATATTGCCTTAATACAACGTACTAATAGCCCGACGGACAAATTTACAGCTGAGTTTCAAAGAAGAGGAATTCCTTACGAGACTGTAGGCGCAAAAGAAGGGTTGAAAACACAAGATATAGACTTATTCAACAGTCTAATAAAAGTGTTATCTAATCCTAAACAGGATTATCCATTACTTGTTGTTATGCAATCATTTTTTGGCAAATTTACAATTGATGACATAATTGATTTAAGACAAAATAGAGAAAAGGGAGAAGGGTTATATGAATCGTTATTAGAAGCAAGTGTTAGAGGTAATGAAAAGGCAAAAAGCTTATTAAGTTTTATAGAACGCTCTAGAAAACAGGCATACTTAGAGAGTATCCCAGATTTAATGCTAAGTATAGCAACTGAAACAGGGTATGATGCGGAGATGTTATCTTCGCTTGATGAAAGGATATCGTCATTCAATGCTTATGTGAGTTATTTAAGGGATAAAGATTTTGCTAAAAACATAGATAGCTATCTTGTATGGGTAGAAAGCGGCAGCGATATTGAGGTAAAACTTCCAAGTGCAGGGGTTAATGCAGTGAGGATAGGAACAATTCATGGTTCCAAAGGGCTAGAATACCCCATAGTATTTTTAACAAGCACACATATTAACCCAAGACAAGGTAGTGGAGCTAAGGGTTCGCCTGTTATAGTTACAGATAAGGATCTAGGAATAGGATTCAAAGTGCTAAAGCAGAATAAAGCCCTAGTGAATTCCTTGTCGTATCTTGCCATAGAGAGAAAGAAAGCATTTTTAGAAAAAGAAGAAGGTCTGCGAGTATTATACGTAGCGCTGACAAGAGCAAAAAACAGGCTGTTTATCACTGCTACTAAAGAAGATGAAGGACCAAAAGCTATCTCAAAATATCCATGGGAGATAAATACATATATAGATTTAATCGACTATGCAAGTCAATATAGCGAAGTTGTTAATGAGGCATACGATAACTTTAATCCTCCAGAAGATGATCAGATTGTAAGCCATTATGAAATACCGAAAATAGACTATGAAAAAAACGACTTAAAATTAACTTTTCCTCAATATAAACATACAGGAGCTACAATGATTGGGAACAAATATACAGTCACGGAAATAGCGGAAGCAAAATATATAGAGAGGGAAGCGGATGGGGGAAAAATCGAGCTTATACCAGGATTAGTGCCCATAAGTAAGGAAGAAGGGATTCAATACCATGCAATTATGCAGTATATAGACTTTAATAAAAGCTCTAAAGATGAGATAACAAAACAAATTGATGATTTGGTATCGAGCGGGCTTTTAGGAAGGAATGTAGATAGACAAAAAATAAACGATAATATAATTTATAAGGCCCTTCAAAATCCACTGTTTAGACAGATTGCCAATATGCATGTCTTGAAAGAGCAAGAGTTTCAACTGTATATTCCCCATAAAGGAATTAGTCCTGGTAGTAATGTAGAAGACAAGGTTTTAGTACAGGGGATTATTGACTTAATCGCATACAACGATAAAGATGAAGCAATACTTGTAGATTATAAATATTCAAGTAGCACGCTTGGCGAAATCAAGGCGAGGTACTTTGAACAAATTAACATTTATGCCATGGCAATAGAGAGGGTATTAAAAAAGAAGCTGGTTAAAAAAGCCATATATTTAATAGAAAGAGATGAGATAGTGGAACTTTAATATTAGCCTAACTTCTGCAAAAAGCTATTTTACTTACATTTTTTTAAAATCCACATTTACTAGCCACCTTTCTTAAGGTAAAATAGTAACTATAATTAGTTGACTTTAGGAGGTGGCTATTATGGATTTTAAAGTTAAAGCAAAGAGGTTTTTTTCATTTATATGGTCTAAACGTTGGAAGGTTGTGCATTACATTATAGTAATCGGATTCCTAGTGCAGATGTTTTACGCACAATATCAAATATTTTTTGTGCTAAGACCTGAAAACGGAAGTATTGGTCCTTTGGCAGGTCAAGCTCAGGATGTTCCTGCGGAACTTATATACAAAAGACGCTTATATGCACTTGAGTTCTGGATTCCAGCTATAGGTCTTGCTATTTATCTTGCTATCCTATACGGGAAAAAGATAGTAGCTAAAAGCGTTGATGCAAAAGGCAATATTGTTGAAAAGGCTAAGGAAAGGTTAATTGAAGATAGTGAGGCATCGGTAGAGGAATAATTAACACTCACGCTAAAGGAATTATTATAAACGGAAAATATGAAAATAATAGATGTTAAGATAAAATTAACAGCAGTTAAAGTGCTGATTAAGGAAATAGGTTTTTTAAAATTAATGAAGGTGGCACCAGCACTACCAAAAGGTGCAAAGAATGGCGAGCCCTTTGGGAAGTTGCCCGCACCTCAAGATGAGAAGGATGTTAATTCAAGAAAATTAATAGCTGAGGCAATACTTTTGTATAGAGAGCTATTAAAGATATATCCTCAACCTAAAGCTGAAGAGATAATTCGTAAAGTTATTTTAGAATCTGCAATTACACAGTTAAAATGCTTGATCCCAAAACTAAAAAAAGAAAAGCTAATACGGTTATCTGAAGAAGAGAGGACTAAGTATTTTTGTGCCATAATTTCTAAATTCCCAAATACCGACTGGCGACTTGTAAAAGGTGATACCAATCATGTGCACATATCAATTTCAAGATGTAGGCTAGTTGAGTTATTTGATAGCGTAGGACACCCAGAACTTAGAGACTCTTGCTGTACTGGTGATATAGAGTATTTCAAACGGCATCAAAAAGAAATTGTTTTTGATAGAGATGGTACTATTGGTGAAGGATGTCAAAGTTGCGAGTTTCATTTTAAGCTGAACATATAATAGTAAATAATCAGCAGGCATGGTTTTTAATAATTGTTAATTGTCATTAGTACTGAATTAGTTTGATTAACTGATATTGACAAAAAACGGATTTCTGGCTAAAATGTAATGGCAAAACATTTTGGTCAGAGAGGTGTGAATATGTATATAAAAAGAGCCATAGAAGAAGTTTTTCTAAAGACTCAATCAGAATATCCCGTAACGCTATTGACTGGACCTAGACAAGTAGGCAAGACTACCATGTTAAAAAAACTCATGGAAGGAAGCAATAGGAGATATGTTTCGTTAGATGAGTTTGATGCACGTATGCTTGCAAAGGATCCTGCTGCATTTTTCCAGATACATAAACCGCCGATATTAATAGATGAGGTGCAATATGCTCCTGAATTATTCAGTTATAT
>JAAZLE010000072.1 GCA_012799455.1 Clostridiales bacterium | reverse complement strand
CCTTTATCAACAATCTCACTAAGTAAAGTAGGTAGCGCAAGAGAAGCTGCTACGCTAACAAGCAGTAGCAACGAAATTAATACTATCTTTTTTCTATCTGGCTTAAGTAAAGATATAAATTGTTTCATGTAGCCTTCTCGTATTATTTGCTATAAACATAGTATCATTAAACTGATTTTTAGCACAATTTAAACTACGAGGTATTAGTGTAAATTACTAGTAATTTAACATAAAGTGCTAAGACTAGCATGAAAAAGACTGTACCTCTACAGCCTTTTATCATCTTTATATACAAGTGAATGCGGTTAGAATTTTATACTATCTTCCCATACCGGGGGACGGTTTATCCATATAAAAGGCTTTATCTCTAATCTCATATAGAGTATCTACTGTGTCTTCATACGTCACATCTTCATAGAGTAATAGTTTTGTAACCATATTATAATCATTTTCATAAAAGCATGATTCAGCTATTTCGGTTAGCACCTCATAAATATTAACATCCATATGCGCCGATATTGTAAATGGACTATTTAATCTCGCTTCGCGAGTATCATTTAACAGTTTATTAAAGTCATTATCAAACTTGATTTTTGGGTAAAGTTTATGCAGATCATAAAGATGTCTCGATGTCCTTTCTTGAAAATCCCCCAGATAATAATCACACAATGCAAATATTTTATCTACAAATGTCCTTCCTATCGTCTGCGTTTCGATAGCAAACGGTTCTAATCTATTATCCTTCAACACTCCATCATATCCTTTACCTTTTAGCGATTCATAGATAATATTTGTTGCATATCTTTCTTCAGACGGGAACGATTTAATAGAAAAAATCGTATCAATTCTCACTAGCGGATCCACAACCTGCTCCTCAAACAATTTGGGATATAGTATCTGATAGTTATTAAACATTTTTTTACTACGAATATGTTCAAGATTTTTAATATCAAATCCAACTTATTTGTACATGTATCAACAATGATCCTTTTCGTTTCAACACGGTTCCCTTGCGTCAAAAAATCTTTTTTCAATGTTAAATCAATATCTTCAGAAAACCGTTTAATAGCTTTGAAACACTTGGTCAGTGAAGTTCCTCCTTTAAAAATTAGGTTTGGAACGTTTTTTGCAAGTTCTTGAAGAACCAAACTCACATAATAATCTTTTTCTATCAGCGCTTCCGCTATTCCTGACTATTCATTTGCTTTCTGTATAACTTCTAAAAATAATTCTTTATTGTCATGCAAACGCATATATTACCTCACTTGATGCAAAATTTTTAATAGCTCTTGCTGGCATCACATCAGCAAATTCAAATAAATCTTTAGGAGTTAAGTTATTCTCCCTCATGTATTTAATTACATTCTCATTAAACTCTTTTGTTTGATTATCTGGTTCAAGCAAGTTAAATGTTTCTAATAACATTAACTGCTTATAGTTATTATTTGTAATGTTAGTCCTTGACTTTTTCACATAGGCGCGCCCTGATTTAATTTCTACAAATCGTCCTCTAGTTGATTCATTATTTGATATTATTTCAACAGTATTTGGCACCTGTGATGACTGCCCGAATATATTCAAAATAGTGTCTCCGGAATAGAATCCATAATAGTTTTTACCATCAGTTATATATTTTTTTCTAAAAACTTTTCTAGCACCGAGAGCAGACATGCCCAACACACCATAAGTTGGAACATAGTATATACCACTATCATATCTCGCAAGTTTGCCATCTTTAATAGCCTCTCTAATAACTCTATATGTGCTCTCCCGCGTATAATCGCCCAATTCTTCGTATATCTCTCTAAATAATATAGGCTCGTTTTCGCCATACATAGCTTTTAAATTTTCTGTCCAGTCCATTTCTACCTCTTTACCTTTCAGTCAATATGATTATGATACATTTTTTTACATTTAATGTCAATTATTGTATCATAGTAATATCATCTATTACAGCATTGCATATTATTTCGTTTGTCTAGGAGAACGAATATAACACAATAATTGTGACGTTGCAATAGCAAAAATGAGAAAATAAAAAGATGTCCTTTTTCTGTAACGCTCGAGGGCTTATCTACCGTTGCACTTACTATGACAACTGACAAAAGATGTCCTTTTTTTGAGCTGATCCCAAAAAGCTGGACCAATAAAATCTAACTTAAGGAGGTCAGTTTTTTTATGGCAAAATTTATTAATTTCAGAAGTAACATTTTGTATATAATATTAAAATTAGCTTTGCTCCTAAAAATCCTAATTAGCTTTTTGACCTGTCCTCGTATCTTGCAAAGTTCAATATTTTTGCTTGTTATTCTAACTGGTGCATATATGTTACATATATTCTACTAGCATACTTAGTAGTGCAAGATTAACTGAAGGAATATATTTTCTTGTTAAATTTATTAAAAAGAAGAAAAAAGTACAATAATCTTATAATCAACAAAAAACAAAGAGTTGTTTAATTTAATAGTTTATTGAATAAAGACACAAATAGAATAAGCAAAAGCTATTTTTACACCATATTGTTCGTTTTTTAAGAGCTTGTTTTTTTGCAAAATAGAGAAATTTTTAGTATTCAAGACTTTTATCATCGAGAAGGAAGTCATATACACTCATTATGATAATTCCATTTTCATCACGTTTACGCTTAATATCATCTTTTACAATAATTATTTTTTTAAAATAATCATTGACACTCAAAAGAGATCTTTTTTCTTGAATTTCTTTATTTTCAGTGGTCATAGCAAAAGCTGACTGTATATAAAATTTATTATTTCCACAATTTGCAACAAAGTCGACTTCCAAATAATTGCGAACAATTTTACCTTCTTGGTTACGGTTTATTGTTTCCACGATACCAACATCAACGGCAAATCCTCTTTTTACAAGCTCAAGATATATTATATTTTCCATAATGTGATTCTCTTCTTGTTGACGAAAATTAAGTGCAGCATTTCTTAAACCTAAGTCAGTAAAATAGTATTTTGATGTTGTTGATAGATATTTTTTGCCTTTAACATCATAGCGTTTTGCTTTATCAACAAGAAAGGCATCTTCTAGGTAAGAAATAAAATTAGAAACAGTTTTATCCGCTATTGATAAATTTAAAACACTTTTAAAGGTATTAGAAAGTCTTAATGGATTTGTTAAAGAACCAATATTTGATGCAAGTATTTCGACTAAGGCATTTATTTGTGCTTCATTTTGAATGCGGTTTCGGTCAATAATGTCATTAATATAAACATTTTTCAGTTGGCCTTTAAGGTAATTCATTTTTGCTTCCTCACTACGTTGAGAAAGAACAAGCGGCATACCACCATAAGTGTAGTATTCTTTCCAGCCTGCAAATATAGAGCCGTCATAAACTGACATAAATTCCGAAAAAGATAAAGGCAAAATTCGGATTTCATCACCACGACCACGAAATTCGGTTACAATATCGGAAGAAAGAAATTTGGAATTACTTCCTGTAACATAAATATCGACATTGGCTAGTTTTAGTAGTCCATTTAAAACAGAAACGAAATTATCTACAAGCTGAATTTCATCAAGCAAAATATAGTATAATTTATCATCAACGATTAAGCTTTTTATATAACGGTTTAATGCCTTTGGTGATACCAAATCGCTATTTTCAACATCATCAAGTGCTATTTTGATAATATGATTATCAGTAATGCCTTTTTCTTTAAGATGCTCATAAAAAAGCTTATTCAAGAGATAAGATTTGCCCGAACGACGGATGCCAGTAACAATTTTAACTAAACCATTTTGCTCTCTATCTATAAGTCTTTGTAAATAAATGTTTCTTTTTATGCTATTCATATAACCCCCAATTACGAAAAAGTGTAACAATTCACACTTTTTATAAATTTATTATACCTTGCTAAAAAGAGATAGTCAATAACTTATTACGAAAAAATGTAACAATTCACAAAAATTCGGAATAAAAGGCTAGTATTAAGAAAACATAAAAATTTTTGTTATGCCTAAATAAGTTCATCTTTGATAGTTTTTTATGGTTTGTTTACACCCATATTGTATCTTAGATTGAATATAAATCATCTACCAAGTGATGGCTCCATACCTTCTATCTCTTGAGTCATCGCAATAAAAAAATTCGGGGACCATATATCCAGTGGATAATTATTTGTAAGAAAACTCGCCACATCTTTTTTAGCATTTTCATAATTTATTTGCTTAAACCTTTCACAAAGCATATCTTTAATATCTTCTATTGAGCATTCATCATCTTGCCCAATGTGACCAGAATTTCTTAACTTCTCCGATAAATATGGTAAATTTAACTCTGTTTTATTGGCAATATAATACCAATAATCATACAAATCTCGACCCTTGAATCTTTCTCCCCATGATCTACATAGCACCGCATGGATTTTCCCTGCAAATAATGTTGGTTTATCATATAGACAAACTTCATAAGGAAGTGGTTTAAACTTATATAAATTCTCAAAACTTGCATAATCTGCAGGTTTGGTATCCACCTCTATCTTAATCTTTATAAGCTCATCTCTATGCAGTTTATTAGTCTTATCATTATCTTTAAAACATAAATCATAAATTTCTCTTTTATTGAACTTCAAATATGCTACTTCTATACCAGTAGTCAATTTGTCTTTTTTTTCTTCTATTTGTGCCTTTATACCAAAAGCCTCCAATCCGCTCTTTATTTTATTTCCATAATACGTTAAGTCACAGTTAACATTTTTATCTATTAACGAAAAATCCAAATCCTCTGAAAATCTATCTAAATTATGGAAAATTCTCAGTGCAGTCCCACCATTAAATGCCACATTACTAAAAAAATCCGTTTTGCTTAATGTAAACAAAGATAATTCCTGTAAGAGTTCATGTACTACATACTCCGAATTATCTATCTGCGCATATCCCGCTTGTTGTAATAATACATATAACGAATTGTCATTACTATTCATGCTTGACCTCCATTTGTCGGTTAATTATATACTTTACCAAAACTTTTATGGTTGTATTATTGTATAGATTCGCAAGACTACACATTAATCCCAAATCTAATGACCAAAACATATCTTCATCTATTCGTAAATTATCAAATAGTATGTACTCTAATTCCTTTTGACTTTGACAAGGGCTTACACTATATAACTTGTCACAAATCGCCTTTTCTGGACTCGCCATAAAATAACCAGTTCCCTGCTCTGCAATATAGCGCAGTCCATAAGGATATGCTTTAGCAGGAATGTCGGTATAAAAGAAGGTTCCCAACTTTGTACGGTAACATTTAGTCCTTCGCTTCCTAAATGTTGCTGATGTAACGCTATATACACGTTCTGGAATAAGTCCATAATGCGCTAATGCCGTTTCAAATGACACATATGATGGACCATATATGGCACCAGCCAGTACATTCCTTGAGATGTTTTTATCTCGCACATACATTCCCCTAATAACTGGAATGATTTCACCATTTTTAACCATACGACTAATTTTAGCCATAGGATTAGCATATTCTTTTAATTCTTGTAAAAGCCCCTTTGTTGAAATTATCATAGTACTACACAACTACCTCATCATAATATCATTTAGGAACAAAAGTAATGTTTTTTCATTGTTTAAACAGCGATTTGCTCCACTAAGTACAATTATACTGCTTTTCCTGGAGCAAATCAACATACTATATAACCATATTCTAATACAAATGGTGAGGTTGTGTTTAAAATTAGCTAGTTTTCTTTTTCTTGATGCTTTTTAGCTGCTTTTTCTTTTTCCTTTGCATCATTAAAAACAAAGAATTTTTGATAAAGATATTCAGTGACACCGTTAATCAAAAGTGTTGGAATTTCTATCGCCCAAGGATGAACACCAAGCCCTTCAACTCCCCAAATACCGGTTGTAAAAGCACCTGTCCAAAACATGGAAAGTGGCGTAAAGACTGCGTAGTATAGCGCAACTTTAACCATAGCTTTAGGCACATTAACTGCTGATTTAAAGGTGTATTTTCTATTAAATGTAAAATTCCAAAAAACAGATAAAACTAAAGATACAAGGTGCGCTAGCCACGGCACCCATTTCATTGCATCATGGAATAATGCATAAGTACCAACCTGGATTGCCCCCGCAGAGCCAGCAATTATAAAATACTTTATAGCTTGGAAGGTTTCTCTTTTAGCTTTAATTCTCTTTATCTTTTTAGGATCAGTTTCTGCATCTTCTAACGCTCGTTTTTTCTCTTGTTTAATCTTTAACTTTTGAAATACTGTTAAAGGCTTTCCTGCAGCCTCTCGTTTCGCATAATATCCTTCTAGCCAAGATTTAAACTTCGATGGCTTTTCTTTAACTTGTTCGTCATTAGATATAATAGACTCGGTAAGTTTTGTATCACTTGCAATGGACCCTTCATTTAACTCTATGCTATTTTGAGTGGCGCCTTTTGAGTCGTTAATTGTTAAACTCTCGGTAGATTCAATTGTGTCTTTTTGACTGAGAGCTACTAAGGCTTCGGTAGATCTAATTGTGCCTTTTTGACCGTGAGTTACTAAGGCTTCAGTAGATTTAATTGCGTCTTTTGGGCTGTGAGCGACTAAAGCGTTGGTAGATTCTATTTGCTCTTTTGCAGTGTCTAAAACAGGTTGCTTTTTATCTTTCATACCAAACCCCTCCCAAGGCATAGCCTTCTTAACACATTATATAACGATAAAACTTAGTAGTCTACATGCAATTTTATAAACATAATAAGTAGAATTATAGTCCGACAAGTTATAGGCAAATTAATATATTATTTAAGCGAATGATAAACAAAAGAGGCAAGTACAATTGGGCGCAGTGCTATCTTTATCATCTCCAACCTGTCGATAAGTCTACATCCTCTTGGTTTTATGATGTTTATTGTTTTGACTGTCAGCGAAGATTTAATTTCCTCTAAAGTCTTGTCTGTTTCTATTGTTATGGTTTTTGTTTCACCTGGATACATATCAAAGAAGTTATCAGAAAACGGATTTGTTTCGCCAGGGATTCGAAGTTCTGCAAACCTAGAAAAACAGGGACTGCTTAGTTTAATAAAGCAACGATTATTTTCTTTTGTTATTTCTTTAACTACAACGGATTCTTTATTAAGATTTCGGTTAGACTTTAGGTATGTTCTTCTCATAATTTCTATGCCATCTTTTTCAAGTATGGTCATTATGTATGTATTTTTACCAAAGTCTAATTTCTTCAAAGGGTATTCTTTAATAACAACTAAACTGCCCTTTTCAATTACAAACTCTTTAACTTCCTCTAGCACCTTACACCTATCTTTTTTATCACCTATACGAATTGTAAGTTTAATTTTTTCATCAGATAAGGTGTCATTAATACATACTATCTTGACTATCTTGTCTTCGAGGTATGGATATACAGCTATTGGGGAATTAAAATGTCTTGCCCTATATTGTAGTCCTTTATAGTTTCCGTAGTAGTCAATACTCGCCCAAGAGTTAACTCCCCAGCAGTCATTAAGCTGCCAGTAAAGGGCTCCGTTGCATACTCCTTTCATGGACCGCCAACCAAGAGTTCCTACCTCCATCGCTTCTGCTTGCACACATTGAGTTAGGTAAACATAGTCATCCACATCTTTTGGAGCATAGAACATCTTATTAACATAATATTTCATTTTAGCATTCCCATGTTCGCATTTTTGGTGCCTTAACATGATTTTGTTTTCAAGATCAGCTCCTTCATTTTTAGAAAATATTTCAATGGCGTTTAACGTCGGCATTGACTGCATGCCAAACTCAGAACAGAATCTTGTTCTTCTGCGGTTATAGTAAGTAGGATCTAAAAGCCCATGCCATACCGCCCATAAATGTGTATCGCCTTTTTTATCATCATCTACCCCTTTCAGGAAAACTCCGCTACTTGGAGACGATGCCCAGTACGGTGTAACAGGGTCTAATTTAATTAGTTCAGAAGGGACTATTTTATAGAAAAAAGTCTCGTATTCGCTTAGTAGTTTTTGTCTGTTTTCTATCCAGCTATCGCTAAGAGACTCCATTTCGTTATTGCCACACCAGATGGCAAGAGAAGCTCTATGACGTAATCTTTTAACATT
>JAAZLE010000071.1 GCA_012799455.1 Clostridiales bacterium | reverse complement strand
GTTGTTTAACAAGTTCTGGTCCTCCTTCTCCCATAGCAAGAGTACCGAGTGCTCCATACCTGGTATGGCTATCGCTACCTAGAATCATTTTTCCAGGTGCTGCAAACTTTTCTCTCATAAATGTATGTATAACTGCTACATGTGCAGGCACGTATATCCCACCATATTTTTTTGCGGCGGAAAGTCCAAACTTATGATCATCTTCGTTAATAGTACCACCAACTGCGCATAAACTATTATGACAGTTCGTCAGCACATAAGGAAGTTTGAATTGGTCAACACCAATACTCTTGGCAGTCTGTATAATACCTACATAAGTGATATCGTGAGAAGCAATAGCGTCAAAAGTTATATTTAGATTTTCATTTTTAGACAAAATTTGATTTGCGACATGTTTTTTCAATATGTCATAAGTAATTGTTTTATTAAAACCATTAGTTTCCTGTGACTTTTGGAAAACACCATTCTTATAAACTACACCATAGTTAAAAATATTTAACACAAAACACCTCTTTAGTAAGTTAAAGTTAATTTATATTACAACTTATTTAGTTTATTAACAACTGTATTTAAGGAAAATATATTATTGAAGAATAATCTTGGAGTTAATAATTTATATCGCTTTGGACAAAAATCATTGATTTTAACGCAATACAATTTTGAACTGACAACTTGTTTCACATTTTATAAACTAAGAATCATGTATTTTATACTCATTTTCCAAACTTAACTCGTTTTTTAAAAAAGTTTCTTCATCTACATTAGCAGTAAGTACATAAAAAGCTGGATATTGGGCATGATCTAGTACAAGTTCCTTAGATTTAAATTTTAACGTTTTGAGAAACATTATAACATCTCCACTACATATCGTAAGTGAAATTAAAAATAGCATTGCGTACGCGACGTTTAAAAAAACGATAGACAAAACAAATGGTAATAAGCCTGTTAAAAAAAATGGCATACTCAAAACCACTCTATACTTCCAAATTTCAACTGATTTCGCCATATGGCAATAAACAAAGCCTTGTTTAAACTTATGCCCTATTTTTATATCGACCATATTTACTCCAATAGCTAACATTGCCATAATATGCGTTAATTCATGTAAAAAAACACATGGGACAAGTAGTAAAAAAACTATTATAAGGTCTAAAAACTCAAATGCTTTATTAGGTAAAAATCTCCTGAAAAGGATGTGAGATACTATAATGGTTAAGAGCGACAAGAAAACCATAACCACGCAGCATAATTTTATCTCTTTTCTTTTGGCATAAACTACATTGCTATAAAATTGAGCGGCACCCTCTTGATGCCGCTCTGTTTTTAATCCTTTATCGTTTTCGTTATTTTGCATATTCTACATTTCGAACTTCACGAATAACATTTACTTTAATCTGTCCAGGATACTCCAACTCTTTTTCTACTTTGTCGGCTATTTCCCTTGCTAGTATTTGTGTTTGTAAATCATCTATAGCCCCAGGCTTAACTATTACTCTAATTTCCCTGCCTGCTTGTATTGCATATGACTGATCAACTCCTGCGAACGAATTTGCTAAACTTTCTAATTTCTCAAGCCGCTTCGTATATAACTCAATGCTTTCCCGCCTAGCTCCAGGCCTTGATCCACTTATCGCATCTGCTGCTTGTACAAGTATTGCTTCCAAAGAATTGGCGTCTACATCACCATGATGTGCTTCAATTGCATGAATAACTTTTTCGTTTTCTTTATATTTTCTAGCCAGTTCAACTCCTATTTGAATGTGAGTTCCTTCATACTCATGATCAATAGCCTTACCAATATCATGTAAAAGCCCAGCTCTTTTTGCAACTTTTTCATCTGCACCTAATTCAGCCGCCAATATTCCAGCTATAAACGACACTTCAAGTGAATGTTTCAGCACATTTTGACCATAACTTGTCCTATATTGTAGTCTGCCTAATAGCTTTATTAATTCGGGGTGTATTCCAAATATATTTGCTTCATAGATAGCATTTTGTCCCGCATCTTTTACGGAAGCATCAATCTCTTTTCTAGCTTTATCGGCTAATTCCTCAATTCTGCCAGGGTGAATTCTACCATCAGCAATTAATTTTGAAAGCGTCTGCCTGCCAATCTCTCTGCGTATTGGATCAAAACTAGACAGTGTAACAACATCAGGTGTATCGTCTATGATGAAATCTACCCCTGTCGCACTTTCTAATGCTTTAATGTTCCTACCCGTTCTACCAATGATTCTACCTTTCATCTCATCATTTGGTAACTCTACAACTGTTGAAGTTGTTTCAGAAGAAACATCGACTGCACACCTTTGTATGGCAAGCGCTATATGATGTCTTGCTTTCTTTTCTCCCTCTTCAATTGCTTTTTGCTCTATTTCTTTAATAATCGAAAAAGCAGCAACTTTTGCTGACTCAGCCATCTCATCAATAATGGACTGTTTGGCTTCCTCTCGCGTAAGTCCGCCTATTCTTTCTAACTCGGCTAGCGCCTTTTCGTTTTTTTCAAGTAAAGCTTTTTCTAAATCTTCAAGATTTACACATTTCATCTCAAGATCTTTTTGCGAATGTTCTAATTCAACAAGCTTTCTATCTAATTGGTCTTCTTTCCTTTGTAATAAATCTTCTTTTTGGCTTAAGCGAGCTTCTGTTCTTTGAAACTCTAAACGCCTATTTTTAGACTCATTTTCAAACTCATTTCTTAACCTTAACTGCTCTTCTTTTGCCTCCAGCATCACATCTTGCCTGATGTTTTTTGCTTCCAGTCTAGCTTCTTCTGTCAATCTATTAAATTCACTTCTTGCATCTTCCTTTCTTCTTGTCAGAATTTGTTTGTACAAGACATAACCTAAAATGAAACCTAAAGCTATTGCCGGAAACAATGTTATGACGACTATTGCCCAACCTGGCAATGATGCGACAGCCAACACAAGACTGCCTAACAACATTGTTGCCTCCTAAAATTTTTATTTGAAATTATATATGTTCGCCCGTTCGCTAAATCGAACTTTAAATTCCATGTTCGTATTATAATATATCTATGACAAGTAAGTCAATAGACATATAAGACATACCAGTCAATTAAAGGTTATTTAAACTAGAAATTTTCTCTTATTTTTTTCTCTATTTCATCAATCATATCTGGATTTTCTCTTAAATATCTTATTGTCTTTTCTCTGCCTTGAGCAACCTTTTCACCTTCATATTGGTACCAAGATCCGCTTTTTTGGACAATTCCTTCATCAACTGCCATATCCAATATACAGCCAAGTTTAGATATACCCTCACCATAAATAATGTCAAATTCCGCTTCCTTAAACGGAGGGGCTAATTTATTTTTAACTACTTTAACCCTTGTTCTAGTTCCTACGTTCTCACCGCTATCTTTAATTGTATCCTTTTTCCTTACATCCAATCTTATACTCGAATAAAACTTAAGAGCTTTTCCTCCAGTTGTCGTTTCAGGATTTCCAAACATTACACCAATTTTGTCTCTTAGTTGATTTATGAAAACCAAGCAAGTATTAGTTTTATTCAAAATGCTAGCTAATTTTCTCAATGCTTGTGACATTAATCTTGCCTGAAGCCCCATATGACTATCTCCCATTTCGCCATCAATTTCTGCCTTCGGAGTTAGCGCAGCTACGCTATCTACTATAATTAAATCTATACTACCACTTTTGGTTAATTCTTCTACAATTTCTAAAGCTTGCTCTCCATTATCAGGTTGAGATACGTAAAGTGAATTTAAATCCACACCTAAATTTGCTGCGTATGTAGGGTCAAGAGCATGCTCTGCATCAATAAACGCAACAATCCCACCTAGTTTTTGCGCTTCTGCAACAAAGTGCAATGCTAAAGTTGTTTTACCTGAACTTTCAGGCCCATATATTTCTACTACGCGTCCCCTTGGGATACCGCCCACTCCAAGCGCCTTATCCAATGTTAAACACCCTGTAGGTATAACATCAACTTTAATTTTATCCGTGCTACCCATATGTATAATTGATCCCTTACCAAAGTTTTTTTCAATTGTAGCAAGAGTTACCTCTAATGCTTTTTTCTTCTTTTCGTCCATGTTTTTTCCTCCATTTAAATATTCAATTTAATTGTAGCATTCTTTTAGTTAATTTAACAGTATAAACTCATATTAAATTTTAGCATGTCCCAAACTTTGGACATCTTGTTTATTCAATGTTTTTGTTTTTTTAGTCTATTATTACTTTCGTTTATGAATTTGTATTTATCACATTTATCACTAAAAATTATCCTTTATATGTTCTATGGCTAAAAATAACGCTTGGTCTTTTGTTTTTTCTCTAATTTCATTTCTTGGCCCTTCAAATACAAACCGGTGACACTCCGTAATTTCGCGAGATACAACTGCAATAAAAACTAAACCAACTGGTTTTAAGTCACTGCCGCCATTTGGACCCGCAATTCCAGTACAAGACACGCCTAATCCAACGTTATCTTTTAGCAAGCCATTAGCCATCTCTATAGCTGTTTCCGCGCTAACTGCCCCATATTCTAACAAAGTATCTTCCCCAACTTTAAGCCTGTCTATTTTCGAACCATTTGAATAAGTTATCACACCTTCGTAGAAAACATCACTACATCCAGATACGCCAACTAACGCACTACTAATCATACCTCCTGTAATACTTTCCGCAAATGAAATAACTAACCCGTCATTGTATAATAGCGACACTAAAGTTTCTGCAAGACAGCCCTCGCCTTCACCATAGTAAACATCTGCAAATGTTTCAAATATTGCATCTTTTTCATCCTGTGTAACATCAGAAAAACATATTGAATAATCTAACCCTCGTCCTTTTATAGAATATTTAACAGGGTAATCAAATAAATTAAATATCCTGTTTCTTATTTCAACCATAGAACAGCAAACCCTTATTATAAAATCCATATATCGCCTCCATAGGTTAACTATATTTTTAGCAAATGTTAATTAATTACCTCTCCTAACAAATGGAATCCATAATCTGTGATGCGCACATCATAAACATTGCCTATATCTAATGTTTTATCAGCAGTAAAAAACACTTTAGTGTCTACATCTGGAGCATTAAACTCATTTCTACCAAAAAATAAATTTTTCTCAAAATCTATTCCCTCATATACAACCTTTTGTATAATACCCTCATACTTTCTATGTTTATTAACAATAACTTTACTTTGGATAGCAACTAATTCCCTCTCTCTCTTCTTCTTAATTATTTCAGCAATTTGATTTCCATACTTGGCAGCAACAGTCCCTTCCTCTTTACTGTATCTAAAAAAGCCTGCATAATCGACATGTCCCGCTTTAATAAATGACTTCAACTCTTCAAAATGTTTACTAGTTTCCCCAGGAAACCCCACTATAAAACTACTCCTAATGCATATTTGCGGATTAGTGTTCCTGATTCTTCTAATTAAATCATAAATTTGACCTGACCTTATGTGCCTGTTCATTTTTTTTAACACCTCATCGCTTATATGTTGAAGAGGCATATCAATATATTTAGCCATTTTCTCTTCAAATGCTATTAGCTCAATCAACTCTTCATTTATCAACTCGGGATAGGCGTATAGCAAACGTACTTTGTACAAATTAAGATTGCATAGTTCTTTCAACAAGTATGTTAGTTTTTTCTCCGAAAATATGTCATGACCATACTTTGTAGTATCCTGCGCAACAATAATTAATTCCTTGACCCCTTCATCTATTAGTTCCTGTGCTTCCGATAGAAGATGGTCAACAGGATATGACCTATATCTCCCTCTTATGTAAGGTATTGCACAATATGAGCAAAAGTTATCACACCCATCGGCAATTTTTAAGTATGCATAATGACTTGGCGTGCTTAAAACTCGTTTACATGAATAAACGCCCTCTTT
The DNA here is from genome assembly GCA_012799455.1 of Clostridiales bacterium. Classification (GTDB taxonomy): domain Bacteria; phylum Bacillota; class Clostridia; order Christensenellales; family DTU072; genus MWEH01. The sequence goes on along the minus strand of JAAZLE010000071.1, from coordinate 9,372 downwards.
ATCGTTAGATATTATTACCCTGTTGTTTAAAAACCCGACTTTCTCTGAAAGGTTTTCACCGCTATATTTTCTTTCTTCTAGCTCTACAGATTGTTCTGATACCTTTTGTTTTATGAAATCATCTATCTTATCGTAACCACCGAGTCCAATAAAACAATCAACTTCTGGCAAATCTTCTGTGACTTGCGCACCATATCTCTCTGCTAAGCATCCAATTACTATAATAATTAATTTTTTATTTTTAGCTTTAATTTTCCCAATATCAAGTATTGTTTCAATACTTTCTCGTTTTGCATCATCTATAAATGCACATGTATTTATAATGAATATATCCGCATCAGATTCTTTTGTTGTTATTGTGTACCCTTGACTAAGCAGCTTTGCAATTACTTTTTCAGAGTCAACTCGGTTTTTATCACAGCCTAGTGAAATGACGCCAACTTTCATTTTTACCTTCCTAACAGTGTATATCACAAATATGGCAGAAACAATCTAACCTAATCGACGCTCGGAAAGAGCTCTTCGGCTTCTAGCGCTGTAATTAAAATTTCGCGCCCTTGAGCTCCTGTAGTTTCAGGTCCAATGTACCCTCTCTCTTCCAACTCATCAACTGCTTTCTTCGCCCTTTGATACCCAATTCCAAACTTACTTTGAGCACTGGATATGGATGCCTTTTCTTTGCTTATAAAATATTTTATAATGCGACCTAATAATTCTTCTTCCTCTGCTTCCTTGTTGTCTCTTGCAATTTGTGCCGCTTCTTCAGGATCTATGGTAGGTTCAACTTTAACTTTGATGCTTTCAACTATTGTTTCATCAAAATCGGTGGTGTTGTTATTACGTATATAATCACATACCTGTTTAATCTCGCTTAACTCTACCAGGGCGCCTTGCATTCTCGTCATACCTTCGTTTGTTGAAAAAATCATATCACCCTTTCCAAGCAAATCTTCTGCTCCCATTTCGTCTAAAATAACCCTACTGTCTGTTGATGTCTTTACTGCAAAAGCAACTCTACATAATATGTTTGATTTTATTAACCCTGTTATGACTTTAACTATAGGGCGCTGGGTTGCTATGATCATGTGGATACCACAAGCTCTTGCTAGCTGGGCGATTCTTACGACATAATCTTCAACACGCCCCTTCCCCGTTAACATAAGATCGGCCATCTCATCAATGATTAATACAATTCTAGCCATTTTCGGCTCAGTTGATGGTTTAAACATTTCATTATACTGATCTATGTTTTGACAACCTACATTTTCAAAAACTTTATATCTCCTGTCCATTTCTTCAGTTAGCCACTTCAAAACATTAACCGCCTGAGCACTTTCCTTAACCGTATCTTCTAATAACAAGTTCGGGAGCCCTCTATAAATACTCATCTCTACCCTTTTAGGGTCTATGAGAACTAATCTAAGATCTTCTGGAGAATATTTATAAAGCATACTTACTATCACAGAGTTTAAAAACACACTCTTTCCAGTGCCGGTAGCGCCTGCAACTAATAAATGTGGCATTTTTGCTAAGTCCCCGACGAAAGGTTCTCCATATAACGTCTTACCAAAAGCGATGCTAACAGAATCTTTAGTGTTCTTAAATTTACTACTGGTTAAGATTGATTTTAGCCCTACAATATCTCTACTTTTATTAGGAATTTCTAACCCAAAAGCATCTTTACCTTCTATTGGTGCCAGTATTCTTATTTGCTTTACCTCTAGTCTCATGACCAAATTTTCTTTTAAATTTCTAATTTTACTGATTTGATATCCAGGACCTAATTTAAGTTCGTAGAGAGTGAATGTTGGACCGCGACGTGCCCCAACAACTTCTGCAGGAACTTCAAATTCTTCCATTGTTGCTTCTATCTTGGTCTTAAATTCTTCATAGTTTTCTGGAATTGTACTTCCAGTTTCCTGATGATCTTTTAATAAAGATAAAGGAGGGGCATTATATGGTTTTGACATTACAGGTTTCTCAGGCTTACTTGTTGATGTATTTTGCTTGTCAAATAATGATGTTTGCTCCCCGAAATTTACTTTAACATTATCTGTTTCAGGAAGAGCAACTTTGGTTTTTTTCATTGTTTCCGATTCATATTTAGGCCTACTCCCCTTCAAAATTGACGGGTCCATTGCAATCTGTGATATATATGGTTCTTGCTTTGTAACAACTCCTGGTTTATCAACAGACGTCTTAGAGTCAATCGTCTCTGTTTGACTAAAGCTCTTTTTAGAAGCTATTTGATTTTCTGATGAAGTACCTTTATAGTAGCTACTCTCCTCAAATGTTAATGGTTTTTTGAGTTCTTCTAGCGCCGCACGATCATCAAACTCACTTTTGTTTTCTATAGCCTTTGGTTCTGAAACTAATATGTTGCCTGATTGGGACTCCTTAATTGTGCTTTGCTCAGGTTTATTATCTGCATATTTTTCCATATTTTTTTCATCGAAAGGATATTCCCCATCTGGAGTATATGGTCCGAACACCTCTTCAGCACTACGATTCCCTATGTTTTGATTATCCCTCAATAGTTGTAATCGTCCTTGATTAGTGTAAAGTCTATTTAAATCATCGCTATTCCAGCCTTTATCCAAAATTGCGTAATTTTCTGAAGACTCTTCCTTTTTTTGCTTGTACGAGTCAGAAAACAATAATTCTGCGCTTATTCTTTCCCTTTCCTTGTCATCTTCAATTAAGGTGCTGAATAACGGTCTCTTTTCCACACCTGTAGTTGGAGTAGTGTCTCCAAATAAAAGAGAGTTGGCATCCTGTTTTACTGGCGCAATTATCTCATCACTAAAAATAGGTTGTTCTTCTTTAATTGGGGCTTTGGGCGGTATTGGGTTAGTTTTAATATTTTCTTTATTATCAGTGTTTTTGTTCGTTTTCAAATGTGACTTCTTTTTCTCAACAAATGCATCTAGTTTTTTAATTAGCGGAAAAGTTGCTGCAAGCAATATGAATCCAAAAACTACTATTGATAAAGATAGCATGAAAGCATAATTCCTGTAGATCGCCAAAAGCCAATATGTTAAAGCGGAAAAAACGGCACCGCCTACACTGCTTTGGTTGATGTAAGTAATAACAATATAATTATCTACGCTTTCAATTTCTGCGCGTAAAAATGCTACATGTAGTAGTGACATGAAAGAAATAAGTGTTAATATTATCATAACTTTATTTCTTTTACTCATATTAACTTTTTTGCCAAAAAAACTTACTAAACCAACACATAGTAGGCAAATTAAATATGCATAAATTAAATATCCAAATGCCCCTAATAAAAAATTTCTAGTTACTTCTACTAGGCACAATACAGCCAAAACTAATGTAGTTATTAACATAGTTATTGACATTATTTTGTCTAGTTTGTTGTTTTTTTCTTTAGCAATGAAAATCTTCATTTATACCTCCGAACTATTTTCCCTGATTCCCTATTCTTGGTTTAATAATATTTTAACATTATTTCCTAATTTCTTTCCAACATAACTGACCGCACAGTCTTGTTTACTAAAAACTCCCTTTATAACTTCATTAACATATGTTAATGAAACGGCATCTATATCGCTTAATTCATCTTCGAACTGGAAAAGAGAATTCTTTATCAACAAATTAAAACCTGCACTTAACATGATAGAATGAGTGCTTTCCATACGTAATGCAAGTGATGTTTTAAACTGTTCTTTTGCTTTAAGAAATTCACCCTCATTGAAACCCAAGTCAACTACTTTGTTGATTTCTTTTTTAACTGCTTCTACAGATTGTTCAACCGTATTTAGATTAGTTGCTAAATATATGATGAACACTCCAGAGTATAAGTATGCTGAAGTTGAACTGAAAATATTATAAGCTAACCCCAAATCCTCTCTTACGCTTTGAAATAATCTTGAAGACATTCCACCTCCAAATAAATTACTAGCCATTTTTAATGCGTTATAATCGACATCAAATATATCTAATCCCGGAAAAGCAATGGCTATATGCGATTGCTCGTTAGGCTTATCTATTACTATTTCCTCAAAACTTGGAGTTTCGTTGTTTTGTTTTTGTTTTGCTACCGTGCCTTGCTTTGCGAATCTTTCAAAGTAATCATACACCAGATTATACGTTATGCTCTCATCTATATTTCCTGCAATAGAAACTACTGTCTGAGCCGGAATATATTCCTCATTGAAATATTTTTTTATGTCTAACGGAGTATATGCTTCTATTTTTTTCTTTGTTCCTAATATGTTTTGTCCTGGACCTTTATATCCATAAAATGCAGTTGAAATATTATCCAAACAAAGCTCATAAGGATCCTCCTCTCCCATCTGTATCTCTTCCAGTATAACACTCCTTTCTTTATTCATCTCATCTTTGTTAAAAACTGAATTATAATAAATATCGGACAATATCTCTACACATTTTTCGAGATGCGAATCAAGAGAACTGGTATAGTAAGCAGTTATAGTTTTTGATGTGAACGCGTTAATTTTTACACCTAGACTTTCGACTTCTTCGACAATTTGAAATGCACTTCTAGACGTAGTCCCTTTGAAGAGCATGTGCTCTACAAAGTGAGATAGCCCGTTGCTAAATTCATTTTCATACCCTGCACCAGCAGCAACGAAAACACCAACAGAAACACTTCTTGCTGTGTCTATCTTATTTATAACAAGTCTTAATCCGCTTGGAAAAACATATTGATTACTCATAATTTTAACGCCCTTACTCCCAACTTCTAGTTTTTTATGTTAAGACATCTTTTTAGTTTTTATTGTTTTTAACACTACTTCTCCAATATTTTTCTGTATTACAACAATACGAAGCATCTAAAGAATATCATGTGTATATACATCAGTTTAATTAGCGCAGATGCGCATAAACATATAAATATATTACAACAAAACACCCATTAATAACAATGTAAAAATGTTTAGCCAAAAATATTACTAGTTTAGAGCGATTTATTCTACAAATCTATTCATACTATATACAACGTAAAATTATTTTTGATTTGTCATTTTTGCGTTATCGTCCTAATATTTTCGCTTTATAATTTTTAACGAATAGTTTATCATTGTATAAGAAGAAAATGTACTTATAACTTGTTATCGCAAAAAATATAGTATTAATTAAAACGGAGGAGAGAATGGCGGAACTCACAATGGACAAACTAGTAGCACTATGCAAGGGTCGCGGTTTTATTTTCGCAGGTAGTGAAATTTATGGTGGATTGGCAAATACTTGGGACTATGGCCCCATAGGTGTCGAACTAAAAAACAACATAAAAAAAGCTTGGTGGAAAAAATTTGTAACTGAAAGCAAGTTGAATTACGGAGTAGATTGCGCAATACTAATGAACCCTACTGTATGGGAGGCTAGCGGACACCTGAGCGGTTTTTCCGACCCACTAATGGATTGTAAAATTTGCAGATCTCGACATAGAGCAGATACATTAATTGAAAATCATGTCCAAAAAAACAATTTAAACATTGCAATAGCAGGATGGGATTTAAAGAAAATGCAAGACTACATAAAAGAAAATAATATCAAGTGCCCTACTTGTGGTAATAGTGATTTTACAGACTTAAGACAATTTAATTTGATGTTTAAAACCTTCCAAGGCGTTACCGAAGATACTGCTAGTACTGTTTATCTAAGACCTGAAACAGCTCAGGGCATTTTTGTCAACTTCAACAATGTACAACGTAGCGCCCGCGCGAAAATACCTTTTGGCATAGCGCAGATAGGAAAAAGTTTTAGAAATGAAATCACACCTGGAAACTTTATTTTTAGGACTCGTGAGTTTGAGCAAATGGAGCTTGAGTTTTTCTGTAAACCTGGAACTGATCTTGATTGGTTTAATTATTGGAGAGATTTTTGTTATAACTGGCTCATCAGCCTAGGAATCAATCCTGATAGCCTCCGCTTAAGGGATCATGATCCAAAAGAATTGTCTCACTATAGCGTTGCAACAACGGATTTTGAGTTTTTATTCCCTTTTGGCTGGGGAGAACTTTGGGGCATCGCGGACAGGACAGATTTTGACCTAAAGTCACATATGAATAAATCTAATAAATCTATGGAATATACTGATCCTATAACACAAGAAAAATATATTCCTTACTGCGTAGAGCCCTCTCTTGGTGTCGATAGAATGCTTCTTGCGTTCTTAAGTAACGCGTATACGGAAGAAACAGTCAATAAAACAGATACTAGAACTGTATTAAAACTCCATCCCTTCTTAGCCCCATATAAAGCTGCAGTTCTACCGCTTCAAAAAAATCTTTCCGAAAACGCAGATATGATATATAGCCAACTAGTTAAGCATTTCCCAACCGACTTTGATATTTCAGGTTCTATTGGAAAACGTTATAGAAGACAAGACGAAATTGGCACGCCTTTCTGTATAACTATTGATTATCAAACGCTAGAAGACAATACATGCACTCTGCGAGATAGAGACACTATGGAACAGATTCGCCTAACTATCCCAGAAATTATTACTCACATACAAAACTCCCTAATTTTTTAACAAGAATTCATTCAATAGAAATATTATTGCCCCCAACCGATACTTACAGGCTGGGGGTTTTTACATCCGATGTTTTGTGGTAAAATAGAGTTATATTAACTTTATACGAGGAAGAGATATGAATAAAAATACTAAAATTAAACCTGCGTTTATAGGTGTCATTATATCGATTACTATTTTCATCATATTAGCTATAATATCCGCATTTTTCGATTTAGCTATAAACAAAGCTCTTTACAATCCGGAGCATTCTTTTGGACAATATTTTGCAAATACAGGCGAACTCCCTCTTTTTATTTTCGGACTAGCTGCCTGTATAATATTGTATTATCAAAACTTTTTTGCCGATAAAAAGAAAAACATGGCAACTAAAGTAATATTTGCCATCCTCACTTTCGCTGGGTGTTTTATAACACTTTATTATTTCGGTAAGCGATTTACTAAGGAAGACCTATTATATCCACTCCTTTATATGGTTATGTTTTCCATTTTCTTTACTATTTTATGCTTAGTTTGTGGGAAGGTTCTGTCTCAAGATACAATGAATAAGTTGCTATGGTTTGCTTTATTCATCATAATAGTGCTAGCCCTCAGCAATATACTTGTTCAAGTCTTTAAAGTACTATGGGATAGGCAGCGCTTTAGAACAATGACAGAAGGAAACCCTAATGCCCCAGCATTACTGGCAGAATTATGCCCAAATTACAAGGGGTTTACTCCGTGGTATAAAATCAACTTATTTAAACAGCCAGAATATCGAACAGATAGTTATCGCCTTGCTTTTTTAGAAGCTGATGATGATGCTTTTAAATCCTTCCCTTCTGGACACACCGTGGCAGCATCTGCGTCCTTTAGTTTAATAATCTTACCAGATATTTTTGATAAGTTTAAGAGGTATAGGGTATTTTTCTGGGCAGTTCCAATAGTATATACTTTGCTTGTAGGAATAAGCAGAATTGTAGTAGCAGCACATTACTTGTCTGATGTATTATTTGGAGGATATATAGGTTTTGCCATAGCGTCCTTAACGCGAATAGTTTTTCTTAAAAAGATTAACTTTTTCAAAATAAAGCCTTTTTCTGAATGTGAAACATCTGAATCTTGCGCTTAGACAAGCACATCATAAACCTAGATAATATGCTCGTAAAAACAAAGTTAACTCAATAAAAACTTATTCATAGACTCTCGAATATCGAAGCCTTAATTGAATTTAAAACTGCTACTTTGAAGCTAAAAATCTGATGAAATAAGATCTTCAAACCCTTTGATAGTCAGCACAACTGGTTTTATCTCTCTTATATATTTGATGAGAGTTGGGGTTTTTGTTTTGAAAATCTTGGCAATCGTGCTTAACATGTCAACTTCCGGAACCTTACCAGAAGAACTAATCACCGCATAAAAAAATAACGCACCACTAAATGCAGGCTGTGAAGAGAGCTTTAACTCTCTCTTAGCTACTTCATAAGCTATGTTGTGAAGAAGTTTTGCATCCACCCAAAAATCTACTTCTATTGTTTTTGAGTATGTCGTAGCATATACTTCTCTCATTAACTTACCATATGGGGTGTTAGGAAACATTACGTTATATAGCTTAATAATTCTAAATCCATCTAAGTATGTTACCGTAACATTTTTGTCTAAATTTTTACCTGTATTTAAAATTGCCTCAATCATTGAGCTTTTAAGATCTTTTGGTATAAAAGGATACCTAAGTTTGTCAATAAGAAAATCTATATATGCATTGGATTTGTTATTGTAATTCAGTGCTAACACCAAGTTTTGTGCCTTTCTAAAATTAGACGTAAAAATAACATCCATTAAATCCAACGCCTTTGGCGTTAAAATACACTCGTCATTTAAATAATTAATACAATTGTTACTAAACTCATCAAAATACTGACGACTAATTTCATCAACGCTATTTTCAAGAATAATGTTTGTGAATACTTTGTTGTTTATGAGCGAAGGAGAGTTTAGTAAGGACTTACTTCTCAATAACCAATTCATAAATAAAATCTGTCCGTTTGTTGGAAACAGTCTTATTGCTTTATTTAATCGCCTTTTTGCATTTGCATAATCCCCAGCATTTATAAGTGTTCCAATATGACATATATTCCTTACTGAAGACGCTTTATTAGCATAAAAATCTTCTGCAGTAGCCTTGACTGCGGCATCATTAAAATCAAGCAAACTTAGCAAAACACCAAGCGAACGCAAACTTTCATATCTATTATGCTCTGCCAATGAAACAATAATATTGTTAACGAAACTTAATACCTCTTCACCCGAGACATCTAAAGCTGTAACATAGAGCTCTAACAACCCTTCATATGCCAATGGATTTAAAGGTTGTTTTTCATAAAAATCATGTGCTACCGTTGTCGCTAAATCCAGATCCCCAGACTCCATCGCGGCATGAATTATTAAAGATCTGCTAGGTGGATAATACATAGTATCCTCTTCCACTGTTTGAGCAACTAATATTGCCTTATCAAAATCACTTTGCATAAAGGCTTGTTTTGCTCTTTCAAACCTCTTACTGTTGCGTATGTGCTTAGTATCTATATATTCAAGCTTATCTATCCCTGTGAATATTTTTCTGAAAGACAATAACTTATCAGCTTCCTCTTCTTCGAGATCGCTCATACCATTCTCTAATGACTCTTCTGCGTTCTCTTTGATTGAAGAAATTATTTCATAATAGTTATTATTACCGTTCCTCGCAGGTAAATAATCCCCTAATCTTTTAGTTAAACTATCAGTTAAACTTAGGCTTAGAGAATGTAGTTCTCTATTAAACTTCCCGGATGAGTGCCCTGATTTACTTTGTATTTCCATACTATCCT